>NZ_CP028960.1:306785-613571 GCF_003071365.1 Methyloceanibacter sp. wino2
GGCGGGACGGGCAGAACCAATTTGGCGCGTCGGGCCTAGAAAAAGCGGCTCTGACGCAGGAATGCGGCGGCAATTAAAGGAATACGTGCCGCCTTAGCACAGAACGGGCCGCAGCGTTTTAATTGCGGCCACTTAGGAAATCGCGATGCAGAGTCAGGGCGGCCAGATAAGCTACCGTAATCACGGTGCTTTCCCATTGCCCCTTTATGCTCGGCGGCTGACACAGTCCGCTCCCGAAGCCCCGCAAACGGGCTCTCGGCGGGGCATCGCCTGGATTCATGGACGACTGACATTAGGTCCGCGCGGCCCTTAGGCCCGGGCCCGGCGAAACGGCTGACGCCGTTCACCGCCGAACGCCGCGCGGCGGAGAACATACAACATGGCAAACAAGATGCTTATCGATGCGGCGCATCCGGAGGAGACCCGGGTCGTCGTAAAGGGAAATCGTGTCGAGGAATTTGATTACGAATCCGCAAGTAAAAAAACAGCTAAGAGGTAATATCTATCTCGCGAAAGTCACGCGAGTAGAGCCGTCTCTCCAGGCCGCGTTCGTCGATTACGGCGGAAATCGGCACGGTTTCTTGGCATTTTCTGAAATTCATCCTGATTATTATCAGATCCCTGTTGCGGATCGCCAAGCGCTCCTCGAAGAGGAGGCCGCCGAACAAAGCCGCGCCTCTGCCGAGGAGGCTGCGGAGGACGACGCCGCGTCGAGCGGCGGACGTCGGCGCGGGCGCCGGCGCCGTGGCCGCGGTCGTGGCGAACCCCGTAGAGAGACCCGCAAGCAGGAAACGGCGGCGGACGAAGAAACATCCCCCGCGGACGCGCTTCCGATCGCCACATTCGAGTTCGACGACGATGACGAGGTCGATACGACGCCGCGCGACGACCGCGACGACAATGACGGCTCCGACATCCAACTCGAGGCCTCCGACCTAACCCACGAAGTCTCAGAGCCCGCCGAGCCCCCGGCCCAGGAAGAGGATGCCGAGGCTGGCGACGCCGATGAGGCGCCGCGGAGCGAAGACCCATCTGACGAGAACGCCATCGAGGCGCGCAAGCCGGAATCCTCTGACGAGGACGCCGCCGACGAAAACGACGTCGATGCGGACACCGATCACGGCGAAGACTCGGACGAGGAGTCCGACGACGACGAGGATTCCGACGACGACGAGTCCGACGACGACGACACGGACGGCGACGACGACGAGCGCGGCAGCCGCCGCAGGTCGGCCAAGGATCGCGTCGAGTCGGTCGGTTCGGAGGATGCGCTCGAGGAACTGCCCGAACGTGCTCGCCGCAGACGCGGCCGTCCCTATAAGATCCAAGAGGTCATTCGGCGCCGCCAGATCATTCTGGTTCAGGTGGTGAAGGAAGAGCGCGGCAATAAGGGCGCGGCGCTGACCACGTATCTTTCTCTTGCGGGTCGTTACACGGTCCTGATGCCGAATACGGCGCGGGGCGGCGGTATCTCCCGCAAGATCACCCAACCGACGGATCGGAAGCGTCTGCGCGAGATCGCAGGCGAACTCGAGGTGCCGGAAGGAATGGGGCTGATCATCCGCACGGCCGGCGCCCAGCGGACCAAGACCGAAATCAAACGCGACTACGACTACCTCCTGCGCCTATGGGAGACGGTCCGCGATCTCACCTTGGGTTCGACGGCCCCTGCCCTCGTTTACGAGGAAGGCAGCCTGATCAAGCGCTCGATCCGCGATCTCTACAACAAGGATATCGACGAGGTTCTGGTTGCCGGTGACGACGCCTACCGGGAGGCCAAGGACTTCATGCGCATGCTCATGCCAAGCCATGCCAAGAACGTGAAGCCCTACAAGGAACCCGAACCGATCTTCATCCGGTATCAGGTCGAGCGGCAATTGGCAGCGATGTTCTCACCGCAAGTGACGCTTCGGTCCGGCGGCTACATCGTCATCAACCAAACCGAAGCCTTGGTGGCCGTCGACGTGAACTCGGGCAAGGCGACGCGCGAGCACAATATCGAGGACACCGCGCTCAAGACCAATATGGAAGCGGCCGAGGAGATCGCGAGGCAACTGCGCCTGCGCGACCTGGCAGGCCTCATCGTGATCGATTTCATCGACATGGATGAGCGGCGCAACAACCGGCAAGTCGAGCGTCGCTTGAAAGACGCGCTGAAGAACGACCGGGCCCGCATCCAGGTTGGACGCATCAGCGCCTTCGGCCTGTTGGAGATGTCGCGCCAGCGCCTGCGGACCGGCGTTCTGGAGGGCTCGACCAATGCCTGCGCCATGTGCCAAGGCACCGGCATCGTGCGCTCGGTGGAGTCGGTCGCGCTCGACATTCTGCGTTCGATCGAAGACCGGCTGATCACCGACGGTGTCGTGCCGCTGAGTGCCACCACCGCGGTAGATGTTGCGCTCTACATCCTCAATCAGAAGCGCGCGCATCTGAAGGATATCGAAGCACGTTACAGCGTGCCCATCACGGTCGAGGCCGACAAGGACCTGCATATTCCGCAGTTCGTCATCGAGCGTTCGACGGAAGGCGGCCCGGCAACCGGCGACAGCGCCGTGATCCATATGGATTGGGCGCATCATCGCGAAGAAGGCGCGCAATCCGAAGACGGCGACGGCGAGTCCGGCAAGCGGCGCTCGCGCCGGCGGCGTGGACGTGGCCGTGGCCGCGGCGAAAGCGATGGCGACACCGAGGGTCAGACGAGCGAGACCTCGTCCTCGGACGACGAAGCAGCGGCCAGCGGTTCGGACAATGAAGCAGCCGACGGCGATTCCGAGCAGCAGCCCCGGAAGTCACGCCGCAGAGGCCGCCGTGGCGGCCGGCGCGGACGCGGGCGCGGTCAGCGTAATGGCGCGGAGCAGTCGGCCGACCAGCAGGATGGCCAAGGTGACGAGGCCGTCGCGGACGCCGAGACGAACCCGGCGGAGTCGGAGACCGCTGACAAGAGTGCTGCACCCGTTGCCGCACTCAATGCGGAAACGCGGGACGAGCACGAACAAGGCGGCGACGCCCCAACGGATGACAACTCTTCCGAGGACACGCCCGTTCGTGAGGTCTCGGTCAGCGAGTACGTTGCCGAGACAAACGCCGACGAGCCGGACGAAGATCACGCCGAACAACAGGCCGAGCCCGCGCCGCGAGAGACGGAACCGGCGCTCAGCATCGCATCGTCGCGTGACGAGCCGGTCGCGTCCGAGCCCAAGCCTGAAATTCGTATCGAGAGCGAGGGCGACAAGGAGCCCGCGCCCCAGCGCAAGGGCTGGTGGTCGCGCGGCTAGAGTTCGCCGATCGCTTCAGAGCAAGACCGTATTAGAGGCGCCTTCGGGCGCCTCTTTTCGTGCACGGGTCGCTTTTCTTGCGCTGTCCACCGGCAAGCCCGGCGTCAGCGCGTCTTCAGCCACGCGGTGATGCGCCTTGCGGCTTCGCGCATCTCGCGCTCCGCCCCCGCATAGCTCAGCCGGAGATAAGACCGTCCTCGCTCGGGATCGAAATCGATCCCCGGCGTCGTGGCGACGCCGATCTCTCGCAACATGGCTTGCGCGAACGCCGCACTGTCATCGGTCAAGTCTCGGACATCGGCGTAAAGGTAGAACGCGCCGTCCGCAGGCAGAATGTTCGAGAGCCCGGCCGGCGGCAGTTCGTTCAGCAAGAGCGAACGGTTCCGCGCATAGCGGCTCTTGATCTCTTCGAGTTCGTCGATGCCGTCGAAGGCGCCAAGCGCTGCGACCTGAGACACCGTGGGCGGCGCGATATAGAGGTTCTGCGCCAGCCGCTCGATAGTCCGCGTCAAGGCTTCGGGCACGACGAGCCAGCCCACGCGCCAGCCGGTCATGCTGAAATACTTCGAGAAGCTATTCACCACGATGGCGGAGTCCGAATAGGCAAGCGCCGTCTCCGCAGCCGCCTCATATTCGAGGCCGTGATAGATCTCGTCGGAAATCAGCCAGAGGCCCTGCCGTGCACAGGCCTCGGCCAGCTCCTTCAAGCGCGCGCGCCGCGTCATGGTGCCGGTGGGGTTGTTGGGGCTCGCCAGCAGCAAGCCCGCTGCGCCCGAAGCCCCCAGCGCCTCGACATCAGCCACGGTCGGCATCCAGCGTCCGGCGCCGGACGTTTCGATCAGATGCGGGCGAAACCCGAGCGCTTTCAGAATTTGGCGGTAGCAGGGATAGCCCGGCGACGGCAAACCGAAGCTGTCGCCATGGTCGAGCACGGCGAGAAAGGCCAGCACGAAGCCGGCGGACGAACCCGCCGTGACGACGATGCGCTCAGGCCCCATGTCGACGCCGTAACGCGCCCTGAGATAGGCGGCGATCCGCTCCCGCAGCTCCGGGAGCCCGAGCGACAGCGTGTAGCCGAGATTATGCTCCGCCATGGCCTGCACGACGCGTTCGCGGGCCGCGCGGGGCGCCGGGGTCGCGGGCTGTCCCACCTCCATGTGGATGATGTCTTCACCGGCCACCTCGCGCCGGTTCGCCTCGCGCATCACGTCCATGACGATGAACGGATCGATCTGGCGGCTTGCAGCCGGCGGCCGGGGTAACGATGAAAACTCGGACGGACTGCTCACGGCTTGCGCTCCTCGCGCATTGTTGATGGATAGCAGGCTGGCGGGTGTCACGTTGTCGCCGTAATCAGGCCCCAAGCAAAACGACCTTGGCAATGGCGGGGGCCATTAACGGCGTGCCAACGTAGCCCCCTCGTGAGGCAAAATAAAACTGCGTCTTTGCGCAAAACAGCCGAGCCAATACGATCACGTCCATCATGCCGATCCTGGCCAAACTCACGGCAGAGCCCTCTTCCCGACGCAGACCACCGTTGTCGCGTTTGGCGCTGACGGCGACCCTGGTTGCAGGACTGGTCGCGCCCAGCGTCGCGAACGCCGGCGGTATTATTCGCGACGCCGAAACCGAGGCGCTGATCCGCGAATACGCTGGACCGATCTTCCGGGCCGCCGGTCTCGGCTCACAGAACATCAAGATCCACCTCGTCAACGACAAGAACTTCAACGCCTTCGTCGTCGATGGCCACAACATGTTCATGCATGCCGGAACGCTCATGATTTCGGATACGCCGAACCAGGTGATCGGCGTCATCGCGCACGAGACCGGCCATATCACCGGCGGTCACTTGGCGCGATTGCGCTCGCAGGTTTCGCAAATGAAATCGACGGCCATGGCGCTGCAGATTCTGGGCTTGGCCGCGGCGATCGGCGGAAGTCTCGCCGGCGTTCCGTCTGCGGGCCAGCTCGGCATGGGTGCGATGGCCGGCGGCACCGATGCGGCGATGCGCAGCTTCCTGGCATACCGCCAGACCGAAGAATCCTCCGCCGACCAAGCCGCCATGACGTTTCTGAACGCGACGCGCCAATCGGGACGCGGCATGATCGAGACCTTCGACGTGCTGGCCGACAAGATGCGGGGCATTCAGGGGATCAATCCTTACCTGATGACCCACCCACTCCCGCAGACGCGTATCTCGCAACTTCGGACCCTGGTGGAACAGAGCCCCTACTACGACGTCAAAGATCCGCCGGAGCTTCAATACCGGCACGACCTCATGCGCGCCAAGCTGTCCGGCTTCCTGGAGAAGCCCGAAGCGTCCCTGAACCGCTACAAGGACGACGATACGCTGGCGGCCACCTATGCCCGCGCGATCGCGACCTATCGGAAGTCGGGCGTTGACGCCGCCATGCCGTATCTCAATGAGCTGATCGAGGCCCAGCCGCGATGGCCGTATTTCTATGAGACCAAAGGCCAGTTTCTGTTCGAAAGCGGCCGAGGCCGGGAAGCAATCGAGCCTTTGCGGAAGGCCGTGGAGCTCGCCCCCCACGAGGCGCTGATTCAGATCATGCTGGCGCAAGCCATGCTCAGCACAGAAGACAAGCGCTATCTCGACGAGGTCATCCGCAACCTGAAGAAAGCCTTGGTGCAGGAACCGCAATCGGCTATGGGCTACCGTCAACTTGCGATGGCGTACGGTCGCAAGGGCGATCAAGCTCAGGCTTCCGGCGCGCGGCAAAACTTCCTGGCCCGTGCCTCGCTTGCGTCTGCGGAGGCCTATTTCTATGAAGGACGCCTGCGCGAGGCCCAGATGATGGCCAAGAGGGCACAAGACGGTTTACCGGGCGGCACGCCGCAATGGCTGCGCGCCCAAGACATTCTCGATTTCAAAATGCCCGAACGCAAAAAATGATGCGTAGGGCCCACGCAAACTTTCGGAGACCTCAGTATGACCTTTAAGACTGGCCTGGCCACCGCCCTCGTCGCAGCGGTCGTCGCCGCTATTGTGAGCGCCGCCACCGTCCTTGTCGTTTGGCGCGACAGCACCGCGACCGCCAGTCTCTCGGGCGGCATCTCCGACAAGAAGGCCATCGAAGACGTCGTCCAAGAGTATCTCACGAAGAACCCAGAGATCCTCGTCGCCATGACGACCGAACTCGACCGGCGCCAGCAGGAGGAGCAGGATCAGCAGCAGAACAAGGCCATCAGTGAGAACGCCGACGCTCTGTTCCGCTCGGACAAGTCCTTCACGGCCGGCGACCCCGATGGAGACGTCACCGTGGTCGAGTTCTTCGACTACAATTGCGGCTATTGCCGCCGTGCGATGCCGGACGTGATGAAGCTGACGGACAACGACGACAAGGTCCGCGTCGTCTTCAAGGAACTCCCCATCTTCGGCGGGGACTCCGAGGATGCAGCCAAGGGCGCCCTCGCCGCCAAGATGCAGGGCAAATATCTCGAGATGCACCAGAAGCTCTTCAGCGAGCCGGGCAAGGCCAACAAGGAGAAGGTTCTGCGGATCGCCAACGAACTCGGGCTCGACGTGCCTCAGCTCGAGAAGGACATGGAGGGCCAGGAGGTCGCGGACGGCCTCGCCGAAGCCTATGCGCTGGCGCAGAGTCTCGGACTCCAGGGCACCCCGCTCTACCTGATCGGAGACCGCACTATTCCGGGCGCGCCGGACGATCTGTATGACCAGCTGGTCGAGAACGTCGAGGTCATCCGCAAAGAGGGCTGCAAGACCAGCTGCTGACATCTGATCTGAGGCCAGGCACGGGTCCCCGAGGCGCTCAAGCGCCTATCGGGGGCTCAACGGTTTTTGCTCAAGTTCCAAAAAGCTGATAAACGGCCCGCTGCCGCACTGCATTTCGCCAATTTCGCGCGCGGCTCTGTCTGAATCTACAGGCCGGGGCGCGTAAGCCCTGGATCGCCCACCGGGAATTCACCATGGCCAAGCCGATCTACATCCTGAATGGCCCGAACCTGAACCTGCTGGGGACTCGCGAACCGGAGGTCTACGGAACCGAGACCCTGGCCGATCTGGAGCAGCGCTGCACCCGCAAGGCCGAGGCGCTGGGGCTTGCGGTCGAGTTCCGGCAGAGCAACGGCGAGAGCGAGCTTGTGGACTGGATCCAAGAGGCACGCACCAGGGGTGCCGGCCTCATCGTCAACGCGGGCGCCTATTCGCATACTTCAATAGCCATGCTCGATGCATTGCTTGCCTGCGACGTGCCTGTCGTCGAGGTTCACCTATCGAATATCTTCAGGCGCGAAGCATTCCGCCACCAATCCTATATTTCCGGGGCCGCGAAGGGGTAATCTGCGGTTTCGGTGGCCTTGGCTACGAACTCGCGATCGAGGCTCTGGCCTCCGCGATTTCCGACGCCTGAGGGGACGACGACCATGAAAGGACGCCAATGACAAAAGACGGGGGAAGCCTCGATACGGACCTCATCAGGGAGCTCGCGACGCTTCTAGATGAAACCAGCCTGACGGAAATCGAGATCGAAATCGACGGACGCCGCTTCCGCGTCGCGCGCAACGTCAATGTGACGGCGGCGGCCGTCGCTGCAGCGCCTGCACCAGCCGCAGTTGAGCATGCGGAGCCGAAGCGCCGCACGCCGTCGGAGGACGCGGGTGCCCATCCGGGCTCGGTCTCCTCACCGATGGTGGGAACCGCTTATCGCTCTCCCGAGCCTGGAGCGGCGCCATTCATCGAAATCGGCAGCTCGGTAAAGTCGGGTCAGACGCTTCTCATTATCGAAGCGATGAAGACGATGAACCACATCCCCTCGCCTCAGTCCGGCAAGGTCACGGCAATTCTCGTCGAGGACGGACAGCCGGTCGAGTTCGGCGAACCCCTCGTCGTGATCGAGTAGGAACAGCCAGACAGAAATGTTCGACAAGATCCTGATCGCCAACCGGGGAGAGATCGCGCTTCGCATCGAGCGAGCCTGCAAAGAACTCGGCATTTCCACCGTCGCCGTCCACTCGACCGCCGATGCGCACGCCATGCATGTGCGCCTCGCCGACGAAAGCGTTTGTATCGGCCCGCCGCAAGCCAAGGAGAGCTATCTCAATATCCCTGCGATCGTCGCGGCCTGCGAGATCACAGGCGCCGATGCCGTTCACCCCGGCTACGGCTTTCTGGCCGAGAACGCCCGTTTCGCCGAAATCCTCGAAGAGCACGGCATCACGTTCATCGGCCCGACTGCCGAGCACGTGCGCATCATGGGCGACAAAATCAAAGCCAAGGAAACCGCGAAGGCCCTTGGCATTCCGGTCGTGCCCGGATCGGACGGCCCCATCTCCGATTTCGAGACCGCGAAAGTCGTCGCCGAGGAAATCGGCTACCCGGTGATGGTGAAGGCCTCCGCCGGCGGCGGCGGCCGCGGCATGAAGCTCGCCCATTTCGACTACGAACTCGAAGCGGCCCTCAGCACGGCCCGCACGGAGGCCGGCGCCGCCTTCGGCGACGATACGGTTTACCTGGAGAAGTATCTCGGCAAGCCGCGCCACATCGAGGTGCAGGTTCTCGCCGATGGCAACGGCAACGCCATTCACTTAGGCGAGCGCGATTGCTCCATCCAACGGCGGCATCAGAAGCTCTGGGAAGAAGCCCCCTCGCCCGCGCTGAACGAGAGCGAACGCGTGCGCATCGGCGAGATCGTGGCCAGCGCCATGCGCGAGTTGAAGTATCGCGGCGTCGGCACGGTGGAGTTTCTTTACGAGAACAACGAGTTCTATTTCATCGAAATGAACACGCGACTCCAGGTGGAGCACACCGTGACCGAGATGATCACAGGGCTCGATCTCGTGATCGAACAGATACGGATCGCCTCGGGCGCCCCGCTGACGATCCAGCAGGAAGACGTTCGTTTCGAGGGGCATGCCATCGAGTGCCGCATCAACGCGGAGAACCCGCTCACATTCCGGCCCTCTCCGGGCACCATCACCCATTTCCATCCGCCGGGCGGTCTCGGTGTCCGGGTCGATTCAGGCGCGTATGCGGGTTACACGATCCCTCCATATTACGACAGCCTGATCGGCAAGCTCATTGTGCACGCGCGAAATCGCAATGAGTGCCTCATGCGTCTCAAGCGGGCCTTGGGAGAATTCGTGGTCGATGGCATCGAGACGACCATTCCCTTGTTCTCCTCGCTCATCCATGAGCCGGACATCGTCAACGGCCATTACGATATCCATTGGCTCGAGGACCATCTGGCGCCGAACGGCGAGCGCTAGGCCGCATCACGCGGGCCAACTGTCCTCCACCAAGCCGTCTGACAGGTACTTGCCAGATGCTCCCGCGTCGGGGACTCTTGGGTCATGACCTCTCTGGACGACGTCACGATCGAGATCACGCCGCAGGTTCTGCTGAAGGCGTATTCGTGCGGCATCTTTCCGATGGCGGAAAGCGCGGACAACAACGCGCTTTATTGGATCGAGCCCGAGCGCCGCGGGATCCTGCCGCTGGATGCGGTGCACGTCTCCAGGAGCCTCGCCAAGACAATCCGCCGAGGCGGCTATGAAGTCAGGATCGACAACGACTTCGACGCCGTGATCGACGGCTGCGCCGAACCGCGATCCGGCCGCCGCAGCACCTGGATCAACAGCCGCATTCGCAGCCTCTATGGGGAGCTGTTCGCGCTCGGACATTGCCACACGGTCGAGGTCTGGCAGGACGGTGCGCTGACGGGCGGACTCTACGGTGTCCATCTGGGCCGGGCGTTCTTCGGTGAGAGCATGTTTTCCCGGGCACGGGACACCAGCAAGATCGCACTCGTCTATCTGGTCGCGCGCCTGAAATACGGCGGCTTCACCCTGCTCGACACACAGTTCATCACCGACCACCTCGCGCAATTCGGCGCCATCGAGATCAGCCGGCAGGTCTTTCAGCAGCTTTTGGAAGAGGCGTTGGACTGCGACCTGGGCAACGGTAGTGCAGATGGTAGCGGCGATAGCGCGGATATGGCCGCGGCTTCGTTTGCCGCCCTGCCCGTCGATACGGATCCTGCCGAGATCCTGGAACTGGTCAGCCGGGCTTCAGCGCCTGGTCGCCCTTAGCACCGCAGCGACGTTAGCGTTGTAGCCAAGGAAGAAGGGGCCGTTGCTGCTGCCGGGCAGCGGGCGGCGGTGCGGCAGGACGGGACGGCTGAGCCGCTTGAGGCGGCGGGGCCGGTGCAGGCGCCTGTTCGGCGGCCGCTGCTTCCTCCGGTGCCTCTTCGGATTCGGTCTCCGCGCTTTCGGGCGGCGGACCGCCGATCGGATCCTTGCACTTCGTCAGCCAGACATCGAACACAGGGTGCTCGACCGCGTGAAGGCCTGGGCTTTCGGCAAACATCCAGCCGGTAAAAATGCGCTGCTGTTCGCCCGTCAACTTGACCTCGTCTACTTCGACGAAGGACGCCGTATCGGGCTTCTCCGTGAGCGGCCGCGAATTACAGATGCGCGGCGTTACCCTCAGGGCACCGAACTCGACGGTCTGATCGATCGGAATCTCGAGATGCTGGATGCGGCCCGTCACCTTGTCCAAGGCGGCGAAGACGGCCGTCTCGTTCTCGATCGGCGCGGCGCCGGCGGAGCTTGCGGGAAGAGCCAACGCACAGGCTGCAAGCGCGGCCGAAGCGGCGCGGCCGGCCCATCGCTGTCCCCTATTGCTCCCCTTGATGCCCATCTCTTCGCTCGCTTCCGCCCCCAGGATCGCGACTAGCAACGCTCCTAAGCCAAACTTGCCGGCGGGAGCGACACCGCTACTCACGACACGCGTGGGCGATCATTGAGGCAACGGTGTGACATAGATGCCCCAGCTTTCCTAGGCGTTTATTAACTCGGAGTGCGCTCCGCGCTGAAGCGAAGCCGGATGTGATTGACCGTCCAGCGGCCTTGCGTGTCGCAAAGCGAGGGTCTCAAGAGCTCCAGCGCCTCCTCCAGGACATCGCTGCGCTCCGGCTCTTCGAACCTGTCGAAGAAGAACCGGCAGAAGGTGCTGAGCCAGCCCTGCATGTCCCCCTTGAGGGTGTCGAGCGTGGCACGAGCGCCATGTCCCGCACGATGAATCCGTGGCTCGACAGCAGCGCGCCGTACTCCTCCATCGTCGGGAAGTACCAGCGCACTGCTTGCGCGGGGTCGCCGCCGCGCGCCTTGACGACGGCGCGCAAGGCCGTGGCGATTGAAGCAATGTTGCCGTGACCGCCGAGCTCTCCGACGAACCGGCCGCCCGGCCGCAGCGCCCGCGCCACGCCATCGATGACGAGGGCCGGGTCTTGCATCCAATGCAGCGCGGCATTGGAGAACACCGCGTCGAACTCCTGGACGTAGTCGAGTTCATGGGCATCGGCACGCTTCACCGAGAGGCCCTTCATGCGGGCGACCGCCAGTAACTCGACGCTGTTGTCGACCCCGAGCACGTCGGCGCCCGCGGCTTCGATTTCCGCGGTCAGCGTGCCGTCGCCGCAGCCCAGATCCAGGATCCGCTCACCGGGCTTGGGCGCGAGCAGCGCAAAGATGGGACCGGCCATGTCCTGGATGAACTGCCCATTCTTCGCGAAGTCGGAGGCAGACCAGCGTTGGAGCATGCGGGGGCCCGCATGAGCCTCAAGAGTATCGGATATGGGTCCGTGCATTACTTGGCTTCGAGGAACTCGCCTTCGAGGATCGTCTTACGAGGATTCCGGCGACCAGGGTTCGTAATCCAGCGGCTGCTCCTGCACGCGCGGGCGCATGACCGATCCCGGCGGCCGGTACGCTTCATACGTGCCGGTCAGGTTGGGGCGGTGCGCCTCTTCCCAAGGCCGGGGCTTGTAGTCCTCGTCCGTGGGCGGCTCGTTGGTGATGAAGTGGATCCAGGCGTGCCATTCCGGCGGGATCTGCGAGGCCTCGGAGAGGTTCTTGTAGATCACCCAGCGGCGCGTGCCGTTCCGCTCCTTGTAGTAGACGTTGCCAAGCCCGTCCTCGCCGACGCGCTCGCCCTTGCGCCACGTGTAGAGCCGGGTGCCCAGCGTGTCGCCGTGCCACCAGGTAAACAAGTCACTGAAGAGTCCCATCGTCAGCCTTCACCATTGGATGCGCACGTCCCAGCCGCGAATTTGTGCAGTGCGCTATAAGCGACTATGGCCCGCCCACAGGGCCCCTGTCCAGCGGACGAAGGGCCGCGCGGGCACGCGATTTATGCCCTGCTCTGCGCCACGGCCACCGCCCGACCCCCATATGTCGTGGCCTCGTCAACACGTTATGCACTGCTGGAAGACGCGTGCGCCGAGTCGACCCCGAGCAGAGCCCTAGGGGCCAAATGACCGATTTGTGGTGGTTTTCCCTGCCGGTGCTTGCAGCTCATCCACCGGCTATCCACATTCTTTGCATATCCCCACACACAGGGTTTAGTATATTTCAACCTCTCAACATCAAGATATTGATTGCCCGGTGTTGAGGGCGAGTTCGAATCGGCTCAGTCTGAAAGTTCGCACTGACGCACGATTTGGGGCCGAAATTCACGAAGGGGGCATGAGCTAAGATGCGGATTCAACGACGTTTTACAGAGCGGGGGCAATCTCCATACACCGGTATCGAGTTTCGCGAGAGTGCGAGCGAGATCAAGAACCCGGACGGATCGGTGGTGTTCGCTCTCGAGAGCTTCTCGGTGCCGACCCATTGGAGCCAGGTCGCGGCTGACATTCTGGCTCAGAAATATTTCCGCAAGGCCGGCGTCGCGGCGAAGCTGAAGCGCGTCGAAGAGAATTCGGTCCCCTCTTGGCTGTGGCGCTCCGTGCCCGATATGGACGCGATGGAAGCGCTGCCGGAGGCCGATCGGTTCGGCAGCGAGACCGATGCGCGGCAGGTCTTCGACCGCTTGGCGGGAACCTGGACCTATTGGGGCTGGAAGGGCGGCTATTTCTCGTCCGAAGACGACGCCGAGGCCTTCTTCGACGAGATGCGCTACATGCTGGCGAAGCAGATGGGCGCACCCAACAGCCCGCAATGGTTCAACACGGGCCTGCACTGGGCCTACGGCATCGATGGGCCGAGCCAGGGTCATTACTATGTGGACTTCGAGACCGGCATCCTGAAGGCCTCCGAGTCCGCCTACGAGCATCCCCAGCCGCATGCCTGCTTCATCCAGTCGATCGAAGACGACCTCGTCAACGAGAACGGCATTATGGACCTGTGGGTGCGCGAGGCGCGCCTGTTCAAATACGGCTCGGGCACCGGGACCAACTTCTCGTCGCTGCGCGGCGAGAACGAGCCCCTGTCTGGCGGCGGCAAGTCTTCCGGCCTGATGAGCTTCCTGAAGATCGGCGACCGGGCCGCCGGCGCGATCAAGTCCGGCGGTACGACGCGCCGGGCGGCCAAGATGGTGGTGGTCGACATGGATCACCCGGACATCGAGTCCTACATCAATTGGAAGGTCCACGAAGAGCAGAAGGTTGCCGCGCTTGTCACCGGCTCCAAGGTTCTGTCGGACCGTCTGAACGCGGTGCTGCGGGCTTGTGTCAACTGCGACAGCGACAATGACGGCTGTTTCGATCCCAAGCAGAACCCGGCGCTGAAGCGCGAGGTCAAGGCGGCACGCAAGGCAAAGGTGCCGGACAGCATGATCCGGCGCATCATCCAGTTCGCGCGCCAGGGCTACACCTCGCTTGAGATTCCCACTTACGACACGGATTGGGATTCGGAGGCCTACCGTACGGTCGCGGGCCAGAACTCGAACAACTCCGTACGCGTCACCGACGAGTTCCTGACCGCCGTCGAGGAAGACGGCGATTGGGATCTGATCCTGCGCAAGACCGGCGGCGTCGCGAAGACAGTGAGGGCCCGGGAGCTTTGGGACCAGGTTGGCTATGCCGCATGGTCCTGCGCCGATCCGGGCATCCAGTTCCATTCGACCATCAACGACTGGCACACCTGCCCCACCGCGGGCCCGATCAATGCCTCGAATCCTTGTTCCGAATACATGTTCCTGGACGACACGGCCTGCAATCTTGCTTCGCTCAACCTCATGGCCTTCCGCGCCAAGGACGGCAGCTTCGACGTCGAAGGCTACGAGCATGCCATCCGGCTGTGGACGGTCGTGCTGGAAATCGCCGTCACCATGGCGCAGTTCCCCTCGCGTCAGATCGCGCAGCTGTCCTACGAGTACCGGACGCTTGGACTGGGCTACGCCAATATCGGCGGCCTCCTGATGGCCTCCGGCATCCCCTATGACAGCGACGAAGGCCGGGCCATTGGCGGCGCGCTGAGCGCGATCATGACGGGCGTGTCCTATGCCACGAGCGCGGAGATGGCCCGCGAGCTCGGAGCCTTCCCCGGCTACGAGGCGAACCGCGAGCACATGCTGCGGGTCATCCGCAACCATGCGCGGGCGTCACGGGGCGAACAGCACGGCTACGAGGAGCTGTCGACACCGCCGGTGCCGCTCGACCATGCCGCCTGCCCCGACCCGAGCCTCCTCACCCACGCCATGCGTGCCTGGGATCAGGCGCTGGAACTCGGACGCCAATATGGCTACCGCAACGCCCAAGCCACCGTTATCGCGCCCACGGGCACGATCGGGCTCGTCATGGACTGTGACACGACGGGTATCGAGCCGGACTTCGCCTTGGTGAAGTTCA
Organism: Methyloceanibacter sp. wino2; assembly: GCF_003071365.1. Lineage (NCBI taxonomy): Bacteria > Pseudomonadati > Pseudomonadota > Alphaproteobacteria > Hyphomicrobiales > Hyphomicrobiaceae > Methyloceanibacter > Methyloceanibacter sp. wino2. Next base: position 321,670 of record NZ_CP028960.1, read on the forward strand.
AGAAGCTCGCCGGCGGCGGCTATTTCAAGATCATCAACCGCATGGTGCCTCAGGCGCTTGAAGCGCTTGGCTATGACGAAGCCGAGATCAAGCAGATCATCGACTATGCCGTCGGCCGCGGTTCGCTCGAGGGCGCCCCCGGCGTCAATCTCGAGGCCCTCGCGGAGAAAGGCTTCACACCCGAGAAGCTGGACGTGGTCGAAAAGGCTGTCTCATCCGCCTTCGACATCAAGTTCGTCTTCAACAAGTGGACCCTTGGGGAGGACTTCTGCGTCGGTACGCTGGGCCTTACCGCGGAGCAACTCGATCTTCCCGATTTCGACCTCCTGGCCGAAATCGGCTTCGCCAAGGCCGACATCGACGCCGCGAACGAATATGCCTGCGGTGCGATGACCCTCGAAGGAGCGCCGGGTCTCGACCCCGCGCATTTGCCGGTGTTCGACTGCGCCTCGCCTTGCGGGCGCAAAGGCACGCGGTACCTGTCCGTGGAAAGCCACATCCGGATGATGGCGGCCGCACAGCCGTTCATCTCCGGTGCCATCTCCAAGACCATCAACATGCCGAACGAGGCCTCCGTCGAGGACTGCAAGGCGGCCTATCTCCTGTCCTGGCGTCTCGCCCTGAAAGCAAACGCCCTGTATCGCGACGGCTCCAAGCTTTCGCAGCCGCTGAATGCCCAGCTCTTGGCCGAGGACGAGGACGAGCAGGACGAAGTGCTGGCGGCGGTCGCGTCCGATCAGCCCGCCGTCCAGCGCGCCACCGTCGTCACCGAGCGCATCGTCGAGCGCGTGATCGAGCGTGTACGCGCCTCGGCGGACCGCGAGCGTCTGCCGGATCGCCGCAAGGGCTATACCCAGAAAGCCGTGGTCGGCGGTCATAAGGTCTATCTGCGGACCGGCGAATACGACGACGGCCGTCTGGGCGAGATTTTCATCGACATGCATAAGGAAGGCGCCGCCTTCCGATCGCTGATGAACAATTTCGCCATTGCGGTGTCGGTCGGTCTGCAATACGGCGTGCCGCTTGACGAGTTCGTCGACGCCTTCACCTTCACGCGTTTCGAACCGGCAGGTCCCGTGCGCGGCAACGAGGCCATCAAGAACGCCACGTCCATTCTCGACTATCTGTTCCGTGAACTGGCCGTGTCCTATCTCGGCCGTTTCGAACTGGCGCATGTCGACCCCAACGAAATTGGAAGCACCACCGTTGGATCGGCCGATGCCGGCCAAGGCCAGCAGCGCCCCGAATTGCTCGTCTCGCCCGGCTTCACCCGGGGGCGGCTCGGCGAACGCGCCGCGGCAGGCGATGCGCAATCCGCAACGGCGCGGGTGCAAGCTCTTAGCGAAGACGATGAGGAAGAGTCGCTTACCGAAACGGCGGGTCCGACGACCGCGTCGCTCGAAACGACGTCTTCCAGCACGGTCGAACATGTGGCGCTGGCTGTCGAAGCCCTGGCCCAACGCGGTGCATCGGCGCTCGTCGCCGAAGCGCGCGTTAAGGGTTATGAAGGGGAAGCATGTGGAGAATGCGGCAACTTTACCCTCGTCCGAAACGGGACGTGTCTGAAATGCGATACGTGCGGATCGACGAGCGGGTGTAGTTAGGGTGTAGTTTTAGTGTCATCCGATTAGCCAGCCACCCGATAGGAAGGGATCTAGAAATGGCAGTAGCGAAGAAGAAGACCGCAACAAAGAAGAAGGCGTCGGCCAAGCGGAAAACCGTCGCCAAGAAAAGGACCGTCGCTAAGAAGAGAGCGCCGGCGAAGAAGAAAACTGTGCGCAAGACCACGGCTGCGAAGAAGCGGCCCGTGAAGAAGAAGGCTCCTGCGAAGAAGCGGGTCGCCAAGAAGAAGGCGCCGGCGAAAAAGAAAACCGCTCGCAAGACCACGGCCGCGAAGAAGCGGCCCGTGAAGAAAAAGACAGCTGCGAAGAAGCGGGTCGCCAAGAAGAAGGCGCCAGCGAAAAAGAGGGCCACCAAAAGGGCCTAGTCCTTCGCGACAGCATCGCAAAAAGGCGCGGGAGCAATGCTCCTCGCGCCTTTTTTATTGCGCAAAATCAATAGGTTGCGGGCCTCGCACCATGGCGCTTAGGGGCGCCACCCAGCGGTCGCGCCGCGCCTCGGTTGCAGTTCCGCCATGCTGACTCACGGCCTCCCGTGACGGACCTTCAGCGCGGCTCCGCCCGACAATAAAAACCGATTGATACTCTGTCTACGGATTGATTGTCTCGGGGCTTTGGAGACGGCGCACCCGGCAGCAAGCCCTCCCTCGTCGCGGGCTGGCGGCGCCACTGTTTGCATCGGCGCATCGTTGCCTGCGAAGAGTACGCTGCTCCGTATACGTTGCATATTGAAGCTTGCCTCATATGTCCGCGCGCGCCCGGCCGGCAAATTGCGCTGCTCGTTCCGGAGAGAACCGTCCTGGAAAAGAGCAGACGTCGGACTTCCCGGCGACCACGCCAGTCCGAATCGCTTAGGGCCGCGTGTCAAAAAATGGCCCGGCCTGCTCTTTGGACGGCCTCAAGCGCGAAAAATTTCCACAGCTTTGAAACCAGGGGTTCAGGAGCCAAACTGATTCGAAATGTACCGCCTGGCCGGCCGGCGTTAAGATTCTTCGACTTGGCTGGCCGTAAAACCGTGTTCGCCGATAATGCCCCAAAGGGCTTCGAGGGCTTCGCCGAGCCTTTGGTCGTCCACGGAACGAAGTACGAGATAGGTGCCGTAGCGCCGGTGTTCGACGAAGGGATAGGAGCCCATCTGCACGTCGGCATAGGCTGCTTGGAGTGCTGCAAGCGGTGTCGCCACGTCACTCTCCGCTGCGTTCACCCGTACCGCGCACGCCTTTAGCGAGCGTCCCTTGGCGAGGCGCGGAAAGACCTCGTCCAGCATGACCTGCATCACGGCCGGAATGCCGGCCATGACGATAACGTTCTCGATCATATAGCCGGGCGCGCGGGAAACCGCATTGTGGATGAGTGCCGCGCCTTCGGGAATGCGCGCCATTCTCAGGCGTGTCGGCGTCAGGTCTTCAGGACGGTATTGCAGGCGCATAGCTTCGACCGCCTCGTCATTGATAGCGACCGGAACATTGAAGGCCAGGCCGATCGCGTCCGTGGTCACGTCGTCGTGGGTAGGACCGATCCCACCTGTCGTGAACACATAGGAGTATCGCTGCCGCAAGGCGTTCACGGCGTCGGCGATTTCGGCTTCGATATCCGCCACGACCCGGACTTCGCGCAGGGCAATCCCGGCTCTGCCGAGTTGGGCGGCGATATAGGGGGTGTTGGTATCGATCGTGCGCCCCGACAGGATTTCCTCGCCGATCACGATCAGCGCGGCCGTGACCGTCTCGGGGGTGTGCGTCTCCTCGCTCATGGCCGGGAGTGAAGGGGAAGTTCGGGCACGTGTCTAGTGGGGACAGCACCGATAGGACGCTTGCCGCCTCGGGGCGGCCTTTCTAGGTTTCCCCATGCTCATGCGGTTTCCATCTGGGCTCGTCGAGGGCCGGCTGATCAGGCGCTACAAGCGCTTCCTGTCCGATATTGAGCTCCTCACCGGAGAGACGGTCACGGCCCACTGCGCCAATCCCGGCTCCATGCTGGGGCTCGCGGAGCCCGGCTCGCGTGTCTGGCTGTCGAAATCGAACAACCCGAAGCGGAAACTGGCCTTCTCTTGGGAGTTGATCGAGGTCGATCTCGGCCGAGGCCCGGCACTGGTCGGCATCAATACGTCCAGCCCCAATGGCGCGGTGGCCGCCGCCATCGAACGGGGTCTCATTCCGGAGCTGTCCGGCTATGCCTCCATCCGCCGCGAGGTCCGCTATGGCACTGGCAGCCGGATCGACATCCTGCTTGAGGATGACACCCGCCCGCCCTGCTATGTGGAGATCAAGAACGTCCACTTGATGCGGGAGGCCGGATTGGCCGAATTCCCGGATTCGGTGACGGCGCGGGGCACCAAGCACTTAGGCGAACTCTCCGGCATGGTGGCGGCCGGGGCGCGCGCCGTCATGGTCTATTTCGTCCAACGGGGCGATGCGGAGGCCTTCGCGCTGGCCGACGATATCGACCCTGCCTATGCGGCCACCTTCCAGACAGCGGTGGCAGCCGGGGTTGAGGCCCTGGCCGTGGCATCCAGCGTTTCTTTGGAGGGTCTCGGCCTCCCACGGCCCATTCAGGTCCGAACGCGGGCCCGCGCGACCGCCTCGTCTTGAACCTCAGGCGAATTCGCACTAGCTGTATGGCTAACGCTCCCTATAATCCGGTCCTATGTCCGAACTAGAAATCGCCCGCGCCCAGACGCGCGACAACAGAATCAAGCTGCATGGTCCCGAAGCATTTGCCGGCATGGCGAAGGCGGGCCAGCTCGTGGCTGAAGCCCTCGATATGCTCGTCGAACACGTCGAGCCCGGGGTGACCACCGAATTCCTCGACGATCTGGTGTTCGACTTCGCCACGTCTCATAGCGCAACGCCGGCCCCGTTGAACTATCGCGGCTTCCCGAAATCCATCTGCACCTCCGTGAATCACGTCGTTTGCCACGGCATTCCGGGCCCGCGTGCGCTCAAGGAAGGCGATATCGTGAATATCGATGTCACCCTCATCGTCGACGGCTGGCATGGCGATTCCAGCCGCATGTATCCGGTCGGCGCGATCTCCCGCGCCGCCGAGCGCCTGCTCGAGGTGACCCACAAGTCTCTGATGCTCGGCATCGAGGCGGTCAAGCCGGGCGCGACGACCGGCGATATCGGCCACGCCATCCAGGCCTATGCGGAAGGCGAGCGTTGCGGCGTGGTGCGTGACTTCTGCGGCCACGGCCTTGGCCAGGTCTTCCACGACCGGCCGAACATTCTTCACTACGGCGAGCCCGGCGAAGGCCTGCCGCTCAAGCCCGGTATGCTCTTCACGATCGAGCCCATGATCAATCTCGGCAAGCCGCACGTGAAGATCCTCTCCGACGGTTGGACCGCCGTGACACGCGACCGCTCGCTGTCCGCGCAATACGAGCACACGATCGGCGTGACGGACACGGGGTGCGAGATTTTCACCCTGTCGTCGGCCGGACTCGATCGTCCACCTGTGCGCGCCTAGAGCGTGAGCCGCTCGGAGAGCCGACCAACCGGGACTCCACACCAATGAGCTCGAAGGAAAAACTGAGCTCTGACGATACGGCTGGCTCAGCCGGCCAAGCGGCCTCAGAGGGCACTGGGTTCCACGAGGCCGCCAAGCCCACTACCTCGGCCATCGCGAACGGCTGCGAAAGCGCTTCCGCGAAGGCGGCGCGCAGTCCCTCCCCGACTACGAACTGCTCGAGCTGGTGCTGTTCCGGGCCATGCCGCGCCGGGACACGAAACCCTTGGCCAAGGCCATTCTTGCCCGCTTTGGCACCTTCGCCGAGGCCATGAACGCACCTGAGGACCTGTTGCTCGAAGTGCCGGGTCTCGGGGACGCGGCCGTGACGGAGATCAAGCTCGTGCGGGCCGCCGCCTTGCGGCTCATGCGCGGCGAAGTCCTGGAGCGGCCCGTGCTGTCGTCGTGGCAAGGGGTGCTGGATTACTGCCGCGCGGCCATGGGCTTCGAGGCGAAGGAGCAGTTCCGCATTCTGTTTCTCGACAAGCGCAACCAGATCATCGCCGACGAAATCCAGCAGGAAGGCACCGTGGATCACACGCCCGTCTATGTGCGCGAGGTGGTGAAGCGGGCACTGGAGCTTTCCGCCACTGCCATCGTGCTCGTCCACAATCACCCGAGCGGAGACCCCACCCCCTCCCGCGCCGATATCGAGATGACCAAGCAGATCATCGCCGCCGCGAAGCCTCTCGGCGTCGTCATCCACGACCACATCATCGTCGGCAAGCAAGGACACACGAGTTTCCGCGGGCTGGGATTGATCTGACGATGCTTGACCCCGTCGGCGACAATCTGTGGCTGGCCGAAGGGCCGATCGTCGACTTCTACAGCTTCCCCTATCCCACGCGCATGGTGATCGCGCGGTTCGACAATGGCGATCTGTGGGTCTGGTCGCCGGTCAAGCTGGACGAGGATCTTAGGGCCGAGGTGGATGCGCTGGGGCGGGTCGCCCATCTGGTGAGCCCCAACAAGATCCATCACCTCTATTTGCCGCAATGGCACGCGGCCTATCCGGATGCCGCACTGTGGGGACCGGCCTCCACCATCAAACGCTTTCCGGAGTTGCCGTTTCAGGCGCCCTTGGACGACACGCCGCCCGACGCGTGGAAGCCGGATATCATTCAGGCCTGGTTCCGAGGCTCGTTCGCCATGGACGAAGTCGTCTTCTTCCACCGGCCGTCACAGACCGTGATCCTCGCCGACCTCATCGAAGCCTTCAGCGAGGACTTCTTGCTGGAGCACTGGTCGTGGTGGCAGCGGCCGATGGCCGCGCTGGACGGCATCACGCTGAAGAAACCGGGGGCGCCGCGCGAATGGCGTCTGTCCTTCACCGACCGGAAGCCCGCCCGCGCCGCGCGCGACAAACTCCTCGGCTGGCCCGCAGAGCGCGTGATCATGGCGCACGGCGAATGGCAACGCCAAAACGGGCACGCTTTTCTCAAGCACGCCCTCGCGTGGCTGGGTAACTAGCTATTCTGCGTTGAAGTGGTCGACGCTAAGCCGGGCTCGGACCGAACACGAGCACGGCGTTCAGGCCGCCGAAGGCGAACGAGTTGGACATCACGTAGTTGATGTCGCGCTTCTTGCCTTCGTTGGGCGTGTAGTCCAGATCGCACTCCGGGTCCGTCTCCGTGAGGCCGATCGTCGGCGGCACGAAGTTCTCCTCGAGCGCCTTGATGGACGCCGCCGCCTCGATGCCGCCGCATGCGCCGAGCGTGTGCCCGTGCATGGACTTCGTGGACGAGATGGAGAGGTTGTTGGCTGCGTTGCCGAACACGTGCTTGATCGCACGGGTTTCGTTGACGTCGTTCACCGCCGTGGCCGTGCCGTGGGCGTTGACGTAGTCGATGTCGGACGGCGCGAGCTGCGCATCGTCCAGCGCGATCTTCATGGCCGTCGAGGCGCCGTCAATGGAAGGGTTCACCATGTCCGCAGCGTCCGCCGTCATGCCGAAGCCCATGAGCTCGGCCAGGATCGGTGCGCCGCGCGCCTTCGCCTTCTCGTATTCTTCGAGCACCAGGATGCCCGAACCTTCGGCGAGAACGGTGCCGTTGCGCGCCTTGGAAAAGGGAAACAGTCCGTCGGGGCTCAGCACGCGCATGGCCTGCCAAGCACGGGTGGCGCCCCAGTTGAGTGACGCTTCGGCGGCGCCGGCGACGCCGGTGTCGATCAGGCCGCTGCGAATCATCTGGTAGACGACGCCGATCGAATGGGTCGCGGTGGAACAGGCGCTGACGACGCCAAAGGTCGGGCCCTTGATGCCGTACTCGATGCTCACATGCGCCGAGGCGGACGAGCCGATCGCCTTCAGAAGGGTCAGCGGATGGGTCGCGCGCTTGTTCTCCTTGAAGAGCATCTTGTAGGAGAATTCGAGCGTGGTCAGGCCGCCGACACCGGACCCGATGATGCAGGCCGTACGATAGGCGTCTTCGTCGCTGATGGGCGTTTCGAGCCCCGACTGCGCAACAGCCTCGCGCGCGGCACAGCCCGCATATTGCGAATACTTGTCCGCCATCAGGAGCTGCTTGCTCAGCTCGCGCTCTCGAGGGTCGAAATCAGGGACTTCGCCGGCAATGGTGATGTAAAGCTCGTCGGTCTCGAAGCTCTGAACCTCGCGAATGCCGCAAGAGCCAGCCTTCAATCCAGACCAGAACTTCTCAACGCCCGTGCCCAAAGGCGTGACGACGCCCTGGCCTGTGACCACGACGCGCCTGCGTCCGTTAGAGTGTGTCATGTAGTGCTAAGCCGTAACTCCAAGCCTGGCCGATACCCCGGAAAGCTCCCGAGCGGTTGGGCTGGTCTAAGCTGCTGCGCCCGAGGCCTTCGACTCTGCGATAATTCCCTTCACGCGATCGACAACCGAGCCGACCGTCGCGAACGCTTCGACTTCTTCGTTCGCATTATAGGGAATTTCGATTCCGAAGGTATCCTCAATATCAAAGACGATCACTGCCAGATCGAGGGATTCAATCTCCAGGTCGCTCAGAGGCGTCTCGAGCGTAACCTCCTTGGAGGGATCCTTCATATTCTTCCGCAGAATCTCAATGATCTTGGTGGCCACCTCGTCCATATCAATCTCCCTGCCCCGTTGAGGGGTCCGTATATAATGTTCCCTGGCTAAAACATAGCGAGTTCGAGGGCAAGTCAGGCATTGGAATAGACTTAAAAACTGGCCGAGTCTAGCCGCGCCATGCTCGCTCGATGTCCGATACTATACGCTCTAATCGCTAACAAAATGGGCGTTTTTGCGCCTGCCCCTGCCTTCGTTTCAGCATATTCTGTGGGCGTCATATGCCTGTCCGCACGCGCTTTGCCAACCCCCGTGTTACAATACTAGATGAATCGGGGCTTGCGGCGAATTGCCTCCCCAGCGCATTGCGCGGCGCCGCTAAGCATCCGAATCGCAACGCAAATTCAAGGCAGACACCTGTCACACAAATGGCCGTTAAGGCAAATCCAGCGGCACAGCAGGCCGCACCAGACGCCCGGGACCGGCCCTGGCTGAGATCCTATCCTCCTGGATTGTCCTGGACGGCCGAGTTCAAGCCCGGCCTCGTCCACAGCCTCCTCGACGAGGCGGTCGAGCGTCACGGCTCGCGAATGTGCACCTACTTCGAAGGCAAGACCCTGACCTACGAGGAGATCGGGGCCCTCTCTGACCGTGCGGCCAAGGGCCTGGCGGCGCTCGGGGTACGGGAGGGCGTCCGGGTCGGGCTGCTGCTTCCGAACTCACCGACCTATCTCATCTACTTTTTCGGCATCCTCAAAGCGGGCGGCACCGTCGTCAATTTCAACCCGCTGTACAGCGTCGAGGAGCTCGCCTTCCAGATCCGGGACAGCGGCACCGAAATCATGGTGACGCTCGACCTCCATCTTCTGTTCAAGAAGATCGAACCGCTCCTCGCAGACGGAACCCTCGGGCGGGCCGTGGTCGCCGATTTCGCCTCTCTCCTGCCGACGCTGAAACAGATCGGGCTGATGATGACGCGCAAAGTCCGGCGCGCGAAAGTCGGTCTGTCGCGCCAGCGGCGCAAGATCGTGCGCGAACGCGATCTTCTCGCCAATAACGGCCGCTTCGTCCGGCCCACGATCAAGCCGGAGGCCGTGGCGGTTCTCCAATATACGGGCGGCACCACGGGCACCCCCAAAGGCGCCATGCTCAGTCACGCCAATATCTTCATCAACACGGCGCAGGTTCGATTGTGGGGCCAACGGCCGCCTGAGGTGGTGGACCGGATTCTCGGGGTGCTGCCTCTGTTCCACGTATTCGCCATGACGACGGTCATGACATTCGGAGTCGCCAACGGCATGGAAATCGTCCTCATGCCGAAATTCGAGCTGGGCCGAACCTTGAAGCTCATCGGCAAGTTGCGGCCCACGGTCATGCCGGGCGTCCCTACCCTGTTCCAAGCCCTGCTCCACCATCGCCATATCGACAGGTTCGACCTCTCGTCACTGCAATTCTGCATCTCCGGCGGCGCGGCCCTGCCGATGCACGTCAAGAAGGGCTTCGAGAAGTTCATTGGCGGGTGGTTGGTGGAGGGCTACGGGCTTAGCGAGACATCGCCCGTGGCGACCTGCAATCCGTTCGACGGGCACAAGGACGGCTCGATCGGGCTGCCGCTGCCCCGGACGGAGATCACAATCCGGTCGCTCGAGAACCCCGAACAAGAAATGCCGATGGGAGAGCCGGGCGAAATCTGCATCGCGGGACCGCAAGTGATGAGCGGGTACTGGAACAAGGCGGACGAGACGGCGGCGGTCTTTGTCGGCAAGTATTTCCGGACCGGGGACGTCGGCTACATGGACGAGGACGGCTTCATCTTCATCGTCGACCGCATCAAGGACATGATCAACACAGCCGGCTTCAAGGTCTATCCGCGCCGCATCGAAGACGCGCTTCATGAGCATCCGGCCGTGGCCGAATGCTGCGTCGTCGGCATCCCGGACTCCTATCGAGGTGAAGCGCCGAAGGCCTATGTGCGCCTGCACGACGGTAGAACCGAGACCGCCGTCGACCTCATGACGTTCTTGCGGCCGAAGCTGTCAAAGCTCGAACTGCCCGTCGCGATCGAGTTCCGCGACGAACTGCCCAAGACAATGATCGGCAAGCTGTCCAAGAAAGCGCTCCGCGCCGAAACAGGCGCTTAAGCGCAGCAGCGCTCATGCCCCCAGGCGAGGGCTCTTGCTATATCCGGATTGAGAGACCGGGCCGGCTACTGGCGCATCCAGGGAATGAGGTTCTGCCCCTGCTGCTGCAGTTCCTTGAGGCGCTTCTGACGGCGCATCTGGCGCCGTTCGCGCCAACTCAGCCGCTGGTCGAACGTGTCGGCAGCAGCCTCGGCAGATTCCTCAGGTACTGCGGACTCCGCATCCGATGCGGCTGCTTCCGGCGGACCTGACTCGGGCTGGACCGGTTCGGACTGGATCGAGGCTTGGCGCGACGCGGGTGCGGGCGCCGGTTGGGGCGTGGCGGCAGCTTGCGCCGGCGCTGCGGGAGCTGCCGGTCTGGGAGCCGGCGCGGGCTGCGCCGCGGTCTGCGCGCCGCTGGGGACGACCGGGGACGCCATCGAGAACATGCTCGACACGCTCTCTCCCGTGTAGCCCGCAGGGTGCTGATTGGCCTTTTCGCCCTTGAGGTAGCTCAGTCCGGGCGCCCCGCCCTGCGGCGCCGCCGGCGTCTGCATCTCGGTGCTGGCAACATTGTCAATTGCCAGCCCGGTCGATGCCGCGGAGGCTGTCGCGGCTTTGGGCGCCGGGGCGGCTGCCGCAGGCGCAGCAGGCGCAGGAGCCGGTGTTGCCGATGCCTCGACCTGAGGCTCGGGCTTCTTCTCTTCTTCAGGCGGCGGCGGCGCGGATGTCCGCAGCCACACCTGCTCGCGGCAAAGGAACGCGGCGACACAACCTTTGAGGACGATCTTCGACGACGATGCGAGCGTGACGGACGCCGAATAGGTCTTGCCGTCCTCAGGATTGTAGACCGTGCCCTTCCACTGACTGGCGCTCACCTGCTTCATGCCGCGGATAATGTGCATGCCTTCGATGGTGCGCCCGCGTAAGGACGGGTTCACGTTGCGCACGTCTTGCAAGACGCGGCCCTTGCTGTCGCGGGGATTTTGCAGCCAGGCGATCTTCACGCAGATGGAGCGCCCGCCGCAGTAATACAGCTGCATCTTCGCGGGATATTTGCCTTGGTCGGCCTTGCGCCAATAGCCCGTGGGATCGCCAGCCTGTGCGGTGGTGGCGCTCGCCGGAACGAGCACGGCCGCAAGCGCCATGCCGATCACCGCAGAGTAAACTTTGTGCCGCATAAGAACCTCCGTCATGGGTCAGGCGCGGTCGCGGACCGCGCCTCGGCAGTGTCTCAATTACTCCCTGTCCCCGACGGGTCTCGTTGGACCCGGCACTCGATCCGGCGGTGGAGCACCTATTATTCGGCGCTCTCGTTCAAACCCGCATCCGCTGCGTTGGATGTTCCGACCCCTTCGAGGATCGCGGCGACACCCATTCCGCCAGCGGTACACACTGAAATCAAACCTCTTTTGCCACCCCTATTATGAAGGAGTTTGGCTAAAACTGCCAGGATTCGGGCGCCCGTGGCAGCAAAAGGGTGGCCGATCGCAATCGACGAGCCCTCGATATTCAGCTTGGACCTGTCGATGGGCCCCAGCGGCGCGTCACGCCCCAGCCGGACCCGGCAATATTCTTCGGACTCCCATGCCTTCAACGTCGCAAGTACCTGCGCAGCAAACGCTTCGTGCACCTCGTAATAGTCAAAGTCTTGAAGGGCCAAGCCCGCCTGCTGCAATAGATCGCTAACAGCAACGGTCGGCGCCATCAAGAGCCCCTCACCTTCGACATAGTCTACGGCAGAAGTACGACCCAAAGTTAAATAGGCCTGAACCGGAATTCCCTTGGAATCCGCCCATTCTTCGCTCGCCAGCAGCACCGTGGAAGCCCCATCGGTTAACGGTGTCGAATTCGCGGCAGTAATCGTCCCATTCTGCTTGTCGAACGCCGGCTTCAGTTCGGCCATTTTCTCGAGCGAGATATCCGGGCGGATGTTGTTGTCCCGGAAAACGCCGGCGCAGGGCACGACGAGATCGTCCATGAAGCCGTCGTCGTAGGCGGCAGCGGCCTTTTTATGGCTCTCATAAGCCAGCAAATCCTGATCTTCGCGGGAAATGCCCCACTCCTTGGCCATCAGCTCGCAATGCTCGCCCATGCCGAGGCCGGTGCGCGGCTCGCGCGTGTCCGGCGGCACCGGAGCGAGTTCAGCCGGGCTCATGCCTTTGAAGGCTGCGAGGCGCTGGCCCCAGCTCTTGGCCCGGGAGGCCTCGATAAGGCGCTTGGCGAGCTTCTTCTGGACGACGATGGGCGCATCGCTCGTCGTGTCCGAGCCCATGGCGATGCCGCACTCGATCTGACCCGTCGCGATCTTGGCCGCGATGCCCAGCGCGCCCTGAAGGCTCGTGCCGCAGGCCTGCATCATGGTGATGCCGGGTGTCGTTGCGGCCAAGGGGCTGCCGATCACCGCTTCGCGCGCCAGGTTCCAATCCTTCGCGTGCGTGACCACGGCGCCGCCGACCACCTCGTCGATATGCATGCCCTCTAGGGAGAAGCGCTCGGCGAGGCCCGCGAGAGCCGTCGTCAGCATGTCGAGGTTGGAAAGTTCCGCATACGCCGTGTGCGACCGGCAGAACGGCGTTCTAACCCCGCCAAGCACCGCAACGCGACGTAGAGTCGTATTCGTCATGCACATTCCTTCCGGGACCGGGCGGGTCCTGTGAGCGTCATGCCGCTTCCTTGTCAGCGGCGGCATTCTTCGTTTTGGCGTAGTGCAGCGGGCCGCCCCGGAACGGCGCAAAGCCCGTTCCGAAGATCACGCCGGCGTCCACATGATCGGCGTCGGCAACCACGCCTTCGGCTTCCGCGCGGGCCGCCTCGGCCAGAAGCGGCGCCATGAGCTTCTCACCCAAACGGGTAAGCTCCGTGTCCGAGAAATCCATCGGCTCGCGTTTCGGCTTGCCGTCTTCCCATTGGTAGAAGCCGCGGCCGGTCTTCTTGCCGAGCTTGCCTTGCTTGACGAGGCTGGCGAGCACGTTGTCCTGCGAGCCCTCGCCTTCCGGCGCGAGCGACAGTTCCTCGCCGACCTTGTTGCAGATATCGAGGCCGACCATGTCCATGAGCTCCATCGGCCCCATGGGCATGCCGAATTTCAGCGCGGCTTGATCGATCTTCTCGCGCGGCTGGCCTTCCTGATAGAGCCGGACGGCTTCCATCATGTAGGGCGCGAGAACGCGGTTCACGAGGAAGCCGGGGCAACTCTTGACGATAAGCGGCAGCTTGTTGATCGCGGTCACGAAAGCGCAAGCCTTGCCAATCTCCTCTTCGCGCGTGGAATCGCCACGCACGACCTCAACGAGCGGCAGTTGGGCGACCGGATTGAAGAAGTGAATGCCGACCAACCGGCCGGGATCCTTCAACGGCGCGGCGATCTCTTCGAGCTTCAGCGACGACGTATTGGTCGCGAGTACCGCGCCAGGTTTTGCTTTGCCTTCCAGGTCGGCAAACAAGTTCTGCTTTACCTCGAGTTTCTCGGCGACCGCCTCGATGATCACGTCCGCATGCTTGATGTGCCTGCCTTCCGGGTCCGCGATCAAGCGCGCCACGGCGGAGTCGAAGGCCGTCTTCCCGCGCACGCGCTTCTTGAACAGCTTCTTGGCCCGCGACAGCGCCTTGTCGATTTGGGCTTCGTCGAGGTCCTGGAGACTGGCCTGCATGCCGCAAGCCACGCACCAAGCAGCGATATCGCCGCCCATGGTGCCCGCGCCGATGACGTGAACTTTGCGCGGCTTGAACGCGTCCTCTTTGGCTGAGCTTTTGGGCGCCGAGCCCTTGAGCATCTCGGAGAGCTTGAAACAGCGCCGCAGATTGCGGGACGTGTCGCTCACCATGAGCGGCGCGAACATCTCCGTTTCCGCCAAACGCATGGCTTCGGGATCGTCGCCGCACGTCTCAAACAAATCGATCAGCCGGAACGGAGCCGGGTAATGCTCCTCGCGGACCTTCGCAGCCGTTTTCTCACGCATTTGCTTGGCGAGGAACCCGCGCACCGGCTGCTTCGCCATGACCTTCTTCCACCACGGCGCGCCCTTGGAGCGCAGCTTCTTCAGGACGGCCTTGCGCGCGGCCCAGCGCAGATTGTGCCGTGTGGGAACGAGCTGATCGACGAGGCCCATGGCACGCGCCGCCGTGGGGCGCAGCATCTTGGCCGTGAGCATGGCGGTCATACCGTCGAGCGGCCCTGCCGAGCGAATAGCGCGCACGGTCCCGTTCAGGCCGGGAAAGATGCCGAGCTTGACTTCGGGGAAGCCGAGGCGGGTCCCCTCCTCGCGGTCGGCGATGCGCCAATGGCAGGCGAGCGCCAGTTCCAGCCCGCCGCCGAGGCAGTAGCCGTGGATTGCCGCCACGACCGGAACGGGGAGCTTCTCGATCCGGTCGAACAGCGCAAGCGTCTGCGTCACCGCATCCTTGATCTTGTCTTCGGTGTCGTAGGCGTCGAACTCGTTGATGTCGGCGCCGGCAATGAAGCTCGTATCCTTCGCGCTGATCAGCACAAGGCCTTTGATCTCTCCGGCCTCGGCACCCTCGACCGCCGAGACGATCTTCTCCAGCTCCTCGGTGGGACGGCGCCCGAGCGCGTTCATGCTCTCGCCTTCGCGGTCGGCGACCGCCCAGGCGATGCGCTCGTAGTCGACCGTGAACGTCCAGTCTTTCAAGTCGGCAATGGTGATTGGCATAGGTGCAATTCTACTCGGCGGCGATGTGCTGATTGGGGGCCGGGCCGCTCTGGCCCGGCTGTGGTTTGCGAGCGATCTCGTCGGGCGCGAAGTCGTCGACGGCGATCACGCGGGCGACCAGGTCGCGCAGTTCTGCGAGCTCGCGGGCTTCGTCGGATGTCAAAACACCCTTCTCCTCGGCTTGCTTGATCCAGTCGCGATCGTGGAAGCGTTGGACCTCGCCCTTGCGGATCGCGCGCTCCAGTTTCTTCTCCGCCTCCTCGTTGGCGACGGTCTTTTCAAATGCGGCTTCGAGAAGCCCCAGGGCATCGTCCGTATTGCCCGGAACATAGATGTACCGGGTGAGACGGTCGCGGAACGCGCCCGGCTCCAGCGCCTGACGCACGAGCGCCTTGCCGTCCTTGTCGCTCGCGCCGCGCCGCACGCCGAAAGGCAACACGAGCGGCCCCATGATCCAGGCGGCCGAGCGGATAGGGAAGTTGTCGAGCACGCCGCGCAGGGCCGCGTCGAAGCGCGCGAGGCAATTCTGCGCGCAATAGTCCACGAGCTTGCGGTCGGCCCATTGGCGTCCATCGTCCTGATAGCGCTTGAGGATCGACGAAAGCAGATAGAGTTCGGCCAGCGCGTCGGCCATGCGGCCGGTGATTTTCTGCTTCGTCTTCAGGCCGCCGCCCAGAAGCGCGACGGTCACGTCGGCAACGAGCGCGAACGACCGCGAAGCGCGCGACAACTGCTTCCACCAGTGTTTCATGTCGCCGGCATCGAGCGGCGCGGCCGCGAAGGCGCCGAAGGTCACATTGTGAAACAGCGCGCCGGTGGCGTTGGACAAGAGAAACGCGCGATGATCGTCGAACACCGTCTCGAAGCGCTCGATCCCTTGGGCGCGGTCCTCGTCGCTCAGCGCCTCGATCTCGGGCAACAAATAGGGATGACTGCGCAGCGCGCCCTGCGCAAACACGATGAGCGAGCGCGTCAGGATATTGGCGCCCTCCACCGTGATGCCCACGGGCACCATCTGATAGGCGGCCTGCAGATAATTCGACGGTCCATCGCAAATGCCGCGCCCGCCATGAATGTCGAGCGCATCGTTCACCGATTCACGCATGCGCGCGGTCGACAGATATTTCAGCAGCGCGGAGATCACGGCTGGCTTTTCGCCGGCGGACACCATGGAGCACGTGACCGCGCGCGCCGCTTCCAGCCCATAAGCGTTCTCGACGATGCGGGCGAGCGGCTCCTCGACGCCTTCCATGTAACCGATGGGCAGTCCGAACTGTTTGCGCACGCGGGCATAGGCCGTGCTGTGGCGCGCGACGGCCTTGGCCGCGGCGGCACCCGTCGCCGGCAGGGACACGGCACGCCCCGCCGCAAGACAGCTCATCAGCATGCGCCAGCCCTGGCCGGCACGGTCGGGACCACCAATGATCCAGTCCATCGGGATGAAGACATCGCGGCCACGCGTGGGACCATTGGGGAAAGCGGCTCCTGACGGCAAATGGCGGCGGCCGGTCTCGACGCCGGGGTGATCGGTCGGAATTAGCGCTAACGTGATGCCGACCTCCTCGCCCTGCCCCAGATGGTTGTCCGGATCCTGAAGGCGGAAGGCGAGACCCAGCAGCGTCGCCTTGGGCGCGAGCGTGATGTAGCGCTTGTCCCAGGTGAGCTTAATGCCGAGCGTCTCGATACCGCCATGCATGCCCTTGGTGACCACGCCGACGTCGCGCATGGAGGCCGCGTCCGACCCGGAGAAGGGACCCGTGAGCGCAAAGCAGGGAATCTCGAGGCCCTTCGCCAACCGCGGCAGATAATGCGCCTGCTGCTGGGCCGTCCCGTAGTTTTCGATCAGTTCGCCTGGCCCGAGTGAGTTAGGCACCATCACGATGATGCAAACGTCCGGGCTCTTGGTCGAGATTTTGCCAAGCACGAGCGACTGGGCCTGCGCCGAGAAGCCGAGCCCGCCATGCTCCTTGGAAATGAGCATGCCGAGGAAGCCGTTGTCGCGGACGAACTGCCAGATGTCGTCGGGAATGTCGTGAAGCTCGTGCCGGATGCGCCAATCGTCGATCTTCCGGCACAGCTCCTCGGTGGGACCGTCGAGGAAGGCCTGCTCCTCGTCCGTGAGCGTGATCGGCGCCACGCGGCGCAATCTGGAAAAGTCCGGGCGTCCGCTGAAGAGTTCCGCATCCCAGCCGGTCGTGCCGGCTTCGAGCGCTTCCCGCTCGGTCTCGGAAATCGAGGGCATCGCGCCCTTCAACGCGCGAAACACCGGCGTGGTGATGTAGGTGCGCTTGATGCCCGGCAAGCTGGCCGCATAGAGCAGCCCCGCCACCAGCCAGCCCGCGAAGGACCAAACGGGAAATCCGAAGGCGATCTGAAGTGCCAGCGTGTAGATCGCGGTGGCGATCGCCCAGGTCCGGAAGGAAGCACGGTTCATCGCCAGCGCGAAAAACAGCGCCAGCGCGAGAAGAGCAAAGATCAGTTCAGCCACAGACGGCCTCCAGAATCACAATGCCCCCGCTGCGATGCTGCGCGGTCCCGCCTCTTTCGTATCCGCGTGAGAGTCGAACGAAAGCAGGCCGGACGCAGCTTCATGACCTCTATGATGCGGATAGGCTTTCGACTCAAGGGGTCTTCCAAAAATTCGTTTCCCTGCCGCATTTCGCCGGCGCCGCTGATTCACGGCAGACTAGAGGCCAAGAAACCAAGGGCCTGTTAACGCGCGGCGGGAGCCCTTCCTTGTCACTCCAGGCCGAATTGGCTAAGCAGGACGCGGCTACTGGTTAGACAACAAAGCTGGGAAAACTGAATGACCGACGAGCCGGAACGCCCACAGCTCAACCCCTATCAAGTTGAGCTCGAAGAGGGCAAACGCTACGCGTGGTGTGCCTGCGGGCGCAGCAAGAAACAGCCGTTTTGCGACGGGTCCCACCAGGGCACGGGGATTGAGCCGCTGATGTTCACGGCGGAACGCACGGAAACGGCGCTGCTCTGTGGCTGCAAGGACACGGGCGACCCGCCATTCTGCGACGGCTCCCACCTTTTGCTCTGAATTTGGGCATGCACAGGACGCGCCCTTCTTGCTAAAAAAGACGCGGTTTTGGCGCGCGGGCCTGATTGCCGCTCGCCGGTGGCCCGACGGTGCGGCGCTCGCGTGTCCTCGTTATGAGTCTGCACAGCCAAACGGGGGAAGGCGCAGCAGGCATCCATGGCTTATTTCCTGCAGCAGCTCATCAATGGCGTCACGCTGGGGTCGATCTACGGCCTCATCGCCATCGGCTATACGATGGTCTACGGCATCATCGGCATGATCAATTTCGCCCACGGCGACATTTTCATGGTCGGTGCCTTCATCGCCTTGATCGCGTTTCTCGCTCTCACCGCCATCGGCGTCACCGCGATCCCGCTCGCACTGCTTCTGGTGCTCATCATCGCGATCGGACTGACCGCGGTGTGGGGCTGGACCGTTGAACGCGTGGCCTACCGGCCGTTACGCGATTCCTTCCGCCTCGCCCCGCTGATCACGGCCATCGGCATGTCGATCGTGCTGCAGAACTTCATCCAGATTGCGCAGGGCGCGCGGGTGAAGCCGCTGCAGCCCGTGATCACCGGCGGCTACGAACTGTACAGCCAAGGCTCGTTCACGGTCATCGTCTCGAACATTCAGATCCTGATCGTCGTAACCACAATTCTGGTCATGACTGGGTTCTGGCTCCTCATCAATCGGACAGCACTCGGCCGGTCGCAGCGGGCTTGTGAGCAGGACAGGCTGATGGCCGCGCTGTCCGGCGTGAATGTGGACCGCACGATCTCGCTGACCTTCGTGCTCGGGGCCGGCCTCGCCGCCGTCGCCGGCATGCTCTACCTCCTTTATTACGGCGTCATCGATTTCTTCATCGGCTTCATCGTCGGCATCAAGGCATTCACCGCCGCGGTGTTCGGCGGCATCGGCTCGATCCCGGGCGCGATGCTGGGCGGCCTCATCATCGGGCTGATCGAGACGTTCTGGTCGGCGTACTTCACCATCGAGTACAAGGACGTGGCGGCATTCTCGATGCTTGCCATCGTGCTCATCTTCTTCCCAACGGGTCTGCTTGGGCGGCCCGAGGTTGAAAAGGTGTGAGGTTGGCGGAAACCGGCAAAACCCGCGACCGCAAACTCGTCTCGGCACTGAGCGATTCTCTGCTCGCCGCGATCATCGCCTTCGCCCTGTTCTCGCTGGTACTGGGTCTGCGTACGGTGGACGACGCCACCGGCCTCACCCTGGAGCCGCGGCCAGCCCTGTTGCTGACGGTCGTCGCAATCGTGTTCTTCGGACGCCTGGCGCTGAACCTCTTTGTCTGGCAGGCCGAGTATCCGCTCACCGCGCCTTTCGCGAAACTCTTCAACACCGAACCCTTCGACCGGCGCGACCGGGTGACGCTGGCCGTGGCGCTCGTCTTCGGCGCCGGTTGGCTCGCGACGGGCCTCATCGTCGGCGAACCCGCCTACGAGCTTCTCGGAACCGTCGTCCTTCTCTTCGTCGGCCTCGGCCTGGTGCGGCGCTTCATTGTCCAGCGCTTCCCGGACCTGCCTTACGCGCAGATCTTCATCGCAGGCGGTATCCTCTTCGCCCTGTTCTTCCCGATCGTGACCTACGCGCTCGAGTCGATGTTCCGGATCGGCCTCCCCTTACGTTATTGGTTCGACCTGTCGATCCTTATCCTGACCTACGTGATGCTCGGCTGGGGGCTGAACATCGTCGTGGGGCTCGCGGGGCTGCTCGACCTGGGCTACGTGGCGTTCTACGCGGTGGGCGCCTACACGTTCGCGCTGCTGGCAACACACTTCGGTCTCGGGTTCTGGATCTGTCTGCCGATTGCGGGGGCTGCGGCGGCACTCTGGGGCATCATTCTCGGCTTTCCCGTCTTGCGCCTGCGCGGCGACTATCTCGCCATCGTCACCCTGGCCTTCGGCGAGATCGTCCGTATGGTTCTGCTCAACTGGACGGACGTAACGGGCGGCCCGAACGGCGTCGCCGGCATTCCCAAGCCGACCTTTTTCGGCCTGCCGTTCTCGCCCTTCGCCGAGGGTATGACCTTCAACAAGTTTTTCGGCATTCCCTATGACGGTCTGCACGCCCTCATCTTTCTCTACTATCTCATTCTGGTTCTGGCGTTCGCGACCAACCTCGTGACGTTGCGCTTGCGGCGTCTCCCTGTCGGCCGCGCCTGGGAAGCCATGCGCGAGGACGAGATCGCCTGCCGCTCGCTAGGCATCAACACGACCGTGACCAAGCTCAGCGCGTTTGCCACCGGCGCCATGTTCGGCGGGCTAGCCGGCTGCTTCTTCGCCACGCGCCAAGGGTTCGTCAGTCCAGAGAGTTTCACCTTCATCGAGTCGGCAATCATCCTGGCCATCGTCGTACTCGGCGGCATGGGGAGCCAGCTCGGCGTCGCCATCGCCGCTGTCGTGATGGTCGGCGGGTTCGAAGCCTTGCGCCATACCGAGGGACTCCAAGCCGTCTTCGGCGAAGAGTTCGACCCGGCGCTCTACCGCATGCTTCTCTTCGGCATCGCCATGGTGGGCATCATGGTGTGGCGGCCGCGCGGCCTCGTCTCCTCGCGTGCGCCCACGATCTCTCTCGGCAATGGCGAAACCATCTCGGGCGATCTCGTCAGCGAGGGGCGCGGATGAACGGCGGCGCCAGACCCTGGGACGAGGATCCGCTCCTCCACGTGGAGCATCTGACCATGCGGTTCGGCGGCCTCACCGCCGTGGACGACGTGTCGTTCTCCGTTGGCGGCTCCGACATCACAGCCCTGATCGGTCCGAACGGCGCCGGCAAGACGACGGTCTTCAACTGCATCACCGGGTTCTACAAATCGACCGAAGGCATGCTCACGCTCGATGCAAACGATGGAACACCCTTCTATCTCGAGCGTCTCTCCGATTACGAGATCAACGCCGACGCCCGCGTGGCGCGGACGTTTCAGAACATCCGCCTGTTTCCCGGCATGACGGTTCTCGAAAATCTCATGGTCGCGCAGCACAACGAGCTATCGCGCGCGTCCGGTTATTCCTTCGGCGCCATTTTCGGCCTCGGCCAGTTCGGACGCACCCAGCAGGAGGCGATCGATCTCGCCAAGTCATGGCTCGACCGGATCGGACTTCTGTCGCGCGCGGACGAAGCGGCGGGCGGGCTGCCCTACGGCGATCAACGTCGTCTCGAGATCGCGCGGGCCATGTGTACGCGGCCCCGGCTTCTATGCCTCGACGAACCGGCGGCGGGCCTCAACGCCCGAGAGAGCGAAGCGCTCAACACGCTGCTCCAATCGATCCGCGAGGAGGACGGCACGGCCATCTTCCTCATCGAGCACGACATGAGCGTTGTCATGCGCATCTCGGACCACGTCATCGTGCTCGATTACGGCAAGAAGATCGCCGACGGCACGCCGACCGAGGTTCGCAACGATCCGCACGTGATCGGGGCTTATCTCGGCGTATCGGACGAGGACGCCGCCGCGATGGAGGCACGAACATGAACGCCGCCGCACCCGTGCCGCTCCTCGCGCTCGAAGATGTGACGGCAGCCTATGGCAGGCTGCCCGTCCTGCACGATGTCAGCATCCAGATCCGCCCCGGCGAGATCGTCTCTCTGATCGGCGCGAACGGCGCGGGCAAGTCCACCACCATGATGACCATTTGCGGCCGGCCGCGCGCGTCCCATGGGCGCGTGGTCTTCGACGGTCAGGACATCACCCAGCGTCCCACCCACGAGATCGCCCGGCTCGGCATCTGCCAATCGCCCGAGGGGCGGCGGATCTTCGGGCGCATGACAGTGATGGAGAACCTGCAGATGGGCGCGATCATCGCCAACGCGCCCGACGGCTTCGATGACGATGCCGCGCGCGTGTTCGACCTCTTCCCACGGCTGAAGGACCGGGCCAGCCAGCGTGGCGGCACGCTGTCGGGCGGCGAGCAGCAGATGCTCGCCATTGCGCGCGCGCTGATGGGGCGCCCCAAGTTGCTGCTGCTCGACGAGCCCTCGCTGGGACTTGCGCCGCTCGTAGTGAAGCAGATCTTCGAAGCCATCAAAGAGCTGAACACGGACGGCCTGACCGTGTTCCTGGTCGAACAGAACGCCTATCACGCGCTCAAGCTGGCGGACCGCGGCTACGTGATGGTCAATGGACGCATCACAATGACGGGCACGGGCGATGACTTGCTGGCCTCCGAGGATGTGCGCAACGCGTATCTCGAGGGTGCCACCGCAGCGGCCAAGGAGCCGACCGCATCGTGAGCACGACAACCCAGACGATTGCACCGTGGATCAGCGACGACGGCTTGCGCGTCTTCGTGCTCTTCACGCTCGTCATCGGAGGCGCCGCCGCCTTTCTCGCCGGGCGCGGCCTGGCGCGCGGCTGGCGTCCGCTGTGGCGGCTGTTCTTCTATATGGCGCTATTGGCCGCCGCGGTGCGCTTCTTCGATTACGCGCTGTTCGACGGCACCCTGCTGTCCCCGTACTACTACGTCGTCACCTATGCGGTCCTTGTCGCGGCGGGGCTGCTCGGCTTCCGCACCATGCGCACGACGCAGATGGTCACGCAGTATCACTGGCTCTATGAGCGGACGAGCCCCCTAACCTGGAAGGATCGATAGTCTGGACAGCCCACTATATGGGCGACCGGGTGGGTTGGCGACCGCGTGACCTGTCACTACGTTACGGGACGCCAACTATCCAAGGGAGACCGGCATGATGCGTTTGACTGGACTGCTCGCCGTCGCCGTGTGCGCGATCGCACTCACGGGCTGCAACGGCGAAGACGATCCCGACGTCATCAAGGTCGCTGTCGCCGGTCCCCAGACAGGGCAATACGCATCGCTCGGCACACAGATGACCACAGGCGGCGAGACCGCTGTGGCCGATATCAATGCCGTTGGCGGGGTTCTCGGCAAGAAGCTCAAGCTGGAAGTCGGCGACGATGCCTGCGACCCGAAGCAGGCCGTCGCGATCGCCAACCAGATGGCCGGCGACAACGTCGCGCTGGTGGCCGGACATTTCTGCTCCGGCTCGTCGATCCCCGCATCGAACGTCTATGCGGAGAGCAATCTCGTGATGATCTCTCCCGCCTCCACGAACCCGGCCCTGACGGACAAGCGCGCGGGGCCGAACATCTACCGGGTGTGCGGCCGCGACGACAAACAAGGCGAAGTCGCCGGCGCCTATCTCGCCAAGCATTTCGGCGACAAGAACATTGCCATCATCGACGACAAGACAGCCTATGGGCGCGGCCTCGCCAACGAGGTGAAGAAGGCCCTCAACGCCAACGGTGTTAAAGAGGTGTTCCGGGAATCCATCACGGCGGGCGAGAAGGACTACTCCGCCCTCGTCTCCAAGCTCAAGCTGGCCGATGTGGATGCGCTCTTCCTCGGCGGCTACCACACCGAGGCGGGGCTCATCCTGCGCCAGATGCGCGACCAGGACATGGATACGGTGCTGATGGGCGGCGATGCGCTCGTGACCCAGGAATATTGGTCCATCACCGGACCGGCCGGCGAAGGCACGCTCATGACCTTCTCCCCGGACCCGCGGAAAAACCCGGCCGCCGAGGACGTCGTCAAGCGGCTTGAAGCGAAGGGCATCTCGCCGGAAGGTTACGTGCTCTATACCTACGCGGCGATCCAGGCCTGGGCCGAGGCGGCCAAGAAGGCGGGAACGACCGATGCCCCGGCCGTCGTCAAGGCGCTCGACGACAGCACGATCCACTCGGTGATCGGCGATTTCCAGTTCGACGACAAAGGCGACCCCAACCTGCCGCCCTATGCGGTCTATCGCTGGGCGGACGGGACCTACGAGCAGATCGACGAGAACTCGTAAGCGAGAATTCTAGGACCGCTTCGGCGGCCTAGCTGGTTTTCGGCTTCTTCGCGGCGGCGAATTCGGCTTCCAGCTCTTCTTCGAGGCGCACGAGATCCTCCGGCAGCGGCATGCCGAAGGCGCGCATCTCATTGAGCTTTTCGCGGACCTGCTCATAGAGCTCGTGGCGATCCTCGGGCTGGTTTTCCATCTGGTTGATCAGCAGCGCGAGTTCTGCCTTGAGGTCGTCGAATGCCATCAGCTTGTCGCCTTTCTCTTGTCTCGGGGGCGGATCGGACCACAAAGCGCAAATCGCGGCAAGCCTGGGTGCGCGCATCCATTGCAGTCCAGCCGTTTCCCTTGCATATTCCCCCTGCAATCGAGCGGTTGGAGGGGAAGCTGCAATGGAAAAGCTAACATTCAGCAAGGTGGTCGGGTTCATTCTCGCGGCGGCGTTCGCCATCGTGATTGGTGTGTCCACGTGGGCCCTGATGGTCGGGGACTACATGAACACCAGTCTCGTCAACGAGCAGACCCAGCACTCGGTTCGCATTGTCGGCTTCGCCGGATTGCTGGCGGCCCTAGTGGCCTGGTGGTGCCAGCGCTTCGTGGCCCATCGCGGTTTCTTGATCCGGATGCTGTTCGCCCTATTCATCTTCCTGGTGGCCTTCTGCAGCTTCGGCGGCTTCCTGCGCTTCGCCTATATCCACGCAATCTATCCGAGCCAGGTGGACTGGTCGCTCGCCGGCCTTTATGCCTCTTCGCTCAATGACTTCTATACGTTCCTGCTCGACATGCTGCTTCCGCCGCGCCTGGGCTTCATGGCGCTTGCGGTCGGGGCCGCGGTCTACATCGCGCTGTTCGGCATCCGCGAGCCTCGGACGGTTGAGCTCTAAGACGTAAGCACTCGGCCCTACTGCCGCCCTCCATGGGCGGCAGTAGGCGCCTGAGAAAGGCCTGAACCTTTATGATTCCGCGCTACAGCCGCTCCCAGATGACGGACATCTGGGAGCCCGAGAACAAATTCCGCATCTGGCTCAAGATCGAGGTCACGGCGGCCGAGGCCATGGCCGAGCTCGGCCTCATTCCGAAAGAGGCCGCCGAAGCCGCCAAGGCGCGCGGCGGGTTCGACATCGACCGGATCGACGAGATCGAGCGTGAAGTGAAGCATGACGTGATCGCCTTCCTCACCTCGGTCGCCGAACACGTGGGGCCCGAGGCGCGGTTCCTCCACGCCGGTCTCACCTCCTCCGACGTGCTCGACACCTGCTTCAACGTGCAGCTCACGGAAGCGGCGGACATTCTCATTGCCGATCTCGATGGGCTGCTCGCGGCCCTCAAGAAACGCGCTTACGAGCACAAGGACACAGTCACGGTCGGCCGCAGCCACGGCATTCATGCCGAGCCCACGACGTTCGGGTTGAAGCTGGCCCAGGCCTATGCCGAATTCGCCCGCAATCGCGAACGCATGGTCCGCGCCCGCGAGGAAGTCGCGACTTGCGCCATTTCGGGCGCCGTCGGCACGTTCGCCCATGTGGACCCGCGCGTCGAAGCCTATGTGGCCGACAAACTCGGGCTACGGCCCGAGCCGATCTCGACCCAGGTGATCCCAAGGGATCGCCACGCGGCGTTCTTCTCCACGCTCGCGGTGATCGCGAGTTCGGTCGAGCGCGTTGCCACCGAGATCCGGCATTTGCAGCGCACCGAGGTGCTGGAAGCCGAGGAGTACTTCTCGGCGGGGCAGAAGGGCTCGTCCGCCATGCCCCATAAGCGCAACCCGGTGCTGTCGGAGAATTTGACCGGGCTCGCCCGCATCGTGCGCGGCTATACCATTCCCGCCATGGAGAACGTGGCGCTATGGCATGAGCGGGATATCTCGCACTCCTCGGTCGAGCGCATGATCGGGCCTGACGCCACGGTCACCCTCGACTTCGCGCTGGCGCGGCTAACAGGCGTGATCGAGGGGCTGGTGGTTTACCCCGAGCGCATGCAGGCCAATATGGACCGGCTCGGCGGCCTCATTCATTCGCAACGCGTGCTGCTGGCACTGACCAATGCGGGCGTGTCGCGCGAGGACGCCTATCGGCTCGTTCAACGCAATGCGATGAAGGTCTGGCAGGAGAACAAGGACTTCCTGACCGAGCTCCTGTCGGACCCGGATGTCACCGCAGCGCTGTCGGAAGACACGATCCGCGACCAGTTCGATCTCGGCTATCACACCAAGCACGTCGAGGACCTCTTCGCCCGCGTATTCGCGGATTAAGAACGCCTTCGTTGCCGTCTCGTTACGGTGCTACTCGGGATCCCGCAGGGCCGCGGCGGCGGCCTGCGTGTTGACGTATCCGATCGGGGTGTCGTCGTAGTAGCCGCTGCCCCCGCGGAAAATATTCGGCACGTAGCGGTAGCGGTCCCGCTCCTGCGCCATCATGAGAAACCGCTTGCGATAGAATTTGGGTGAGATGGCCGTGTAAGGCGGCATGTCGAAATACCAGTCGGCTTTCGAGTAATAGCCGGACCGGTAGGGATAGGCCGGGAAGATCGGCCAGACCTCGGGCTCAACCAGTTCCGCGTAATCCGCATAGCCGAGCGCCAAGCCGCGCTGGCTGGCATAGCCCTTCCGCCCGCGCCAGATCACGCCGCACCAGCCGTCACGGCAGCCCTTGACCTTGACCGGCGAACCGGCGGGCATCGTGGCGATCTTGGCATAGCCGGTACCGGGACCATCGCGCAGGTTCAGAGCCGTCGCCGTGGCAGCCTCGGTCGCTTGGGCCGTGTCCATAGCCAACACGCCCGCCCCCAGCACGAGGCCAATCAATCCAGCAATGACGGTCCGCAAGTAGCCCATTCAATCCACCCATTCCGCTCGCACACCAGGCGAGTCTCAAGCCGGTATAGTGGCATAGGACTCTGGGGAATTCAGCCTTCGTCGTGGCTTCAAGGACATTATGGCGCGCGCCCTGGTGCAAGGATGCAACGGTCGGCGCAGAGCGCCGCCCTCGTGATTCTGCGAATCCTTTGAGGCGGTTGGCGCGGGGCGCCTAAGAGGTTGATTCAACCGCCGCCAGAGTGGCCGCAGCCGCCGAAGCGAGCCAGCCGGTGTCGGTGCCGATGGCGACGACGTCCCAGCCTTCCTTGATGCGGGGCTTCGCGAAGTCGATGTCGTTGCAGAAGATGAGCGTCATGACGCCATGCTCGCGCGCCTTGGCCAGGACCTGTTTCATCGCCTCCTGGACTTCCTTTGCCCAGATATCGATGCGCCCCGTGAGCGCCACGGAGAGATCGTTCGGACCGAAACAGACCATGTCCACGCCTTTGAGGCCGAGGATGGCATCGAGGTCATCGAGAGCGCCTTTGGTCTCGATTTGCGGGCAGGCGATCGTGAAGCGGTTGGCGGTCGTGAAATAGTCGCCCGCGACCCCGATCTTGGCCCGATATGGTCCCCAGCTGCGGTTGCCTCGGGGCGGATACTTCACCGCCTGAACGAAGGCCTCCGCCTCGGCCACGTTCTCGATCAGCGGGCACATGACCCCTTGCGCGCCCGCATCCAGCGCCCGGCCCACAAGGCCGGGATCGTTGTTGGCGACGCGGACGATCGCAGGCAGCCCCGCCGCCTTCGCCGCCGTCAGGCAAGACAGCATGGTCTCGTTGCCGCCGGCGCCATGCTGCTGGTCGATGGTGACGCAATCCCAGCCCGCTTCGCCGATCAACTCGACGGCGAGCGGGTTGTTCATCATCAGCCAGGCGTTGAAGAGCGTCTGCTTCTTCCGGGCCGCGCTGCGGAAAAGGTCCTTGGCCATAGCTCCCTCCCTGGGGCCCTATTCGGGTCCGGACCGGGTCTCGAGGGGCCCTGCCGGACCCGAGAAGTCTTACGCCTTGGCTTCGGCTTCGATTTGCCGCACCGCCTCGACCATGAGGTCCGCCATGGCGCGGCGGATCTGGTGGTCGGACTGCTCGATCTCTTTGCCGTCGAAATCGCCCCGGATCTTGCGGAAAACGTCTTCTTCGCCTGGCTCTTCCAAGTCGGCCTTCACCACTTCGCGGGCGTAGGCTTGGGCATCGTCTCCCGAAAGCCCCATCTTTTCAGCGGCCCAGAGGCCCAGGAGCTTGTTCCGGCGGGCTGTGGACTTGAACTGCAACTCCTCGTCGAGGGCGAATTTCTTCTCGTAGCTCTTTTCGCGATCGTTAAAGCTCGTCATCGGCGCTGCCTCCAAAGCCCCGCCAAACACGGGGCGCCGTCTGTAACAATTATGGGGGGAAACCCTGCTTTCAAGGGCGGGTGATACCCAAGAAAGCAGTGCAAATCAACAAATCCCGCGAGGCCCTGAAAGCCATTGCGCCGCCCCCCGGCCCGTTGTACCCCTCGCGCCATAGGCTAGTCTCCATACGAGATTTCTAGATCGATTCCAGCGATGGCGATTTGAGACGTGGCGCGCGGCATTGGGGTTATCCCGTTTTGCGCGCGTTCGGCGTTTGACAGTCGTGAACAGCTCAGTGAGGACAAGAAAATGAACCGTCGCCGGCGCGTTTACGAAGGCAAGGCCAAAATCCTTTACGAAGGGCCGGAGCCCGGCACGCTCATCCAGCATTTCAAGGACGACGCGACCGCCTTCAACAACAAGAAGCACGACTGTATCGAGGGCAAGGGCGTCCTCAACAACCGTATCTCCGAGTACATCTTCGAGCGGCTGAACGAGATCGGTGTGCCCACCCATTTCATCAAGCGCCTGAACATGCGCGAGCAGCTCATTCGCGAGGTCGAGATCATTCCGCTCGAAGTGGTGATCCGCAATGTGGCCGCGGGCTCGCTGTCCAAGCGCTTAGGGCTGGAGGAAGGGACCACCCTGCCCCGCTCGATCGTCGAGTTCTACTACAAGGCCGACGAGTTGGACGACCCGATGGTCTCCGAAGAGCACATCACCGCCTTCGGCTGGGCTTCGCCGCCGGAGCTCGACGACATCATGTCGCTCGCGCTGCGCATCAACGACTTCCTGACGGGCCTGTTCCTCGGCGTCGGCATCCGCCTCGTCGACTTCAAGGTCGAGTTCGGGCGTCTGTGGGAAGGCGAGCAGATGCGTGTCGTGCTGGCCGACGAGATCTCGCCGGACTGCTGCCGCCTCTGGGACGTCGACACCCAGGACAAGCTCGACAAGGATCGCTTCCGCCGCGACATGGGCGGGCTGGTCGAAGCCTATCAGGAAGTCGCTCGGCGGCTTGGCCTGCATACCGAGAACCCGACGCCCGGCCGCAGCGGTCCCGTCCTGGTCCAATCCAAATAGGCGTCGCGAGAGCAAGCCCGAAGACTTGAGAAGGAAGCCATGAAGGCACGCATCACCATCACGCTCAAACCCGGCGTGCTCGATCCGCAAGGCAAGGCCATCGAAGGGGCGTTGCATGCCTTGGGCTTCGGCGGCGTCGAGGGCGTCCGGCAGGGTAAGTTCATCGAGGTCGAAGTCGCCGAGAGCGATCCGACCCGCGCCCGCGAAGAAATCGAGCGGATGTGCAAGCAGCTTCTCGCAAACACCATCATTGAGAACTATGCCTATGAGCTCGAGGCGGCGTAACCGGCGCGCCTCGCGCGCAATGGAGACCTTCTCCGCCAGAAGCGAGGCCCTTCGAGACTCATGAAAGCCAGCGTCATCGTTTTTCCGGGATCGAATTGCGACCGCGACGCGGCTGTCGCCTTGGAGCGCGCCATGGGCGCCGCGCCCAAGATGGTGTGGCACGGCGACTCCGAGCTGCCGAAGAGCGATCTGATCCTGCTCCCTGGCGGGTTCTCCTACGGCGACTATTTGCGCTCCGGTGCCATGGCGGCGCATTCGCCGATCATGCGCGAGGTCGTGCGCCGGGCCGAGGCCGGTACGCCGGTGCTCGGCATCTGCAACGGCTTCCAGGTCCTCACCGAGGCGGGACTTCTTCCGGGCGTGCTGATGCGCAACGCGACCCTGCGCTTTATCTGCAAGGATGTCCGCCTGCGCGTCGAGCGCGACGACACGGCATTCGCCAGCCATTACAAGAAGGACGAAGTGGTGCGCATCCCGATCGCTCATAAGGACGGCTGCTATTTCGCCGATCCGGGCACGCTCTATCTCCTGGAGAACGAGGGCCGCATCGCGTTCCGCTACTGCGAAGAGGATGGCGCGATCACCGAGGCAGCCAATCCCAATGGCTCGACGGGCAATATCGCCGGCATCTACAACGACACCGGCACCGTGCTCGGCATGATGCCCCATCCGGAGCGGCTCATCGATCCGGCCCAGTCCGGCACGGACGGCGCCAAGATGTTCTCCTCTCTCGTGGAGACTCTCCATTGAGCGGGGCGGCAGACGTGAAGCCCGAGACGCCGGGACTCTCCGAAGAGCTCGTTGCCGAACACGGCATCAGCCCGGAGGAGTACGAGCGTCTTCTGAAGGAGCTGGGGCGGGAGCCCACGCTGACGGAGCTGGGTGTGTTCTCCGTCATGTGGTCGGAGCACTGCTCTTACAAGTCCTCGCGCGTCTGGCTGAAGAAGCTGCCCACGTCGGGCCCGCAAGTAATCCAGGGTCCGGGCGAGAACGCCGGCGTGGTCAGCCTCGGGGACGGGCAGGCTGCCGTCTTCAAGATGGAGAGCCACAACCACCCCTCCTATATCGAGCCCTATCAGGGCGCGGCCACGGGTGTCGGCGGCATCATGCGCGATGTCTTCACCATGGGCGCGCGGCCCGTCGCCAACATGAACGCGCTGCGCTTCGGCAGCCCGAGCCATCCCAAGACGCGGCACCTGGTTGCCGGCGTCGTCTCCGGCATCGGCGACTACGGCAATTGCATGGGTGTGCCGACGATCGGCGGCGAGACCAATTTCGACCCCCGCTACAACGACAACATCCTGGTCAACGCCATGTGCGTCGGACTTGTCGATGCGAACCGCATCTTCAAATCCGCCGCGAAAGGCGTCGGCCTTCCCGTCGTCTATGTGGGCTCCAAGACGGGCCGCGACGGCATCCACGGCGCCACCATGGCCTCGGCCGAGTTCGACGAGAGCTCCGAGGAGAAGCGCCCGACCGTCCAGGTCGGCGATCCCTTCACGGAGAAGCTGCTGCTCGAAGCCTGCCTCGAACTGATGAACGAGGACGTCATCATCGCCATCCAGGACATGGGTGCGGCGGGCCTGACATCCTCGTCCGTCGAGATGGCGGACAAAGGCGGCGTCGGCATCGATCTCGATCTCGATCTCGTGCCCATGCGCGAAGAGGGCATGACCGCTTACGAGATGCTCCTGTCAGAGAGCCAGGAACGCATGCTGATGGTGCTGAAGCCCGGCTCCGAGCCCGTGGCCGAACGCATCTTCAAGAAGTGGGAGCTCGACTTCGCCGTCATCGGCAAGACGACAGACACCGGTCATTTCGTGGCGCACCACAACGGCGTGGTGGAAGCGGACATTCCCCTGCCCGCGCTGGCGCACGCAGCGCCCATCTACGCGCGGCCGTACGAGAAGCGTGAGCCGCTGCCCACCATCGCGGCCGAAGACGTCACGGCCCCGCCCAGCATCTTGAGCGCGCTGGAGCGCCTGCTCGGCTCACCGCATCTGTCGTCCCGGCGTTGGATCTACGAGCAATACGACCACATGGTCATGGGTGACACGGTGCAGCGCCCAGGCGGCGATGCCGGCGTCGTCCGCGTACACGGGACCGACAAGGGCCTCGCGGTCTCTTGCGACGTGACCCCGCGCTATTGCGCCGCCGACCCGTATGAAGGCGGCAAGCAGGCGGTGGCCGAATGCTGGCGGAATCTCACCGCGACGGGGGCCAAGCCGCTCGCCATCACCGACTGCCTGAATTTCGGCAATCCCGAACGCCCCGAAATCATGGGTGAATTCGTTGGCGCCATCGAAGGCATGGCGGAAGCGTGCAAGGTTTTCCATTTCCCGGTCGTGTCGGGCAACGTGTCCCTTTACAACGAGACCAACGGCGTCGCGATCCCCCCACCCCGGCTGTGGGCGGCGTCGGGTTGATCGCCAATATCGCCGATATGGCGGATATGGCGCTGAAGGCTGACGGGGATGTGATCCTGCTGCTTGGCCTCGAGACTGGTCATCTCGGCCAATCGATCTATATGTCCGTTATGGAAGATCGCCTGGACGGCGCCCCGCCGCCCGTAGACCTTGCCAGCGAACGCGTGATCGGCGACCTGGTCCGCGGGCTGATCAAGGCCGACACGGTCAACGCGGTCCACGACGTCAGCGATGGCGGTCTGCTGGTGGCGCTCGCCGAAATGGCGATGGCCGGAAAACGCGGCGTGGCTTTGGAAGCGCCTCCTGAGGGCATCCCGGCGCACGCGATCTGGTTCGGCGAGGACCAGGGCCGCTACGTGGTCACGGCAACGCCCGACAAGGTCGACACGATCAAGGATGTCGCAGCCGTCTACAGCGTGCCCGTCCGGGTGATCGGCACCGTCGGTACCGACACGATGACGCTGCCCGGCGAAGCGCCTCTGCCGCTCGGCATGCTGCGCGCCGCCTATGAAGATTGGTTGCCGCGCTTTATGACGCGGGGATAAGATCGAGGTCCGGCGCTAAATTGGTGTGGACCCTAGATTAGGAGTGACTGAAATGGCGATGGCCGCCACGGATATCGAGCGCCTGATTCTCGAGCGCTTTCCCGACGCGAAGATTGAAATCGAAGACCTGGCTGGCGACGGCGACCACTATGCGGCGTCCGTCGAATCCGAAGAGTTTCGCGGTAAGTCCCGCGTGCAGCAGCACCAGATGGTCTATGACGCCCTCAAGGGCAATATGGGCGACGTGCTGCATGCGCTCGCTCTGAAGACTTCCGCCCCCCAGCAATAAACGTTCGAGAGAGGACACCAGCAATGACAGATCAAGCCGTCAACGACTGGATCAACAAACAGATCGCCAACAACGACATCGTGCTGTTCATGAAGGGCACGAAGGCGATGCCCCAATGCGGCTTCTCCATGCAGGTCGCGCAGATCCTGAACCACCTCGGCGTCGACTACGAAGACATCAACGTCCTGGACGACATGAGCGTCCGCGAAGGCGTCAAGGCTTTCTCCAACTGGCCGACGATCCCCCAGCTTTACGTGAAGGGTGAGTTCGTGGGCGGCTGCGATATCGTGCGTGAGATGTTTCAGGCGGGCGAACTGCAGGACATGCTCAAGGACAAGGGCATCGCCAGCAACGCGGACACGCAGACGGCCTAGCCGGCGCACCGCGTCCAAGACGAATTTGTCGGCCCGGGAGCTTCGGCTCCCGGGCTTTTCTGTCGGCTGTACGCTTACCTATTTGCCCATCCGAGTTGATTCGATCCGTGGTCGGCCTATGCTCGCTCTTGCACGAACTTCGCTCAAATCAGGGAGGCGTCGCCATGATCGACTGGGAGTTGAAGGGTGTCGAATTCATCAACTGTAACTGCGACTATGGCTGCCCCTGTCAGTTCAATGCGCGCCCGACCCACGGGGATTGCCACGCTATAGGCGCCTACCGTTTCGAGGATGGTCACTTCGGTGACGTCGACCTTGGCGGACTGAACGTGGTCGGCATGTTTTCCTGGCCCAAGGCTATTCACGAAGGCAATGGAACCGCCTTTCTGATCATCGATGAGCGGGCGAGCCAGGAACAGCGCAACGCCCTGCTTTCCATTTTTTCCGGCGAAAACACCGAGCCGGGCAAGACCATATGGAACGTCTTCGCGGCGACCTTCACCGAGGTATTGCCGCCCGAGATTCGGCCCATCCACATCGAGATTGACGTGGAGGAGCGGACGGGCAGCGTGCGCGTCGACGGTTTCGTCGAAATGCAGGGAGAGCCGATCCGCAATCCGGTTACCGGCGAAAAGCACCGGGCCCGCATCGATCTGCCGAACGGCTTCGAGTACTTGATCGCGGAAATGGGAAGCGGCTCCTCCACGGCGAAGGGCCCCATGCCGCTGTCGCTCGTGAACAGCTACGGCCAGTTCGCCCACATCCATTTGACGAACAAGGGCGTTGTCCACGCCTAGGGCGGCCACGCTTGCCATGCTTGAAGCGCTTCTCCGGCGGGAAAATACAGTCGTTGCCGGCGCGCTGCTGGTTCTGATCCTTCTGGCGTGGGCGGCCCTCCTAGCCGGCGCCGGGACGGGCATGAGCGTCATTGCGATGAGCGGCTGGTGGCTGCCCATGACGCTGCCGGCCGGCGAGAGCTGGCCTTGGATCCCCTATTACTGGACGATCGCCTTCGTCATGTGGGCGGTGATGATGGTGGCGATGATGCTCCCTTCCGCGGCCCCCACAGCGCTGCTCTATGCCAAGGTGGTCCAGCGCGCCGATGCGAAAGCCGATACAAAAGAGGCCCCGCTTTGCATCATCGCGTTCGCTGGCGGCTATCTGACCTTGTGGATTCTTTTCAGCGTGTTGGCTGTCGTCATTCAGTTCGCACTGGAGCGGGCGGGGCTGATGACGATGATGATGAACTCGCGGAGCGCGGTTCTATCGGGCGCGCTCCTCATCGCAGCCGGAATCTACCAACTGACGCCGCTCAAGACCGCATGCCTTAAGCATTGCCGCGGCCCGGCGGCCTACCTCGCCCAGCATTGGCGCCCCGGCCCAGCCGGGGCCTGGCGCATGGGGCTGGGACACGGCGCCTTCTGCGTCGGCTGCTGTGCCGTCCTCATGCTGCTGCTGTTCGTCGGCGGGGTGATGAACCTGGTTTGGATCGCCGCCTTGTCGGTCTTCGTGGCGATCGAAAAGCTCGCCCCCTTCGGAGAGGGTCTGGCGAAGGCAGCCGCCGTCGTTCTGATCGCCGCAGGGGCCGCCCTGATCATCGCGGCCTCACAAATGATTACGGCCTGACACCGGGAACCCGGTGCAGGCCGCAAAATCGTCTGGATGTGGTCCCGCGCTTAGCGCGAATAGAATTCGATGACGAGGTTCGGTTCCATCATCACCGGATAAGGAACGTCCGACAGTGTCGGCACACGCGTGAACGTGGCGACCATCTTCCCGTGATCCACGTCGACATAATCGGGCACGTCGCGCTCGCTGCTCTGAGCAGCTTCCAGCACCATGCCGAGATCCTTCGACTTGTCGCGCACCTCGATCACATCCCCTTCCTTCAAGCGGTAGGAGGGGATCGTGACCCGGCGGCCATTCACTTTCACATGACCATGCGAGATGAACTGGCGCGCGGCGAAGACCGTCGGCACGAACTTGGCCCGGTACACAGCGGCGTCGAGACGGCGCTCGAGCAGGCCGATGAGGCGCTCGGAGGTGTCGCCCTTCTGGCGCGAGGCCTCGTGATAGATGGCCTTAAACTGCTTCTCGGTGATGTTGCCGTAATAGCCCTTCAGCTTCTGCTTGGCGCGAAGCTGCTGGCCGTAATCCGATAGCTTGCCGCGGCGGCGCTGGCCATGCTCGCCAGGTCCGTACTCGCGCTTGTTCTGGGGGCTCTTGGGCCGTCCCCAGATATTCTCGCCAAGCCGGCGATCGATCTTATGCTTGGCGTGAATGCGTTTCGTCATTCGTCAAGACTCCAAAGCCAAATCAGGCTTTCCACGGGCGGTCCACGTGCCCGCGTCTGCCGTAAAAACCTATTGATGGTGGTTGATCTGGGACCACCAAATCCGTCCGGCGGTCCGCACTCAGCCCTTAACGGCCGAGCCGAGCCGTTCTGTTACACGGAATACCCGGAAAATGTCAATTCCGCTCTCGGGGCCTTTAGCGGGTCTTCCGCCGATTATTGGGCCCCGGCGGAGGCCACATAGGCGTTGATGGCGGCTTCGACCTGCGCCTTCCGCTCCGGCGGGCACTCAGGCGGCGGCGGGAGCACCAATTTCTGCGCCGGGCCGTCCCCCTCCTCCACGACCTTGTTCTGCCAGTCCGAAGGGGCCGAATCGGGCTCGATCGGTACGGCAGCCTTGCCGGCAAAGAACGACGTCGCGAACAGATGCAACGTCTCGATCATCACGATTTGCTCCTGAGTCCAGTTCTGCTTCCCCTGCTCGGTTGCCAGCATCGTCTGGAAGTTCGCCTTGCCGAGCTCGGGCAGATCACAGACATCGGCATAGGCGGACCGCGTCGCGGCCTGGATGACACGGCGCGCGGTGTCCATCGGAATCAGGAATTTGGCCGGATCCGACTTGTCGATGTCGACCATGTTGCCGTCGGGGCCCTTGACGCGGTCGGGTATCAGCGTGGACGCGTAGATGGACATCGTGCGCACGCCGCGATCGCTCAACCCACCGCCTTGGCGGGGAGCCGGCTTGCTGCGCTGTGTGAGTTCCTCCGCAGCGAGGGTCGTCATGGCCGGCTGGCCGTCAGTGGTCTGTGCAGCCGCAAGGGCCGACACTCCGCACAACGGCACTAGGACAGCACCAACCACACCACCAAGCTTTGCCCACGCAATTCTCATCGGACGCCCCTCTCATTATTCTGGCGGAAGCTACCATTGTTGACGGTCATCGCAACAGGAGAAACGGGGCGGAACTGTGACGGTCCCCGACGCGGCTAACCCTTTGATGATGTTGGGCGCCTGGTGAACGCAGAGATGATCCCGCGCCATGTGCGGACATCCTGCTCGGTGCACTCCATCCGATGAAACATGTTCCGGATCGAACGGACCATGGTCGGCCGTTTCTCCGGCGGCCGCAAAAAACCGGCATCGTCCAGAGCTCCTTCCATGTGTTCGAACAGACCGAAGAGTGAGGCGCGGCTCGCGGGACCCGTCCCCGGCGTCGCCAGCCCTTCCCTTGCCGGACCGTCGAACGTCGTGGCCCGGCCGAGGGCTTCCGGGTTGCCGCTCTTCATCCATTCGTACGAGAACAGCAACACGGCCTGCGGCAGGCTGAGCGAGGCGAAGTTCGGATCGACCGGCGCGGTGATGATGGCGTCGGCCAACGCGATCGAGTCGTTATCGAGACCGTTGCGCTCGCCGCCGAACATGACAGCGCAGCGCTCGCCGGATTGCGTCCGCCTGCGGAGCGTCGTCGACGCCGTTTCGGGGCTGAACACCGGCTTAATCATCTCGCGCGGCCGCGCCGTGGTGGCGGCCACGTAGTTGCAGTCAGCCAGCGCCTCTTCGAGCGTCTCGAAGACCGTTGCCGCGCTCGCAATCGGTTCAGCCACCGCTGCGGCGGCAAGAGCCTTCTCGTTGGGCCAACCGTCGCGCGGTGCAACCAACCGCAGATCGTGCAAGCCGAAATTACCCATTGCACGGGCGGCGAAGCCGATATTCTCGCCGAGTTGCGGCTTTACCAGGACAATCGAAGGGGGTGCGGCGCCGGCGCGCTCTTTCGTCGGCTTGCCGACCGGGTCATTTGTTTCCATCATGGCCGGACGATGCTACAGGGAGCCCCGGCTCGCAATGGGCGGCGGCGCATTGCCTTCGGGCCCGGACGACACCCCATTTTTTGGAGATTGCTGCGTGGACAAGATCAAGGTTGAGAACCCCATCGCCGATTTGCATGGCGATGAGATGACCCGCGTTATTTGGGACATGATCAAGGAAAAGCTCGTCGAGCCGTATCTCGATGTGGAGCTTGTGCCCTTCGACCTCGGCATCGAACACCGCGATGCGACTGACGACCAAGTGACGGTCGACGCCGCGCACGCAATCAAGGAATTCGGGGTCGGCGTCAAATGCGCGACCATCACGCCAGACGAAGCGCGCGTGGAGGAGTTCAACCTCAAGAGAATGTACCGCTCGCCCAACGGCACGATCCGTAACATTCTGGGCGGCGTCATCTTCCGCGAGCCCATTATCTGCAAGAACGTGCCGCGCCTCGTTCCGGGCTGGACCAAGCCCATCGTGATCGGCCGCCATGCCTATGGCGACATCTATCGCGCTCAGGACTTCCGCGTTCCGGGCAAGGGCAAGCTGACCATCAAGTTCGAGGGCGAGGACGGCGAGGTCATCGAGCGCGAGGTGCATACGTTTGAGGACTCAGGCGTGGCTCTCGGGATGTTCAATCTCGACAGTTCGATCCGCGACTTCGCGCGCGCCTCCATGAACTACGGCCTCAGCCGCAACATGCCGGTGTACCTCTCGACCAAGAACACGATCCTCAAAGCCTATGACGGGCGTTTCAAAGATCTGTTCGCGGAGGTCTTCGAGACCGAGTTCAAGGACGCGTTTGCCAAAGCCGGCCTCACCTACGAACACCGGCTGATCGACGACATGGTCGCGGCGGCTCTGAAATGGTCGGGTGGCTATGTGTGGGCCTGTAAGAACTACGACGGCGACGTGCAGTCCGACACGGTCGCGCAAGGGTTCGGGTCGCTCGGCCTGATGACATCGGTGCTGATGACGCCGGATGGAAGCACGGTTCTAGCCGAGGCCGCGCACGGCACCGTCACGCGCCATTTCCGCCAGCATCAGGAAGGCCGGGCCACGTCGACGAACTCCACCGCCTCGATCTTCGCCTGGGCCGGCGCGCTGAAGCATCGCGCCAAGCTCGACAACAACGAGGCCCTCGCCCGGTTCGCAAAAACCATCGAGACCGTCTCCGTCGACACGATCGAGTCGGGCTTCATGACCAAGGATCTGGCTCTGCTCGTCGGCGCCGACCAAGCCTGGCTCTCGACCGAAGGCTTTATCGACAAGATCGACCAGAACATGCGGGTAGCCATGGCCGGAGACGTCGCCGCGGCCTAGGTCTGCGTCACTTCGCTTTCGTCTTGTTCCGTCGCCGCACGGCGAATGCGGTCGAGCATGCCCGGGTGGCGGCGGGACAGCCGCGCCAGGGCCCGATTGTCGAGCACGTAGAGCCGGCAATGGGTCGTAGCGATCACGTCGTGCTCATGCCGCCGGTGTTCCAGGAGCGCCATCTCGCCGAAGATGTCGCCTTCCTTCAGGATGACCGTCCGACCTTTGCCGAGCAAAAGTCGCGCTTCCCCGCTCGCGAGGATGTACATGTTTTCGCCTACGTCGCCGGCCCGGACGATGGGGACGCCCGGCTCGTAACTCCGCGTATCGAGTACCTTGGTGATATCGGCAAGCTCCGCGCGGCTCATGTCCTCGAACAACGGGACCCGCGCAACCATGGACCACGTGGCCACGAACTGATGGCGTACGGATTCTCGGCTGAACCCCGTGGCGATGATGGCCACGGGCAGTGCGAACATGCCGACGCTCAGCAGCATCATGACGCCACCCAACATTTTGCCCAGAGGCGTGACGGGAACGACGTCGCCATACCCCACGGTCGTTAGTGTGGCCAAGGCCCACCAGGACGCGGCGGGAATCGATCCGAACGCTTCGGGCTGTGCATGGCGCTCGAGAAAGTAGATTCCGGTCGAGGCGAAGAGCAGCAGGATGAGCATCAGGAGGAGCGAGCCCAGCAGCGCCCCGGACTCCTCCTTGCACACGCGGAACAACGTCTGCAGCGCAGGCGAGAAACGCGCGAGCCTGAAGAGACGCAGGACGCGCAGCAGCCTCAGGAAGCGCAGGTCCGCCGGAAACAGCCACGTCAAATACCAGGGCGCAAAGGCCAGGAGATCGATGATCATGATCGGGCGGCTGGCGAAGATCGCCCGCGCCCGCCAGGGCGGCATGCGCGACAGGACTGGAATCTCGACAGAACTCCAGACGCGCAACGCATACTCGATGGTGAACACCATCACGGAGAAGACGTTGAAGGCGCGGAACCAAGCGTCGTAGCGC
This sequence comes from Methyloceanibacter sp. wino2, assembly GCF_003071365.1. Classification (NCBI taxonomy): domain Bacteria; kingdom Pseudomonadati; phylum Pseudomonadota; class Alphaproteobacteria; order Hyphomicrobiales; family Hyphomicrobiaceae; genus Methyloceanibacter; species Methyloceanibacter sp. wino2. Next base: position 361,063 of record NZ_CP028960.1, read on the forward strand.
GTGGCGAGTTCTTCGACCGTCTGGGCCGCAAAGGCGAGCGCGTTCGCGACGATCAGGACGATGATGAAGCCGTTGACGATGTATCCGGCCGGATGGACGTCGCCGCCGAGTTCCAGAATCTCGTGGACCTTTCGGCGCCAGTGGCGCCAGCGGGCCGAGGTCATGACCTAGGCTTGTCCAGCGCGCCTGGAGGCCGAGGGCGCCGGCTCGCTCTCGGGCGCGGACCCGAGCTGCGCGGCGATCGCCTCCAACGCGGCGTCGGCCTTGGCGCCGTCGGGACCACCGGCCTGGGCCAGATCGGGACGCCCGCCCCCGCCCTTGCCGCCGAGGATATCCGCTCCCACGCGCACGAGATCGACGGCGCTGTGTGCGCCCGTGAGATCCGCGGTGACACCGACAACAAGCCCGGCCTTCCCTTCCTCGCTCACGCCGACCACCGCGACGACACCCGAACCGATCTGCTGCTTCGCCTCGTCGACGAGCCCGCGCAAATCCTTCGGCGCGACGCCATGAACCACACGCGCGAGAAGCTTCGTGCCGCCAATCTCCCGGACAGGTGAGCCGCCGGCCGCACCGCCGCTTTCGGGCCGCAGTGCCAGCTCGCGCTTTGTATCGGTTAGCTGCCGCTCCAACTTGCGGCGCTCTTCGACGATCGCTGCCAACCTCTCGACCAACTCGTCCGGCGGCACTTTGAGAATCTCGGCCGCTTCGCGAACGCGCCTGTCCTGCGCGCCTAAGAACCCGCGCGCGGCCTCGCCGGTCAGCGCCTCCACGCGGCGCACGCCCGCGGCCACGGCGCTCTCGCCCACGATCTTCAGGAGGCCGATGTCACCGGTCCGGGCCACATGGGTGCCGCCGCAAAGTTCGATGGAATAGGCGTGGCCCGCCTTATCGCTTTCCGGGGTCACGCCCATGGACACGACGCGCACTTCCTCGCCGTATTTCTCGCCGAACAGCGCGAGCGCACCGCGGGCGATGGCCTCGTCCGGCGTCATCAGATGCGTCTCGACGGCGCTGTTCTGCAGGATCATGGCATTCGCCAAGTCCTCGACGGCCTTAAGCTCTTCCGCGCTCATGGGCTTCGGATGGGAAAAGTCGAACCGCAACCGTCCCGGCTCGACGAGCGAGCCCTTCTGCGCCACATGGGTTCCGAGGACCTGACGCAAGGCTTCGTGCAGTAGATGGGTAGCCGAATGGTGCGCGCGCGTCGCCGTCCGGCGTCCGTGGTCCACGGACAGCGAGACCGTCTCACCGCGCAGCAGCTTCCCCTTCTCCACGATACCGTCATGGAGGAACAAGCCATGTAATTTCTTCTGCGTGTCGGAAACCGCGAACACGGTTTCGTCTCCAATCGACAACGTCCCTTGGTCGCCGACCTGGCCGCCGGACTCCGCGTAGAAGGGCGTCTGATTGACGATGACGATACCGCGGTCGCCCTTTTCGAGCTTGTCGACACGGGCGCCGTCTTTCACCAGCGCCACGATCTCACCCGATGCGGCTTCCGTCTCGTATCCAAGGAACTCGGTCGCGCCGACCTCTTCCTTGAGTTCGTACCAGAGACTGTCCGTGGCCGCTTCGCCCGAACCCGACCAGGACTTCCGGGCTTCGGCCCGTTGCCGCTCCATCGCCGCCTGAAAGCCGGCCGCGTCCACGCCGATGCCCTTGGCTTTCAGCGCGTCTTCCGTCAGGTCGTAAGGGAAGCCGTAGGTGTCGTAGAGTTTGAAGGCGACCTCGCCGGACAGCGTGTCGCCGGAGGATAGCCCCTCAAGCGCCTCGTCGAGCAGACGCAAGCCCCGCTCGAGAGTCTCGCGGAAACGCGTCTCCTCGAGCTTGAGCGTTTCGTCAATGAGCGCCTCTCCGCGCTGCAACTCCGGGAAGGCCCGCCCCATCTCACCCACGAGGGTGGGGACCAGCCGATGCAGCAACGGCTCCTTCGCCCCCAGCATATGCGCATGCCGCATGGCCCGGCGCATGATGCGGCGCAGGACATAGCCACGCCCCTCGTTGGAGGGCAGGACACCGTCGGCAATCAGAAAGGACGACGCCCGCAAGTGATCCGCAATGATGCGGTGGCTCGGCGCCTCAGCGCCTTGCGCCGGGACGCCCGTAAGATCGACCGACGCCGCGATCAGCGTCTTGAACAGATCGATCTCGTAATTGTCATGAGTTCCCTGCATGACGGCCGCGATACGTTCGAGTCCCATCCCCGTGTCGATCGAGGGGCGCGGCAGGTCGATCCGGTTGCCGTCGGCCTGCTGCTCGAACTGCATGAACACCAGGTTCCAGATCTCGACGAAACGGTCGCCGTCCTGATCGGGGCTGCCGGGCGGACCACCCGGCAAATGCGCCCCGTGATCGTAGAAGATCTCCGAACAGGGCCCGCAGGGGCCCGTATCGCCCATCGACCAGAAATTGTCCGATCCGGCGATCCGCAGAATCTTGTCATCGCCGAACCCGGAGATCTTCCTCCAGAGTTCAGCGGCCTCGTCATCGTCTACATAGACCGTGACGAGGAGCTTCTCTGTCGGCAGCGCCAGCGTCCCGGTCAGGAACTCCCAGGCGAGCGCAATCGCTTGTTCCTTGAAGTAATCGCCGAAGGAGAAATTGCCCAGCATCTCGAAGAACGTGTGATGCCGCGCGGTGTAGCCCACATTGTCCAGATCGTTATGCTTGCCGCCGGCGCGCACGCATTTCTGCGACGAGGCTGCCCGCAAGGCGCTCGGCTTTTCCTGGCCGGTGAACACGTTCTTGAACGGCACCATGCCAGCGTTCGTGAACATCAAAGTCGGGTCGTGCCGCGGCACCAGAGGCGCGGACGGTTCCACTACGTGGTCATTGTCCGCGAAATACTGAAGGAAGGCTGCGCGCAGCTCGTTGGCACGCGACGGCGCTTCATGCGCGGTTGCGGCTGCGTTCGCCGCCGTCTTGACCGTACTCTTCTTGGATTTTCCAGCGCTCACTTCAGCAGCACCCAAAATTGCAGCAGCCGCCTGCGCAGAACCTTTGCCGACGGCCCCGACTGACGCCTCTCCCTGGACGCACGGACCGGCTCTCGACTGCGCGTGTCTGCTGCGAGTTGCGACCCTACCCAGCGACCGACCCTAACCGATTCTCCGGGCCCGGCCGCATCACGACCTCCCATTCGGCGATCGCCGACGGGAAAGATGGTCGGGGCAGACATACGGTCTCGCTCCGGCCCTGTCCAGCAGTCACAACGAAACGGGGTGCCCCAAATCATGGGCGCCAAAATGCAGCGGGCGCCCCGGGAACACCGGGACGCCCTCAACCATCGCGATCTTTGATCGATTGGATCCTGGAGGCCCCTTACGGCCCGGCCGGATCCGGCATGCTCAGCCGCGCTTGCTCTTGCGGCCGCCGCCCGAAATGGACGTCACCGTCTCCTCCTCGACCGGCGCCTCACCGTCGTCGCCCTTATCCTCGAGCCCCTCGCCTTCCAGCATCTGCTCGGCGACGAGCCCCGCGCTCTGCCGGATGGCGCGCTCGATCCGCTCGGCCATGTCCGGATGCTCCTTCAGGAAGGTCTTCGCGTTCTCGCGGCCTTGGCCGATGCGCTCGCTGTCATACGAGAACCAGGACCCGGATTTCTCGACGATGCCCGCCTTCACGCCGAGATCGATCAATTCGCCCATCTTCGAAACGCCCTCGCCGTACATGATGTCGAATTCGACCTGCTTGAAGGGCGGCGCGACCTTGTTCTTGACGACCTTGATCCGCGTCTGGTTGCCGACCACCTCGTCCCGCTCCTTGATGGCGCCGATGCGGCGAATATCGAGGCGGACAGAGGCATAAAACTTCAAGGCATTGCCGCCGCTCGTGGTCTCAGGCGACCCGAACATCACACCGATCTTCATGCGGATCTGGTTGATGAAGATGACCATGCAGCGCGACTTCGAAATCGAGCCGGTCAGCTTCCGCAAGGCTTGACTCATGAGACGCGCTTGGAGGCCCGGCAGAGAGTCGCCCATCTCGCCCTCAAGTTCGGCCTTGGGCGTCAACGCGGCCACCGAATCCACGACTAGAACGTCGATGGCTCCGGACCGGACCAGCGTGTCGGCGATTTCAAGCGCCTGCTCGCCCGTGTCGGGCTGAGAAATCAGAACATTCTCGAGATCGACGCCAAGCTTTCGGGCATAGACCGTGTCGAGTGCGTGCTCCGCATCGACGAAGGCACACACCCCACCCTTCTTCTGCGCTTCCGCCACGACGTGAAGAGCCAGCGTCGTCTTGCCGGACGATTCCGGTCCGTAAATCTCAACCACCCGGCCCCGCGGCAGACCGCCGATGCCAAGTGCGATATCGAGCCCGAGAGAGCCCGTGGGAATGGACTCGACCTCCACGGCGGTCTCGTTCTGGCCGAGCCGCATGATGGAGCCCTTGCCGCAAGCCCGCTCGATCTGGGAGATCGCGGCTTCCAGCGCCTTCTCTTTGTCCATTTCCCCTCCTGCCTCTACAAGGCGCAGCGCGGCGTTCGACATCGACGAATCTCCTTATTTCACAGCCTTAGGGCTTGCGTAAATGGCGGTGCCCGGCCCTCGGGGCCCTCGTCCACACCCGGTTGGGCTTCGGCGAGCCGGCGATTGCGTTAGAAGGGGAATGTACATGCTTTGTTCTATGTTCGCAAGATGTTCTCGCTGCGTATAGCGGATTTGCCGGGGGATCCAGGTCCCGCACCGGGAAAAGCGCTTCGTGGCGGATCATGAATCACTATGATTGATCCCAACCGAGGCAAGGAGCGCAACGCATGAGCCGCCAAGTGGAAAAGGGCGCCCTACAGGACAAGATGTTCGTCCTGCTGCTCGTGCTGGTGTCGCTGGCCTTTGCCTGGATCCTGCTGCCGTTCTACAGCGCCGTTCTGTGGGCGGTGATCCTGGCCTTGGTCTTCTCGCCGGTGCAGCGGTGGTTCATCGGTCACCTTCCGAACCAGCCGAACTTGGCCACGTTCCTGACTCTGCTCAGCATCGTCGGGATCGTGCTGGTCCCCGTGGCGTTCACGGGCGCATCGATCGTCAGCGAGGCGACTACGCTCTACGAGAACATCCAGTCGGGGGACGTCAATCTCGGCACGATACTTCAGCGCTTCCTCGATGCGCTGCCGACTTGGGCGACAGACTTCCTGGCTCATTTCGGGGTGACGGACGTGGCCGACATGCAGGCGCGAGTCATCTCGCTCCTCGCCGAAGGCAGCCAGTTCTTCGCGACGCAGGCGGTCCTCGTGGGGCAAGGCACGGCCAACGTCCTGCTCGGCACCTCGATCATGCTCTACCTCCTCTATTTCTTTCTGCGCGACGGCGGCAAGCTCTCGCAGAAGATCATCCACGCGGTTCCCCTCGCCAGCGAGTACAAGGGCGCCTTGTTCGAAAAGATCGCAGTCGTCGTGCGCGCCATGGTCAAAGGCACGATCCTGGTCGCCATCGCGCAAGGTTTTCTAGGCGGTCTCATCTTTTGGGCGCTGGGCATCCATGCAGCCGTGCTTTGGGGCGTGGTGATGGCCTTCCTGTCGCTGCTGCCGGCGGTGGGGGCCTCGATCGTGTGGTTCCCGGTCGCGGTCTATCTCATCGCCACCGGCGACATCGGCAAGGGCCTCATTCTCATGGCGTTCGGCGCGGGCGTAATCGGTCTCGTCGACAACCTGCTGCGACCCTACCTCGTCGGCAAGGACACGGCCCTGCCCGACTATGTCGTCTTGATCTCGACACTGGGCGGCATCGCGCTTCTCGGCCTGAACGGCTTGGTGGTCGGCCCACTGATCGCGGCCTTGTTCATCGCCGTCTGGGACATTGCCGCCCGCAGCGACGTGGTCCCCAATGCGGCCGTCCACGACGACGCGCCGACGGCCGACGAGCCTCCCGCGGACGGGCCCAAGGCGGGCTAAAAATGCGATTCGCCCTGTAATTTACGGGCGAAATACTCACAGGCCGTTTCCAAAAAAGCAGACAAAGCCGTGCGAATCGGCCATCCCTCAATGGGTATGAAGAGCCGGACCTGGCTCGGACGGCGAAGAAGGCTTGTACCCACGGGCTTTTGCGAGCGCCGTCCTACTTTAGGAGCGCTACATAATGCTTACAAAGACCGCACTCATCCAAACGATTGCCGACCAGCTCGACATGACCAAGAAGGACGTCAAAGACGTTCTCGAGACGCTTGCGACCGTCGGCTACAAGGAAATGAAGAAGAACGGCGAGTTCATGCTGCCGGGCTTCGCCAAATTCGTGGTCGTCAAGAAGCCGGCCGTTCGCGCCCGTAAAGGCATCAATCCCTTCACCAAGGAGCCGACCGTGTTCAAGGCCAAGCCTGCACGGAAGGTCATCAAGGCGCGCCCGGTCAAGGCGGCCAAGGACGCGGTGTAGCGGCACTCGTCCGCACACGGATTTGAGGGAAGTTAAGTGCGTCGTCCTTCGGGGCGGCGCACTTTTCGTTTGCGCTATCGCCTAACGGCTGCTTGAGCGCTTGCTCGTTTGCACAATCGCCTAACGGCTGCTTGAGCGCTTGCTCGTTTGCACTATCGCCTAGCGGCTGCTTGAGTGCTTGTTGCTGGACCCTGCTGTGGCTCACGCTCTTCCGGTGCCGCGCCGATGGTCCAACCAGCCACAAGAAACACGATAGCACCGGTGATCCCGAAGGCTTGGACCGCGACCAGCCCGGCGCCGAGACTGCCGCCGGAAGCATCGAAGCCGTTGGAAACTGCGCCGACGATCAGCGGTCCGAGGACCATGCCGATCATGTTCATACCGAACAACAACAGCGCGGACCCGACGGGCCGCTCTTCGCTCCGCAGCGCGGCGTGCAGCACCGCAATCGTCGGCGCGATATAGACGGCGCCGAGAGCGCACGGGACGAGCAACAGCAACAGTGCGGTCGCCTTGCTCCCAGCCAGCAACCCCGCAATGGCGAAGGGCTTCGTGAGGAGCAGTATCACGGCGGGCGTCCACGCGATCCAATGTGCCCGCCACAAAGCGAGGCGCCCCGCGAGTTGCCCGCCGAACATCGTTCCAAGAGCGCCCGCCACACCGATGGCTGCGGCGAGATACAGGCCGACGGCGGACAACACCATGCCGTGCTCGCGGACAAGAAATGTCGGCAGCCAGGCGACCATGCCGAAGGTCGTGATCGTGTTCAGGACTGTGGCCAGCACCATCAAAGCCATCGGGGGCGCGCGAAAGATCTTGGCCACGGTCTCGGACAACAAGGAGAGCCGCAGCGTGGCCCTGCCGGCATCGTCGTGCGGTCGCGGCGGTTCGGGCACGGTCAACCGAATGATCCCGGCCAGCACCAGGCCCGGCAACCCCGCAAGCAGAAGCGCCGCGCGCCAGCCAAAGAACTGCGCCACGAACCCGCCCCCGACCAGGGCGAGCGCCGTTCCGATGTTCGCACCGGACATGAACACGCCCATGGCGCCCGCACGTTCGCGCGGCTCGTAGCGGTCCGAAATGATGGCGTGGCTTGCGGGCAAGGCGCCGGCTTCGCCGACCCCGACGCCCACGCGCGCCAAGAAGAGCTGCCAGAAGTTCTGCGCGAGCCCGCACAGCATGGTCATGGCGCTCCACACGGCAATCGTGATGGCGATCACGTTGCGGCGGTTGAGACTGCTCACCGCCAAGGCGAGCGGCAATCCCAGCGTGGAGAAGAGCACCGCGAAGGCCAAACCGGACAGTAGTCCGAGCTGGATATCGCTGAGCGCGAACTCGCGTCCAATCGGCGACAACGTCACCGCGAGCACCTGCCGATCGAGATGCGCGAGCGCAAAATACGCCGTGAGCACGATGAGCGTGTAGCGCCGCGAACCGACCTGAACGAACTCAAGTCGCGAGGGAGACGTCGTTTGATTGGAGCGCACCGGAGACTTCCGAAATGCTGAGGCTCTCAGACAGGTATCACGACCACTGGTGCAAGTGCACCCTCGACTCGACCTAGTTGAACAGCCACGTGAAGCGGCCTTTGACGGCATTGTCGGAGACGCTGTCGGCATACTGGCCTTGGTAAGAGACGCCGGCCGAGAGCCGGTCCGTCACTGCGAGGTCGACGCCTGCATCCAAGAGTGCGCTGTCCTCGGCCAGCGGCACACCGTCGATATCAAAGCCGATGCCGGTAGTGGCGAAGGCCAGCGAGGCGCCCGGCGTCACGTCGTCGAAAGCATGCAGCCAGGCGCCTTCGACGTGCGGCGTTACCTGCATGGTGCCCCACAGCATCGTCGTGGCCGCGCGCAGACCGACGGTCGTGTAGCCCACGCCCTGGTCGATGCCGGACGTGCGCAAGGATGCTTGCGCGCCGCCCTTCTCGCCGAACCCCTCACTCTCGACGGAAACGTAAGCGAAGCCGCCGAAAGGCTCGAACTCGATGCCGGCAACTTGCGTGGGATATGCGACCTCGCCGAAGAGCTGGCCCGTGTCGGCATCGTAGTCCGCCTTCTGGCGTTCGTAGAAGCCCGGGAAGACGACTGCGCGGGAGGTCTCGATCTCGCTCCAGGCCCAAAGGCCGCCGCCACGCAGCGCGAAGCCTGCGAGATCGCCGTTCACGTAGCCGCCGAGATGATAGGTCTTGGTGTTGGCGCCGCTGAAACGCTGCTCGACGCTTACGTCGGAGAAAGACGCGCCAGTCGCCACGCCAACGCGCCAGGAGCCGGCGACGCGCGCATCCATGCCGGAAATGAACCCGCCGAGATTGCGGTCCGCCGTGGCGGCATTGCCGTCGCCATCGAACGTGCCCCAGGCACCGTAGCCTTGCGTCCAGAAGGCCAGCGGTGGAGATGCGGCTTCGGCTATAACCTCTTCGCCAGTGACGGTGCCGCCGAGACGCATGGCACCGGCATTGTAATTCGCTACTTGCGGTCCACCGTTCCCCAGCGCTCCGCCTGCATGGCTCGCCTGCATCATACGCCCCAGCACCGCTTCGCGCGCGTAGCGGCTGTCGTCCACGAGCGTTCCCGCCACCGTCGCATGGATTTCGCCCGACAGCACATCGAAGGCTTGCCGTGCGCCTTCGGCGGATTGGAACAGAACTGAGAGGAACAGCGGATTGGTCGTCGGGAAGCGATCGAGCGCCTTGGCGACATGGCATTGGTTCTGCGTGTCGGCCACCGAGCAGAAGCTCGGGCCGCCGCCATTGTGGGTGCCGTGATAGCGCGTCAGCGTCAGCACCACGTCGTTGCCGTCCCCGCCGTCATAGTCGACGCTCGGCTTCAGAAAGGCGAACTCGTGCTCGACGGACCCAAACCGCCCTTTGACGGCGTCGCCTCCGTCGTTGTCGATGATCGTGTAGTCGGTGCTCTGCTTGTAGTCGCCGTTCGCGGCGAGCACGCGCAAAGCCGAGCCGGTGAGATCGACCGTCCCCTTGACGACGACCTTGTCGGCGTTCCCCGCCGCATCCACTTCGACCTCGTAGACGGCGCCGCCGGAAAGCGTGAGACCGCCATTGACGCGGATGGTCCCGATGGAATTGCCGGGAGCCAGCGTGGCGCCGATGATGTCGAGCATGCCGAACGTACCCGTGCCCTTCACCACGCCGCCCATGACGGTGAGCGGCATGGACGTCCCGCCGGTGAACGTCCAATTGCCGCTCTCCATCTCGAAGGTTTCGAAATTCCGGAATTGCCGCGTGCCCGAACCGGTATCGATGTCGTCGAGGTCGAATTCGCCCTGCCCGGGGCCTGAGAGGATCAGCGCGTCGTTCTTTCCGGGACCGGCGCTCACCGTGCCGTCGATGTCCGCGGTGGCCTCGATCGTCAGCGTGTTAACGTAGGCGTTGGCTTGATCGAACCGAACGGCGCGGGACCCTTTCACCGCGCCTGCGACGCTGATATCGGCGCCTCCGTACCGGACATACACCGCGTACTGGCTGCCGCTGGTTGCTCTGACCGTGCTGCCTGCCCCAACTTGGATCTGTGCGTTGTTTCCAGTGTAGTTGTTGACCTCGATTCCAGTTTGCCCAGTGACATCACCATTCGTGCTGATCGTGGTCGCGCCGCTTCCGGCATTCATGACGCTGATGCCGGTATAGGTGCCGATGACCGAGCTGCCTGTGCCGGTCGTTACCGTCACGTCCGTTCCGGACGAGTTCAACGCTTCTATGCCGGAGTTGCCGCCGCTCACGGTGCCATTGACCGACACCGTCACGCTGCCGGAACCGTCGTTGCCCACGTCGACACCGTCCGAATAGCCGCTGACGGTCGACCCGGCGCCGACAGTGACCGAAATGTCCGTTCCGCGGCTGCTCGAAGCCCCTACGCCATCTCCGTCCGTGCCGGTCACATCGCCATAGACGCTGATGGCAATCTCACCGTAGCCATCGCTGTCGACAGCGAACCCGGTCGTGCCCGTAATGGTGGCGTACGCGCCCGTCGTCACCGTAATGTCTGTGCCTGCGAAACTGTATGCGGCGATGGCCGCGTCGTTCTTGCCGGTCACGTCGCCATAGGCATTGATCGTGAGCGGGCCGGCTGTGGCCTTGGCATTGATACCGTACCCCTCGGCCGAGACGCTGCCGGAGGCACCAATCGTGACGACGAGCGGGCCGTTGCCGTCGTTGTTGACGTAAACGCCCGTGCCGGCCTCCCCGAACACGCCGATATCGGCGGTCACCTCGCCGTTGACCGTTACATAGGCCGACGAACCACGGTTGTCGGCATAGATGCCCCAACCGCCGCCGCTGACACTGCCGCCTTCGTTCAGCGTGATGGAGAGGTTTCCCGTGCCGAAATTGTAGGACTGGAAGTCGCCATTGAACGTCCCGTTCGAAACGACCGTCACGCTGCCCGGCGTGGAGCCATCGTCCCCGTAGGACTTGATGTAGAAGGCGTTGTCGATATCGGAGGAGAGCGTGGCACCATTGTAGTCGGTATAGGACAGCGCACCGTCACCGCTGATGGTGATGGCATAGGAGATGATCGTGCTGACGCTGAAGGGATCGGCCGTGACGACTTGTACGTTGTCGATGTCGATGAGGTTCTGCGGGTCCGAGCTCGTGCCCTGGCAGACATACGTCGTTGTCGATCCTTGCTGATCGCAGATCTGGTCGGCATGTGCGCGTCGACCGTATCCCGTGATCGTCGCTGCCAACATCGTCGTGGAGAGCAAGAGCTGCCGCCTCAGGGCACCTTGCCGCATGATGTCCCCCAAACGAGCCTTGAACCCGGGCGCACCCTGCCCGGTGAGATCGTCAAGCTCTCAGGGTACGACCCTCACAGATTCGTGGGCGAACCGGCAAGTTGCAAGAGTGGCAATAAGCGCGGCGAAACCTGTTCAAACTAGTTGAACAGCCAGGTCAAACGGCCCTTGACGGCGTTGTCGGAAATGTCGTCCGCATACTGGCCCGAGTAGGATACACCGGCGGAGAGCTGGTCGCTGATCGCGAAGTCGAGGCCCGCATCCAGGAGCGCTGAGTTTTCAGCCAGCGGCACGCCGGTCACGTCGAAGCCCCTGCCCGTCGTAGCGAACGCGAGCGAGGCACCCGGCGTGACGTCGTTGAAGGCATGCAGCCAGGCCACTTCCGTATGCGGGGTCACTTCCATATCGCCCCACATCACGGTCTTCGCGGCGCGAATACCCAGCGTCGTGTAGCCCACGTCTTGAGAGAAATTCGTGCCGTGCAAGGACGCTTCCGCCCCGCCCTTCTCGGTGAAGCCGCCACTCTCGACGGACACATAGGCGAGACCTGCAAAGGGCTCGAGATCGACGCCGTTCATTTGCGTCGGGTAGGCAACCTCGCCGAAGAGCTGGCCCGTGTCCGCGTCGTAACTTGCGTTCTGGCGTTCGTAGAAGCCCGGGAAGACCACTGCGCGGGATGTCTCGACTTCGCTCCAGGCCCACAGGCCGCCGCCGCGTAGCGCGAAGTCACCGGCCATGCCGCCGGCATAGCCGCCGAGATAGTAGCTCTGCACGTTGGCGGTGCTGTAACGCTGGTCCACGCTCACATCGGAGAAAGACGCACCCGTCGCCACACCGACGCGCCAAGTGTCGTCGATGTTCGCATCCATGCCGGAGATGAAGCCGCCGAGATTGCGATCTGCCGAGGCTGCGTTCTTGTTGCCACCGAAGTCACCCCAGGCGCCGAAGCCTTGGGTCCAGAACGCCAGTGGCTGCGGCTGGTCGACAAGCGTCTTGCCGTCGTAATAGCCCGTCCCGCCGAGCATCATGTCTTGGTTGCCGTAACTGGCGACGAGCGGCCCGCTGGAGCCGAGCGCCCCGCCGCGGTGGTTCGCCTGCATCAAGCGGCCCATGACGGCGTCGCGCGCATAGCGGCTGTCGTCCACCAGCGTGCCCGCGACCGTCGCGTGGATCTCGCCCGACAGCGCATTGAAGGCTTCGCGCGCGCCCTCCTCGGTCTGAGTCAGGACGGAGTAGAAGAGCGCATTGTCGGCCGGAAACGCATCGAGCGCCTCCGCCACGTTGCATTGGTTCTTGGTCTCGGCCACCGAGCAAAAGCTGAGATAGCTGACGCCGCCCGTGCCGCTTCCGCCGGCGCCACTGCCGCTGCCCGTGGTCGGGACGACCGTCCGCAGGAGGGTCAGGACCACGTCGTTGCCGTCGCCGCCGTCATAGACGACGCTCGGGGTCAGGAACGCATAATTGGTTTCGAGCCGGGCGAACCTGCCGTTGACGGCGTCGGACCCGTCATTCTCGATGATCGTGTAGTTGGTGCGCGTCTTGTAGCTGCCCTTCTGGGCCAGCACCCGCAACGTCGCGCCGGTGAGGTTCACGGAGCCGTTGACGATGGCCGTGTCGTTTCGACCATCCGCGTTTACTTCGACTTCGAACACGGAACCGCTGCGGAGGGTCAAGTCGCCGTTGATCGTCATGGTCCCGATCGAGTTGCCGAGAGAGATCGTGCCGCCATTCGAAATCACCTCGCCGAACGTGCCGGTGCCCTTCAGTGTGCCGCCGTTGAGGGTGAAAGTGTATGGCGTGGTGCCGTCGAAGCTCCACGTGCCGCTGTCGATCTGAAAAATCTCGAATTCCTGGAACTGCTTCGTCCGGTCGCCTGTGTCGATGTCGTCGAGATCGAATGTGCCGTGTCCTCCGCCGGCGAACGCCAGCGTGTCTATGCCGGGACCCGCCAGGACCTTGCCGGTTACGGCGGCGGTCGGATGCAGCTCCATCCGGTCGTTGAACGCGTTGACCTCGCTCCGATCGAACTTCGCCGCGCCGCCGGCACCGCCGTTCAGCGTGCCGCTGACGACAAGGTTCGTCCGGCCGCCCGAGGTCTCGATCGCGAAGTCGTCGGCGTTCGTACCGGAGCTCGAGACGATGCTGCCGTTGCCAATGTCGACATTGATCGCGCCGCCGCCGCCATGGCCCAGATAGACGCCGTCCGTCGTGCCGGAGATATTTCCCGTCGTGTTCAGGGTGATCGCCTCCGAGCCGCTGCTGGTGGCGTAGAGACCTTCGCCGCCCAAACCCTCCACGGCGCCCGCGATATCCAAGGTCAACGCGCCGGCCCCTTCGTGAACGGTCCGCAGGCCGGTCGTTGCGCCGCGAACGCTCGCCCCGCTTTGCGTTGAGATCATCGACGTTGCGCCGCTGTTCGTGGCGGAGATGCCCTCGGCGGCGGTGCCCTCGATGTTGCCGGCGATATCGAGGTTCAGCGTGCCGCTGCCACCATTGTCCGCAGCTATACCAGTTTGTCCGCTCACGGTGGTTCCCGCGGCGGTCGAAACCGAAAGATCCGTGCCGGCCGTGTTCAACGCCTGAATGCCGGATCCGCTGGTCCCGGTGACGTCGCCCTGCGTGTCGATCGTCAAGGTGCCGGTCCCGTAATTCGTCGCGGCGATGCCTGTGCGCGCGCCTGTAACCGTATCCGTGGTGGTAACCGAAAGATCCGTGCCGTAGGTCTTGGCGGTGATGCCGTTGGAACTCGTGCCGGTGACCGTTCCGCCCGCATCGATCGACAGGGAACCTGCCCCCTCGCCGGCGGCATCGATGCCGGTCTCACCGCTGACGGAGCTGATCGTTTGCACGGTGAGCGGGCCCCTGCCGTGATTGACGGCGCTGATGCCTATCTGGCTGGCGGTCACGGCGCCTTTGGTAATAACGGTCAGGCTGTTCGAGTTTGCGTTCTCGTTGACCACCTCGATCCCGTGAGCGCTGAGCCCATCGACCGTGCCGCCGGTCTCGATCGTCGTCGATCCAAGACCGAAATTGCTGGCCTTGATGCCTGTGATGGCGCCCGAGATGGCGTCCTCTGTCGTGATCGAAAGGTCGGTGCCGAAATTCGTCGCCGAAATGCCGTTGTACAGCGTGCCCGTGACGGGTCCGCGCGCGTCCACCGCGAGTGAACCGGCGCCGCGATTCACGGCCTCGATGCCGGTCTCGCCGGTGACGCCGGCGCTTGTGTCGATACTCAGAAGGCCGGTTCCGTAGTTGGTGGCGCTGATGCCGGTGCGCTTGGCCACCACCGTCTCTGTAGTGAGGATCGAGAGACCCCCGCCATTGGCATTCCTGTTGAGCGCGGTGATCGCGTTTCCGTTCGTGCCTTCGACTGCACCGAGGGCGTCGATACTCAGCGAGCCCGTTCCGTAGTTTGTCGCGTCGATGCCGATTGCACCGCTGAGCGTTCCGTTCGTGCTGACGTCAACGCCGCCCGGCGTCGAGCCGTCGTTGCCGGTGGAGGACACGGACAGTGCCGTCTCCAGCACTGAAGCAAGGGAGGAAGCATTCGCGTCCGTATAGGTGATTTGGCCCTTGCCCGAGATCGAAAGCGCGGCCTGGTCGGTCGCGGAGACGCTGAAGCCAGGGAGCGTGACGACTGTCGCATTGTCGGTGTCGATGGCCTGCTCCGCGCTGCCGCCGGAACATTCGAAGTTGGGGGCTGTGCCTGTGCAATCGGCATAGGCATGCTGGCTGCCGCCCGCGACCGCGGCCACGAGCAATGACAGCAGCACGGGCACCCGTGCTGACAGCTTGGACATAGTTTCCCCCTAGACCCCAAGCCGGCGCTGCTCCCTATGCAGTTGCCGGACATCCGCTCCTGGGACGATACGGACGGGTGCAGACAAGACGAGCCCAACTTGCATACAAGTTGAATGGTTTGCGCCGAAGCGTGCCACCGTGAGACAGAACGGGTCTGCAAGGCGCTTTCGGGGTCCGAAGTCCTAACGACCGGTTACCGGGCCGGCTCGCTCCGTCGCTCGCGCACTGACGCCGATCGCGCGTTGTCATTCACGGCCGGGCGCTCTACTACGTTTGCGCGGATGCGCCGCGACTTTATCGGGCGCCCACGCAACACGGTTTGGCCGCGGAAGTTCCGGAGAGGATGAACATGACCGATCGCGACGAGCAGCCAAGCGCTCAGGCCACTGCCGGAGCCGGGCAGGACGCCGCGACGGAAGAGCCGAAAGCGCCGGAGCAGCCGCAGGTCAAATATTCGATGTCGCCGGGTTTTTCGGGGTTTCTCGGCAACAGCGGGATCGGGCTCGGGATCTCGTCCTATCAGTCGGGCAAGTTCTACCTGCTCGGCCAGAACACCGATGGCGGACTCCTCGTCGACGAACGGTTCTTCCGCAAGGCCATGGGTATCGCCGTCCCCGACAAGGACACGATCCTGCTTGCGACGCTGTTTCAGATCATCCGCTTCAAGAACGTTCTGGGACCCCAGCAGCAGATCAACAATCTGTATGACGCCTGTTATGTCCCGCGCGAACTGTTCGTAACAGGCGAGATCGACGCCCATGATGTCGGCCTGCTCAAGGACGGACGGATCGTGTTCGTCAACACACTCTTCAATTGTCTGGCGACGCCGTCGTCGCGTCACAGCTTCACGCCGCTCTGGAAGCCGCCGTTCATTTCGAAGATCGTGAAGGAAGACCGTTGCCATCTGAACGGCCTCGCCATGGAGGACGGCGTCCCCCGCTACGTCACGGCGGTCAGCAAGTCCGACACGATCGACGGCTGGCGCGACCGGCGCTATGACGGCGGCATCATCATCGACGTCGCCACGGGCGAGATCGTCGTCGGCGGGCTTTCGATGCCGCACTCCCCGCGCATGTACAACGGCAGGCTCTATGTTCTGAACTCGGGCACCGGCGAGCTATGCTGGGTGGAGACCGCGGACAAGGCCGCCGACGCGAGACTTCACGTGGTCGCATTCTGCCCGGGCTTCGTGCGGGGCCTCGGCTTCCACGGCAAATACGCCTTCGTCGGCCTCTCCAAACCGCGCTACGAGCGATTTGAGGGCCTAGCGCTGGACAAGAAGCTCGCCGAAACGGACTCCGAACCATGGTGCGGCGTGCAGGTCATCGACCTGGAAACAGGCGCCGTCGTGCACTGGTTCCGTATCGATGGCGCCATCGGCGAGCTCTACGATGTCGCCGTGGTGGAAGGCGTCTTCCGGCCCATGTCACTGGGTTTCGCGTCCAATGAGATCCTGGCGCTCGTCACCCACGACGACCTCGACGAGGCGGCTTCGTTCTGACCGGCTTTGTTGCGAGCAGCCACGCGCCGCGTTCTACGAAGTTGCCGTCTCCGGAACCTTCGGCTCGCCCTCGGCGTCCGGCTCAGCGAGCGCGGCGTCAACAACCTCGCGATAGCCGTGGGCGTCGATGAAGGGCTTCAGCCGATCCGCGATGCGCTTCGTGAGGTCCTTCGGCATCTTGTAGCTTGAGACTTTATGGTCCGAGCGGTCGGCGAGAAACGTGCGCATCGGACCTTCCGCCTCATCGAAGCTCTCTAGACGGAGCTTTTCGTAGATGTCCCGCATCGAATCGATCGGGTTCTTCACGAGATCCTCGTAGCGAATTTCGTAGAGGTTCTCCTTGGGGATCAGATGCTTGTCGCGCTCATAGACGGTTGTGACACGCTCCATGAGGTCCAAGACGTAGTCGTCGAGCCATTCGTCGCACTGAGGCGGGTTGTGCAGGCCTTGCGCCGAATAGAGTGCGCGCCACAGCTTGACAGTGGACGGAAACACTTTCAGCGGACTGCGCGAGATGTGCACCCAGCGCGCGTCCGGGAAAAGCTTCGTCAGCAGCTTGATCCGCGCGGTGTTCGGAGGCGTCTTCATCACGAGCGTCTTGCCATGCTTCACCATCAGACGCCGGTAGAACCACATATACGCGTCCGCCCAGCGCTGGACCTCCGCCTCGGGCACGCCGTCGAAGTCGATGAAGTCGGTGTCCTGGGGGCCGAGCCGCGGCCATGCCATCGTGATCAAGGGCGAGCCCTGCCCCAGCATCAGCATGGCGAACTCTTCCTCCTGGGGCCGGTCGAAGCCTACCGGCACGTCGTCCTGCGGCCGGCGCTTGGGCAGGAGGCCCTTGGCCAGGTGATCGAGCGTGCCTTCCGTCAGCAGGAAGTGGTGCGGAACGAAGCACTCATAGGTCGTCGGAAAGGCCAGGTTCGGATCTTCCGAGAAGAGGTCGTGCATCAGCGTGGTGCCGCTGCGCCAATGGCCGACGACGAAGATCGGCGGCGTGTCGAGCTTGAGGCTCTCGGCCTTCTTCTTGTAGATCGCCTCGGAGATCCAGGTGAGCGGTGTGTTCCACGGCACGAACAGGAAGAGCGCCAGCGTGTCGGGAATGCAATTCAGCGTGAAGGAGAAGCGGCCGCGCCAGAACAGCCGCATCAGCGTCATGAAGCGCATGCCGAACCACATATAAAGCAACCGGCCGCCATAGCGCTCGACGGTCAGCCCCATCTTTTTCTTCTTATGCCGTTTGCGGCGCTTGTTGTCGTCGCCGTCCTCGTCGGACGGCATGACCTCGTAGTCTGGCACGCTTGTCGTCTCCTAAAGGGATGGTTAGGGGGCGTCCTAGACGCGATTTCCGCCCAAGGGAACCCCCCTTGGGGCCGCAGAGCCCGGAGGACGGAGCCGCCGGACTAGTCCTCAAGCGCGGATTTCACGGTCGCCGCCAGCGTTTTGAGATCGAAGGGCTTCTGCAGGAACCCGAACTCTTCATTTTCGTCGAGATTGCGCTTGAACGCATCCTCCGCATACCCCGACATGAAGATGATCTTGATGTCCGGGTCTCTCTGGCGGATCTCCTTCAGGAGCGTCGGGCCGTCCATTTCCGGCATCACCACGTCGCTCACCACGAGGTCTACCTTGCCTTCGTGCTCCTCGAAGACTTCCAGCGCCTCGGCACCGGTCGAAGCCTCCAGCACTTCGTAGCCGCGGGTGCCGAGGGCCCGGGCCGCGAAGCTGCGCACCGCATCCTCGTCCTCGACGAGCAGCAGCGTACCGCGGCCGGTTAGATCCTTGGGCTTCTCGGGCTTGCGCTCCAGCTTGACCGGCTCCTGGTCGACCTCGGCGGCGCCTTCCACGTGGCGCGGCAGGTAGACGCGCATGGCCGTGCCCTTCCCGACCTCGCTGTCGACATACACGTAGCCGCCGGTCTGCTTGATGATGCCGTAGACGGTAGAAAGTCCGAGCCCGGTGCCGCGGCCGATCTCTTTGGTCGAGAAGAACGGCTCGAAGATCTTCTGCTTGACCTCCTCGCTCATGCCGGTGCCGGTGTCCCGGACCTCGATCATCACGTACTCGCCGGGCGGCATATGGCTGCCGCCGGACTCGCGGGACTGGGCTTCGTCCACATTCGCAGTCCGGATCGCCAGCTTGCCGCCGTCGGGCATGGCATCGCGCGCGTTCACCGCAAGATTGATGATGACTTGCTCGAACTGATGCAGATCCGCCTTGACCGGCCAGAGGTCGCCAGCCGTATCCAGGCTGAGTTCGACGTTCTCGCCCAAGAGACGGTCGAGCAGAATGGAAAGGTCCGACAGCACATCGCCCAGCTGCAGCACTTGCGGACGCAGCGTCTGCTGCCGCGAGAAGGCGAGCAATTGACGAACGAGACCGGCGGCCCGGTTCGCGTTCTGCTTGATGTTCATGATGTCCTGAAAGGCCGGGTCGGTCGGCCGGTGGTTCAGGAGCAGGAAGTCGGAAAAGCCGATGATCGCCGTCAGCATGTTGTTGAAGTCATGCGCGATACCGCCGGCGAGCTGCCCCACCGCCTGCATCTTCTGGCTCTGCGCGAATTGCGCTTCGAGCGCGCGCTGCTCGGTCGTGTCCAGCGCGTAAGCGATCACTGCTTCGCTCTTGTCGTCCTTGTCGGAGATGGCACTGAGGTAGATGCGGCCGCTGCGAGGCTCGGGGCCGGCAAACGTCACGTCGATCGCATCGATCAGGCCCTGGCCCGCAATGGCGGCCTCCAGTGCCGTGTGCAACGCCTGCCGGTTCGCGCCGTCGACAAGATCCTCGAGCTTCGTCTTGCCGGGATCGGCGTCCGCGTCAGTGCCGAACAGCCGCGAGAAAGCCGCGTTGGTTCCGCTGACGGCGCCCTCCGCATCCACCGTGGCAATGGCGAAGGGCGAGGACTGGAACATGCGGGTGAAGCGCAGCTCGGCGGAGCCGGCTTCCTGGGCCTCCCCGGGTCCCCTGCTCAGAATGAGGATATGGGCGAACTGATTGCCCCGCGGCAGACGGTGCAGCACCCGAACCGGCATCGTGGTGCCGTCGGTGCGGAGAAGGTCAATGTCGAAGCGCCGGACGCCGCTCTGTGCGGTGCCTTGCGCATCGCCACGGCCCGCGCCGGCCAGGAGCGCGGCGTTGTCCTGAGACATGATGTCGGAGAGCTTCGGCGGCGCGGCGGCTATGTCGGTCAGGTCGAGCTTGAGCCACTGCGCGAGCGTGGCGTTGAGATACTCGATGCGGCCGTCCGAATCCGCCGTGAAGAACCCGGCCGGGGCGTTGTCGAGATAGTCGATGGCTGCCTGAACCTTTGCAAAGCTCGACTCCTCGCGCACCCGATCCTGCGTCACCTCGTCGACCTGCCAGACCGTGAGTTGACCCTTCCGGCCCGAGCCTGCCTCCGGCGGCATGGGCTGCACCGAAATCCGGAACCAGCGGGGCTCGACGGCGGATTCGTCCTCGACCTCGCCGGGCGGGGGCAAACGGAACTCTTCTTTGCGCGCCCGTCCCTGCTGCGCCGCGCGGGCGAGCCGGAAGATCGGCTCGGCGAGATACGGATTGCCGCCAAAGGCGCGATCGGGTGCGGGAACCGGCGCCTCGGCGTCGAGGCCGAGAAGCTCCCGATAGGCCTGGTTCGCGTAGAACACACGGCCCGAGGCATCGCCGATGAGCGCGCCGTGAGGCAGGTTGTCGACGAAGTCCTTGGTAAGGTCGTTGCGCTCGTGACGCTGGCCGAAATGCAGGATCCCGACAGCGCCGGCAAATAGGCAGAACACGCCCACGACGGCGAGCGCCGCAAGGATCGCGAGCACGAAGGGCTCGGCAACTTCGCGGCTGAGCATGGCCAGACCGACCGCGGCGACGGCGAGCGCCAGCGCCAACAGAACCACGAGCGTAATACTGCCGTCGCGGCTGGTCCGGTCCGTCATGGGTTCAGCGTAGCGCATGGGCGCATCGATATCCGACATGGCATGAGAAAGTATCCGATTCGACTTGGCTTGACCGGAGATTGTCACGAAGGCCCAGTGCCAATCCGCGCTCCAGGAATGAACTAGGTTTCAACATGCGGCAATCGGGCTAAGGTGCGGTAAAGTTTGGCTTTCGTATGAAGCCAGCGCCAGGGAGCGACGGCCATGGATTTCGACCTCAACACCGCCATCCTGGGCATTGCGGCACTCCTCTTCATCGTCGCCTTGCTCGTGCTGACGGTTTGGGCATTCAAAGCCTTGTTTGGCCAGGGAGAGGCCGGGACCACCAAGAAGGGCCGCGAACGGCGGCTGTCGGTGGTGGAGACGGCCCAGGTCGACCCGAACCGCAAGCTGTGTCTCGTGCGGCGGGACGATGTGGAGCACCTCCTCATCATCGGCGGACCAGTCGATCTCGTCGTCGAAACGGGAATCAAAGGCCGTCCCGCACCACTCCAGCCGCCGCACGGCGACGTGGTGATCGCAAAAACCGCCCCGAGGCCCGCACCCAAAATGGGCCAACCCTAGGGTCCGAAAGGACATTTCGTATTGACTGTTGCTTTTGTGCAACGGCGGGTTTTCCTTGAGGTCCCCCCGCACTTGCGTTAGCGTTAATTCACGGTCTTACGGCGGCCCACCCGGGCAAGCGGATGAAGCAAACGCCGGTAACTTTGTTCGCCAACCGTGAGAACGCCGGCAGTTCCCTGCTAATGGTCCGACACCGACTGGTTATGCCAGTCATGTCAGTCCCCCAAACACTCTCCACTCCCCGCCTCACGCGGGGAGTTTTTTTGTGCGTGTTGACGCAGTCATACCCGGCTGGAATTCTCGGGCCATGACCGTGCGCGACAGTTTGGCTTGGGCCGCCCTGATGGCGGCGGTCGTCCTCCTCGGGGCCTCGATGAGCACTGCCGGCACGCCGACCAAAAACGCGCCGAAGAGCACGATGCCCGACAGTTTCGTGTATCTGCGCGACGTGGACCCCACCATCCAACAAGACATGCGCTACGCGGGCAGCGACAACTTCACCGGACGCCGCGTGCCCGGCTACGACGCGCCGGAATGCATTCTGGTGCGCGAGGCAGCCGAAGCGCTGAAGGCGGCACAGGCCGATCTGAAGCCGCTCGGATACTCGATCAAGGTCTTCGATTGCTATCGTCCAGCGCAGGCTGTGGCCGCGTTCGTGGCGTGGTCGTCGAAACCGGACGATCCGGAGGCAAAACGGATGCATTACCCGAACCTGTCGAAGAAAGACCTGTTCCCGAACTACATCGCCACGCGATCCGGGCACTCGCGCGGCGCGACCCTCGACGTCACCATCGTGCCGACCGGCAGCAAGCCCTCGCCCGCGGAAGCCGATCCCGACAAGCCCGAGCCCTGCACCGAAGGCGATCCGGCCGACAACGGGCTCGACATGGGGACCGGGTTCGACTGTTTCGACACCAAGGCCAATACGGTCACAAAGGGCCTCACGCCGGACGAGGAGAAGCACCGCAAACTCCTTCTCGACGTCATGGGCCGTCACGGTTTTCAGAACTACCCGAAGGAGATCTGGCACTTCACGTTCCAGCCGGAGCCCTTCCCCGATACCTATTTCGACTTCCCGGTCCTGCCGCGTCCCGGAAGCGGGCCGGACACGCTGGACGGCACGTGAGCAATTCGCCCCAGACCGGGATCGTCGAGACGTCCGTCCCGGGGCGCCTCGACCGCCTGCGCTGGGGCCGCTTCCATACGCTGATCGTTGTCGCTCTCGGCATCACCTGGGTCCTCGACGGCCTCGAAGTGACTGTCGCCGGCGCCGTCGCCGGCGCCCTGAAAGAAAGCCCGGTTCTTCAACTCAGCAATGCGGAGGTCGGCCTCGCCTCGAGCTTCTATCTCGCGGGGGCCGTGCTCGGCGCGGTGCTGTTCGGCTGGCTCACAGACCGGCTGGGCCGCAAGCGGCTCTTCGTGATCACCCTCGGCGTCTATCTCGTCGCCACAGCCGCCACCGCGTTCTCCTGGAACTTCGCCAGCTTCGCTCTGTTTCGCTTCCTCACGGGCGCGGGGATCGGCGGCGAGTACACAGCAATTGCGTCGGCCATCCAGGAGTTCATCCCGGCGCGCTATCGCGGCCATACGGACCTTGCCATCAACGGCAGCTTCTGGATTGGGGCGGGCGCCGGTGCCGCCGGGTCGATCGTGCTGCTCGACCCCGCGTTTCTACCGCCCGACATTGGCTGGCGCGCCGCCTTCTTCATTGGATCAGTTTTGGGTCTCGGGATCCTGATCATCCGCCGATGGGTTCCGGAGTCGCCGCGCTGGCTGATGACCCATGGCCGCGCTGACGAAGCGCACGACATCCTCGACCAGATCGAGGACCATCACCGCAATCGCGGCCATCATGTACCGGATCATGACGAGCCGGCCATTCGCATACAGACCCGGAGCCACACGCCCTTGCGCGAAGTTTGGCATGCGCTGTTCGATCTCCATCGGCAGCGCACGCTTGTGGGCCTCACCCTCATGGCTTCCCAGGCGTTCTTCTACAATGCGATCTTCTTCACCTATGCACTGGTCCTGACCGACTTCTATGGGATCGATGCCAGCCAGGTGGGCTGGTACCTCCTCCCCTTCGCGGCGGGAAATTTTCTCGGACCTTTGCTCCTCGGGCGCCTCTTCGACACGGTCGGGCGCCGCACCATGATCGCCCTTACCTATGCGATTTCCGGACTGCTGCTCGCGCTGACGGGCGCGCTCTTCGCCGCGGGCGTGCTCTCGGCCGCATGGCAAACGTTTGCCTGGACGGTGATCTTCTTCTTTGGCTCCGCGGCCGCGAGCTCGGCCTATCTCACGGTCAGCGAGACGTTCCCGCTGGAAGTCCGCGCGCTGGCGATCGCGTTCTTCTATGCGGTGGGCACGGGCGTCGGCGGCATCGGCGCACCGTTCCTGTTCGGCGCGCTGATCGACACCGGGTCGCGCTTCAGCCTGTTCGGCGGCTACCTATTTGGGGCCGGACTGATGCTCGCGGCAGCGGTCATCGTCGCGCGGTACGGGGTCGACGCCGAACGGAAGCCGCTCGAAAGCGTGGCCGCGCCCCTATCTGCAGTGTGAGAGTTTACTCGTCGCGGTAGACGCGCTCGCGGCGTTCGTGCCGCTCCTGCGCTTCGACGCTCAAGGTCGCGATCGGACGCGCATCGAGGCGCTTGAGGCTGATTGGCTCGCCCGTCTCTTCGCAGTAGCCGTAGGTGCCGTCGTCGATGCGCGCGAGCGCCTCGTCGATCTTGGCGATCAGCTTGCGCTGGCGGTCGCGTGCGCGCAATTCAAGCGCACGTTCGGACTCGGACGTCGCCCGGTCGGCGATGTCGGCGTGCTGTTCGGAGTCGTTCTGCAAGTGCTCCAGAGTTTCTTTGGTCGAGCGCAGAATCTCGTCGCGCCAGTCCAGGAGCTTCCGCCGGAAATAGGCCCGTTGCAGATCGTTCATGAACGGTTCGTCTTCCGACGGCGTGTAGTCCTCGGGGAGAGTTTTGCTCTTTTTCGCAGTCGCCATCAGAGACATTCCAAACGCGTTCCGTTCTTGTTGGCTCGGTGCCTGCACCGGCGTTCACTCGCCGTGTCGGCACCCCCCGTCGGACTGCCCCGTATTTACGGAACCGCGTTGGCAAGTCAAGACGCAGTCGCTGTTGACAGACACAGAAATTGATGAGCCATGCGCTCTTGCCTGGTCGTCACGCAGACAAAGCACCATGTACACTTCATCCGCACATTTGTTGTGCAGCGCGAACCCGCGCGATACCAAATATCCCGGTCCCTGCCACATTCTCCAGAAGCGGCCGCAGGCGTGGTCGGGCGGGGGTAGCGAGGAAAGGACAGAGCTGTAGCGTGCCACTCTCGACCTATACCGACGCCGCCGGCGATGCCGTTCGCAATATCGGCGACTACGCATCGAACCTGGTGACGCCGACCATCCGTCTCGGCGTGACGGGTTTGGCGCGATCCGGCAAGACAGTCTTCATCTCCGCGCTGGTGCACAATCTCATGTCGGGGGGGCGCCTGCCCTTTTTCGATCCCGCGGCGGAGGGGCGCCTCTTGCGCGCCTATCTCGAACCGCAACCGGACGAGATTGTTCCGCGGTTCGAATATGAGAAGCACCTGGCCGACCTGACGGCGAACCCGCCGGAATGGCCCGAGAGCACGCGACGCATCAGTCAGCTCCGGCTCACGCTCGAATACGAGTCCGCCAAGTTTTGGAAACGCCAGCTCGGCCGCGAGCGGCTGCATATCGACATTGTCGACTATCCCGGCGAATGGCTGCTCGACCTGCCGCTGCTCGATCTCAGTTACGCAGAGTGGTCGCGGGATGCGGTGAAGCGTAGCTACGATGCCGCCCGCAACCCGGCGGCGAAGGCTTGGCAGGAAGCTCTCGCGCAGACCGATCCCGCCGGTCCCGCTGATGAGGCACACGCCGCGACCTTGTCGGATTTGTTCAAGGCATATCTGCATGGGGTCCGCGCCGATCAGTATGCCTTGTCGACCATGCCGCCCGGGCGCTTCCTGATGCCGGGCGATCTCGAAGGCTCGCCAGCGCTGACCTTCGCGCCGCTCGATGCGAAGACCGAGACCGGCTTCTCACGGGATACACTATGGTCCCTGATGGAGCGGCGCTTCGAAGCCTATAAGCGCCACGTCATCCGCCCCTTTTTCCGCGATCATTTCGCACGGCTCGACCGGCAGATCGTTTTGATCGACGTGCTCTCCGCGCTCAATGGCGGACCGGCGGCGATGACGGACCTGGAACGAGCCATGCGCGAGATCTTGGAGTGCTACCGCACAGGGTCGAACAGCCTGTGGTCGAGCCTGTTCTCGCCGCGCATCGACCGCATCGTTCTGGCCGCAACCAAGGCGGATCGCCTGCATCATGAGAGTCACGACCGGCTCGAAGCGATCCTGTCGCTGCTCGCCAAGAAGGCGATCGAGAAGGCGCAGCATCACGGCTCCGACGTCAAGGTGCTGGCGATGGCGGCGATCCGCGCGACGCGCGAGGCCGAAGCCAAGAGGGACGGCGAAAACGCTGCCCTGCATTGTCGGCTATCCGCTGCCCGGGGAGAAAATTGGCCACCGCACATTCGACGGCACTGAAGCCTTCGCGATCTTTCCGGGTGACCTCCCGGCCGATCCGCAGGAAGCGATGTCGGGCTGGAAAACCAGCGACGCCGACGTGCGCTTCGTGCGCTTCCGGCCGCCGGATCCACAGCCTCTGCCGGCGGGCGGATTCGCACCCTTCCCGAATATCCGGCTGGACCGCGCCATGCAGGTGCTTCTCGGAGACCGTCTGACATGACCAAAGCAGCATCCGGCAAGACCACATCGAACGGCGCCGACACGTCACGGCGCAAACCGGCCTCGTTCCGGGTGGAGGACGTGGAGATCGTCATGGCGCCCGAGCCGGAACCGTTGCCGGGTACGCCGGAGACGGAGGCCGAGGTCGCGGGGCTGCCGAAGCTCGAGCGAGGCCTGCGCTGGGGCAGCATCTTCATCGGCGCGCTCGGCAGCCTGATCGGCCTCCTCGCGTCCCTGTGGCTGTACGACTATGTCCTCGCCCTGATCGCCCGCGACGACTGGATCGGCTGGGTCGCCGTCGTGCTGCTCGCGCTCGTATTGCTCGCGCTGCTCATGATCATCTTGCGCGAACTCGCCGGCCTCATGCGCCTCGGCCGGCTCGACAAGATCCGTCACGAAGCGGACAGCGCCGCGCGTCAAAACGATAAGCCGCTCGCGATCGACGTGACCCGGCGCCTGAAGCGCTTCTATCGCGGCCGCGACGACCTCGCCTGGGGCATGCAGCGTCTCGCCGAGCATGAGAACGACATCATGAACGCCGAGGAGCTCTTGCGTCTCAGCGAGCGCACGCTGGTCGCGCCGCTCGATCCGGTTGCACGCAGCATCGTGGCCTCGTCCGCGAAGCGCGTCTCGGTCGTGACCGCGGTCAGCCCCAATGCGCTCGTCGACATGATGTTCGTCGCCGCGCAGAACCTGCGCATGCTGCGGAAGCTCGCGACGCTCTACGGCGCGCGGCCTGGTTTCTTCTCGTTGATGAAGCTCGCGCGCATGGTGGTCACCCACATCGTGCTGACGGGAGGGATCGCCCTGGGCGACGACGTCATTCAGCAACTCGTCGGGCACGGGCTCACGGCGCGGCTATCGAGGAAGCTCGGCGAGGGTGTTTTCAACGGAGCGCTGACGACGCGGATCGGGATCGCCACGATCGATGTCTGCCGTCCCCTGCCCTATATCGAGCAGCAGCGGCCGCGTTTTCGCGAACTCGTGGCGGAAGTGGCCGGGCTCAACTAAGCCCGGGCCCGCTGCTCAGGCCTTGTTGAACAGCTCGCAGCCGTCGATATGGGTCGTCTCGACCCGGCCGTCGTCGAAGCGCAGCGTCACGGTGATCTCGTCGGCGCACGCAAGTCCCGCCGCGTTGATCTTGAAACCGCTACCAGGGTCGCTGGAGGCCTGAGACTGGGGCTGCACGGCCGGCGAACTGAAGTCGTAGGACACGCCGGCCACGCGCGCTTGCATCGCCTTCGGCGGTTCGAGCCAGACGACGAAATGGTAGAGCGGCTTCGTGCGATCCGCGCCCATGATCTTGGTCGCCTTGCCCTTCGTCCATTTGCCGATGTCGGCACTCGACACCTTGGTGATGCCCGGTGCCGGGCTTTGCGCCGGGGCAGTCCCCGACTTGTGCTGTTGGCCCGGCCCCATCGGCGTGAACACGACGGGTTCGACTTCCTTCCAGGGCAAATTCTCTTGCGCCTCGGAAAAGGCCGCGAAGGACGCTTTGCGCGCGGACCCGGCTCCGTTGCGCTTGCCTTGTTTCGCCAGCAGCTCCGGCGGAATTTCGGCGAGGCCCGCGAGGTTCGGCTCTTGCGTCTGTGCCGGCTTTTCCGCCTGTTCCGGTTCTTCGGGCTGCGGCGCCGCGCTTGCGAGTTGCTGCTCTGGCGCATCCGTCGCCGGCGGGGTCGGGATGCTGCCGGTTGCTGCGAGCGTTTGCGGCGGCGGCGCGATCAGGATCTCGTCCGCGCGCGTGCCGGCGACGACGACGACGCCACTACCCCCAAGCGCCAACTCGACCGAGGCCAGCATCCGCCCATCGTTCCTGCCGGGCAGAGCGAGGGCGGCGAGTGTCAGCACAACAGCCGTGCTCGCGGCGATGAGCCGGACGGCAGGGCGCGGTAACCGCATGGCGCGTCCACGCAGCCATCGGGCGCGAACGGCAAGCTTTGGGAAGGTTTCGGCGGAGCGGCGGGCAACGTTGCGTCCGACGTTCGATGCGAACGCAAGCAGCGGCGACAGAGCAGCAAAAAGCGCTGCGCGCGATGCCGCCATAAACGCCATTGCCTTGCCGACCAGCCTATTCATCCGCTCGAAAATCCCCCTGCAGGACCCTAGCATACGCGCCGAACAGGGTCAGAAAAACGGCAGCGGCAACGGCTCGCCCGCGTTTTTCCGGGCACAAACGGGGCCTGCGGCAACCTGCCCGCCTGTGTATTATTAACACATTGATCTGATTGATTTTAATCGGCCTCCGGTGGATTGCGGGGATAAGCCTCACGCACCTGCTGCAACGAAAAACCAATCGTATAGTCTTGATCTTGCGAGTTGGCCGGTTGTGGAAGGGGCTGACGGAGAAATCTGGAGGCGCCGGGAAACGGCGGCAGACTCGTTAGGGCAAGGCAAGCCCGAGGTCATCCATGCCGTGGGTGGCTGAAGGCGGCGGGAAAAGTAGACGCGAAATTCTACGGTCTGGCGGTTGCGCCGCAGTACCGTGTGGTGAACCCGGCAGAGTGTTTCGCGCCACTGATCCCACCGCTGTCAGGCTTCTCGCTTGGCCAGAGCGGAAGCCGCGTCGTAGCAACGCGACGGAAAATAAGGGCCGTGGTCAGGTCGCGGCGCCGGCTCTCGGGAGCCCACTCGTGGGAGACCTTGCAGCCAAAACCGTGGCCAAGGGGCCGAAAGGTCCCGCGGCGCCGACCAGACGTCCCGAACGGGCGGGTGGTTCGACATCGCAACAGGGAGGCGGGGCCGACAAAGCTCCGCCTTTCTCTGTTTCTGCAACCTGTCCCCCCTTTAGCTGGCCGCACCGCGCCGATAAGATCGCGCCGTCATGCAATCGAAGTCCTCCACACGGTCCCGCCCCTACATCGCGGCCATCACCGCGCTCGGCGTTGTCGTGGTGCTCTCAGGCTGCGGTACGATGAGTTCGTTAGGCGGCGGCAACAATGCCAAAGCGCCGGGTGACGATAGCGCTATTGGCGGGCTTTGGAGCGGCGGGCTTCCGGCGGCTGACGGAATTCCTGGCTTCACGAAGAAGGCCAAGCCCAACGATCGTCCGACCCGCGTGGGCTGGCTTTCGGCGCGTGCCTCCATTTGCGGCTTCGTATTCGACCCGGCACAGCTGCGCGCGCGCTACTTCGCGTTCGAACAATCCTACGGCGCGGACGCCCGGCGGATGCAGGAAATCCAAAAAGCGTACGACTACTCGCTCGAATCCACGACCGCGCGCGCAAAGCAGGATGCGAAGTACTGCACGCGCGAACGAGTCGACGAAATCCGTCCCGAGCTGAACCGGTATCTCGCCGGCGACTTCCGCACGTTCTAAGGAATGGCAAGCTAAGGGGCGGTGGGTTCGGGCGCGACCTCGAGCTCGACCTGAGCTGCGGTGCCTGCGCCGGAGTCCGTCACGGCGCCGGGAGCCGATCCCATGCCGGGTTTGGCCAGCGGCCAGCCATAGCCGAGCATCGCGAGCGCCAGCGCAATCACGAGACCGGCCGAGGCCGCGGTGATCTTGAATGTGCGCCAGGGCACCCAGAACCCATCTTCCACCGGCGGCGCGGCCACCTCGGAAATGTCGGCCTCTTCCCCTGCAAGGATTGCCTCGAACGCCGCCTCGAGCCGAGCGTGGGCGTGCTTAAGCGCCGTGACGCGGGCGTCCAGTACATCGTCCTGTTCCAGCACCTTGTCGATAGCGCGGGTCTGCTTCCGCGCCAGTTGACCATCCACATACGCCACCAAGAGTTCATCTGAGAGTTCGGTCATGGTGAAGCTCTGTGTCCCTCGGGATATAGTGTTTCGACAATCGCGGCGGCCTGTGCCGGCGGACGATCGCTCAGCCGGTCCGCCAATGACGTACTCATACGGATGAGACGCGCGGCGATCATCTCGGACGACACATCGAGGATCCGTCCCGCATCCTCGTGTTCAAATCCCTCGCCGTAGACGAGAAGAAGCGTCAGACGCTGCTGCGGCGGCAATGCGACTAGAAAATCGATCACGGGCTCGTCGCGAAAGCCCGGCTCCTCTTCGAGGTCAAACAAGGCGCCGAACGCCACATCGTCGATCTTTGCCTGCACCATCGGATCGGATTCGCCGCTCAGCTCGTAGCGCCATTGGCGATAGACCTCGCTGAAGGCCCACACATCCAGCGCCGTGCCACGCTGATAGCGATGCTGTTCGGCCAGCATGTACTGCAGCGCTCGCTGTAACAGGCCGCGGCCCGCGCCGCGCCCGCCAGCGAGCACATCGGCAAAGCGCTGCAGCCTCGGGAGCATCGCCACAAGGCCCGGTCTTACGGAATCGTACAAATCTCGTGCGTGCACGCCTTAATCCCCGCAGCTTGGGTCGATGCCGGCGAAACGCCGGAGTCTTCCCAGCGAATCAAGAGGATACCATATTTCTCTGGCAACTTGGACGGGCACCGTTAACCTAACCCCCTTAGGAATGCTTGCGTCGCATGCCACTCTGCCTAATCGTTGCGCAGAAGGGGGAATTGTCGATGACGGCCATAACCCGCGGCTCACAACCGGCGGAGAATACTGTTGCTGCGTCTTCTAAGGACCGCGGCGCGGCGGCGGCTGTCGATCCTTCGGCTGCCCGCCCTTCAGCCGTCAGTGCACGGACCACTGCGGATGTGACTGCCTCGAGCAAGGTTGCGATCCGCGGGCGGCTCGCGGAGCGCATGGCGCAGATCGCGAACAAGGCGGCAACGCAGCCACAAGCACAGCCCCCGACACAGTCGCCTCCCCCGCAACAAGCCGCAGCACCCGTAGCGGCTGCGCCCGCGGCTGCCACTCCCGCACCGCAGCCTGCGCCCCAACAAGCCACCAAGACAAAGCCTGAGAAGAAGCCTGCGAAGAAGGCGCTGCCCACCGGCTCTTGGATGGACAGGCTGAAGGCCGAGCATCAGTCGCTCGTGCGCAAGCTCCACGAACGTGTGCTCGATGCATCGCGGGAGCAATTGTTCTTCGTGCCGACAAAGGATCCCCAAGCGCTGTCGACGCTGACGATCGACAGTCCCAACCGGGCCTTCGGGCACGACTACCGACCCGTCCCCTGCCAAGTCTTCGACTGGGCGCTGGCGCAAGTGACCGAGGACCTGTCCGAGTTCACCTTTGTGGATTATGGCGCCGGCAAGGGCCGCGCTATGCTTCTGGCGGCCGAGCATCCGTTTGCCGCTGTCGCCGGCGTCGAATTCGCAGCCGAACTGCACGACAACGCGGAGATGAACATCGCCCAGTATCCGCGTTCCAGCATGCGGTGCCGGAATGTCGAATGCGTTCTTGCGGACGCGGTAGAGGTGGGGCCGCCCGACGGCGCCTCCGTGCACTTCTTCTTCAATCCGTTCGCGCGCGAAGTGTTTGCCGAGGTGCTGAACAATATCGTGATGGCGTATCGGATGACGCCGCGGCGGCTCTATCTCATCCTGGTCGACCCGATCGCGGCCGACCTGGTGGAAGCCAGCGGCGTCTTCGCACGCGTCGAGCCCTCGCAGATCGATGAGTTCAAGCTGAAGCTGCTCAGCCCCCACACCGTGGCGGTCTACCGCTCCTTGGCGTAGCGGCTTCCCTCTCCGAACGACAAAGCGACGTTACTTGACGCCGAGCTTCTTCTGCAGGTTCGACGACGATGTCGTGTACTGGAAGATGAGCTTCTTGTCGGGATAGATGATCCGATGCGCGGCCTGCGCCATGAGAGCGCCCTCGTGGAAGCCCGACAGGATGAGCTTCAGCTTGCCCGGATAGGTGTTGATGTCACCAATGGCGAAGATGCCCTTCTCGCTCGTCTCGAACTTCTCCGTATCGACGGAAATGAGGTTCTCTTCGAGATTGAGCCCCCAGTTCGCGACCGGTCCGAGCTTCATGGTGAGGCCGAAGAACGGCAGCATGACTTCGGTCGGATGTTCGAAGGTCGCACCATCCGACCCCTTGACGGTCACGCCGGTCAGCTGACCGTTGTCGCCGTGGAGTTCGGTGACCTGTCCGAGCTTGAACGAGATGTCGCCGCCGTCCACCAGTTCCATCATCTTCTGAACGGAAGCGGGTGCGGCCCGGAACTCCGAGCGCCTGTGCAGCAGCGTGAGCGACTTGGCGACAGGCTGAAGGTTCAAGGTCCAGTCGAGCGCGGAATCGCCGCCGCCGACGATCAGAACGTCCTTGTCCTTGAACGCGTCCATCTTACGGACGGAGTAGTAGACCGACGTGCCCTCGTAATTCTCGATGCCGGGGAGCGGCGGACGCTTAGGCGTGAAAGACCCGCCGCCGGCGGCGATCACAACGACCTTGCACTCGAATGTCGTGCCTGCGTCGGTCGCGAGCCGGAAGCCGTCCTCGGTCTTCTCGATCGAATCCACTTGCTCGCTGAAGTGAAACTCAGGGCCGAAGGGCTGGATCTGCTCCATGAGCTGATCGGTGAGCTGCTGCCCCGTCACGACCGGAATGGCCGGAATATCGTAAATCGGCTTTTCGGGATAAAGCTCCGCACACTGACCGCCCGGGCGATCGAGAATATCGATGACGTGACACTTCACGTCGAGCAAGCCGAGCTCGAAAACGGCGAAGAGTCCAACCGGCCCCGCGCCGATAATGACCGCATCGGTCTTAATGACGTCCACTGACATAGTGCCTCAGAATTGTTTTTCTGGAATCCGGACCGTGAGCCCGTCGAGCTCTTCGGTCAGTCTGATCTGACAAGAAAGGCGGCTCGAAGGACGAACATCGAACGCAAAGTCTAGCATGTCCTCTTCCATCGCCTCAGGCTCGCCCGTGGCCTCGCGCCAAGCCTCTTCGACATACACGTGGCATGTCGCGCAGGAACAGGCGCCGCCGCACTCGGCCGCAATCCCGCGCACCGAATTCTTCACGGCGGCTTCCATCAAGGTCATGCCCGGTTCGGCTTCGACCGTGTTTTCTATTCCATCCGGTTGAATGAAGGTGACTTTGAGCATGATGTAGGGAGGCTTGAAAACGGCTTTGCATTTCGGACTTCGGGCCTTCGGTGTCGATGATCACTGTGCCCGGCAGATTGCCCGATCCGGGATGTCCCTCCCGTAATCGGCCCGTGCTCTATAGGGCAATTGACCTGATGGCGCCAGAGCCATGCGACAAGAAGGCGTGGCACCTCTAAGGGCCGCGATCGTCACTCAGGTTCGCCACGAAGGCCGATGCTTCCTGGAGAGAGGCTTCCAGTTCCCCAATCTGCGCCGCGCGCACCTCGGGTGGAATATCCTCACGCAGCGCCTCGATATACTCGGCCGCCCGCGCCATGCGCCAAGCCCCGACCGCGCGGGCCGAGCCCTTGAGCGAATGGGCGGCATGGCACCAATCCTTGTGCGATGTGGCCGCGCGGAGTTGCTCCAGATACGACACCGACTGTGTGCAAAACAGCTCAAGGACCTCGCGCTCCAGCGCCTCATCCCCAAGCGTGTAGCGCGCCAAATGGGCCATATCGACCGGCGCCTCCGACTCTTCACCGTCGACTGCCGATCCTACCGTACCGACCTGCTGCGCATGCTCACCAGCCATAGCGGTGCTCCGTTGCGATGTTCCGCCTAAAATCCCGTTCTGCAACCGGACCTTGCCCCTGATTCCACGGCAAAACCAACAAGCGAGATGCAAATTTGTTGCATCAGGGCAACTGCTGTGTCCCTTGCGCAACTAAGAATTGATCCGCCCAAGGATCGGCAGGCACTTAACTATAGGCGATTCGCAGCACTGGCCTACGGAATTTTCTTTCTTTATAATGGGTTATTGGCCGTTAACCCAAGTAACCGATTCAGCTTTGTTTATCGCTAAGAATTCGTTAACGATGTTGGCATGAGGGGGAAAAAGCGTTGGGGACCTTCTGGTTAGATAAGGCCAGATGAGAGGCGGTCCTCCCCGGACGCGATGCGCTGCCACTGGCGGTCTTTGTGTCGGACGGCAAAACTTCTCCTACTCTGAGTATCAAGTGGTGCGAGGAACGCGTAATGGCGCAGGAACAAGCGAAGTCGGCTCCGGAAAAGGAAGCATCCGACGAGAAGGATCAGACCAAGGGGCCGCTTGAGGCAATGATGGGGGGCTCGTCCGACGACGATGTCGAGGACACGCCGACCCTGCCCCGACGCTCTTCTTTGGCGGACCGGCTCAAGGCCGAACAGCGTAGACGCGACGAGCCGCGCGGCGAAGCGGCTCAAAAGCGCGAAGAGCCGAAGGTCGAGTTCAAGGACCAGCCCAAGCCCCAGGCGACATCGCGGCCTCTCAAGACACCACAGGAGGACGCTGGCGCCGGAGACGCACCCGAGAGCGCAAGCACGGCCCCCTCGCCCAAGCATCTGGCCCGGACACGCCGGCCGGCCGGCCCGCCGCCGCAGCGCCGTCTGTCGGCCCCCGCCAATGACGACATCCCGTCCATCGGCGGTTTGATCTTCGCACTGCAGCAGCGTCCTGCCCGCACACCGTTTCTGATTGCGCTCGGCGCCTCGGTCGCTTGGTTCATCCTGGGCGGCTTCTTCGCCTTCGGCGTGATCTCCGATGCCAGCAGCACGGCCAGCGCGGTTCTTTCTTCGACGGCTGCCATCCTCGTCCCGATCATCATTTTCTGGTTCCTGGCCCTCCTCGTTTGGCGTGCCCAGGAACTGCGTCTCATGGCGTCCGCCATGACCGAGGTCGCCGTACGTCTGGCGGAGCCCGACAAGCTTGCGGAACAGTCCGTGGCCTCGGTCGGCCAGACCATCCGCCGCCAGGTCGCGGCGATGAACGACGCCATCTCGCGCGCCATCGGCCGCGCCTCCGAGCTCGAAGCCATGGTTCACAACGAGGTCGCCGCTCTTGAGCGCTCCTATGGCGAGAACGAGCTTCGGGTCCGGAATCTCATCAACGAACTGGCGACGGAGCGCGATGCGCTCACCAACAACAGCCAGCGCGTGAGCGAGGCCTTGAAGGGCGTGGGCGCGCAGATTTCCCGCGACATCGCCAATGCCAGCGGGTCGATCGACCAGCGCCTCTCCGAGCGCGGCACCCAGCTGACCGAACTCCTGGTCGCACGTTCCAACGAAGCCGCCGAGCAGGTCCATCAGGCACAGACCAAGATCTCCGAGCAGGTGCCCGGCCTTATTGAGCGCATGACGAAGGAACAGGGCCGCCTCACCAAGATTATCGACGCCGCCACCAAGAACCTGACGTCGCTGGAAACCACCGTGACGGAAAAGACGACCCTTCTGGACAACACCATGAAGGACCGTACGGAAGCCCTTCAGACTTCGCTCTCGGAGCGCATCAAGGGGCTCGAGTCCACCGTCGCGGAAGGCGCCATCGTTCTCGACAAGACGATGAGCGAACGCACCGAAGCGTTGACCGCCGTCGTAGCCCAGAGCGCCGTCACGCTCGACAAGACGTTCGGCGACCACACCGAGACGTTCACCAATCTTGCTGCCGAAAGCGCCGTTGCGCTGGGACAGACATTTACCGACAAGACGAACGAACTGACGAACCTCTTGGCCCAAGGCGCCGTTGCGCTTGAGACGACCCTTGGTGAGAAGACCGAGGCTCTGTCCACGACCCTGACGGACAAGACGCAAGCCTTCACGAACGTGGCTGCCGAGAGCGCCGTGACGCTCGACAAGATGCTCACGGACCGGACGGATACGCTGAATTCCGTCGTCGCCGAGAGCGCTGTCACGCTCGACAAGATGCTCACGGATCGGACGGATACGCTGAACTCCGTCATCGCCGAGAGCGCCGTTACGCTCGACCAGTCGCTGAGCGAGCGCACCGCGGCCTTCACCAACGTGGTGGCCGAAAGCGCCGTCACCCTGGAGAAGACGCTTCAGGACAAGACCGACGGACTGACCAACATGGTCGCCGAGAGCGCGGTCACCTTCGAGAAGACGCTTGCCGATCGCACCGAGGCCCTGAACGCCACGGTCGCCGCCGGCACCGCGAAGCTCGGCGAGACGATCGCCCACCAGACAGAGGCCCTCACCGGCGTCGTCGCCCAAGGCGCGGTCAGCTTCGACCAGACGCTCCAGGAACGGACCGCCGGTCTTGCCGCTGCCGTCGAGGAGCAGACGTCGAAGGTCGACAAGACCCTCGCGGACCGCACGGCGCAGTTCACCTCCGCCGTCAATCAGGGCGCCATCGCGCTCGACAAGACGCTGGCGGAGCGCTCGGACACCTTCACCAAGCTGATCACCGGCCAGGCGGATGCCTTCACGCAGACGCTGCTCGACCGGGCGAAGGGCCTGGAAGCCTCGATCACCGAGCAGGCGCAGTCGTTCGACAAGGTCATGAACGAGCGCGCTCAG
Source organism: Methyloceanibacter sp. wino2 (assembly GCF_003071365.1). Lineage (NCBI taxonomy): Bacteria > Pseudomonadati > Pseudomonadota > Alphaproteobacteria > Hyphomicrobiales > Hyphomicrobiaceae > Methyloceanibacter > Methyloceanibacter sp. wino2. The sequence continues at coordinate 397,033 of NZ_CP028960.1, forward strand.
TACGTGATCAACGCCCTTGCGGAGCGTTTGAAGGTCATCGAGACCACGTTCGGCCAGAACACGGCCGAGACCGACAAGATGCTCGGCGAGCACACGCGCATGGTGGGTCAGGTCTTCTCGTCCCAGACCATGCAGCTCAACGAGGTCCTGGCGAACAACTCGCAGATGATGCAGCAGACCGCCGAACAGGTCGGGGCGCAGTCCACCGAGGCTGTCAATATCCTGACCAATCAGACCGGCACGCTGCGTGAGGTCTCCCGCGGGCTGCTGGATCAGATCCATGGGCTGACTCAGCGTTTCGAGAGCCAGGGCCAGGCGATCCTCACGGCCGCCAAGGCGCTCGACTCGTCCAACGCCAAGATCGACTCGATCCTCGAGGGACGCCATCAGGCCATCATCTCGCTGCTCCATACGGTGAACACCAAGGCGACGGAACTCGACGGCATGATGCGGAACTACTCCGGCCTCATGGAAAGCGCCCTCACCCAGGCGGAGGAACGGGCCAAGCAGATCACGACCTCCCTCGGCCACGAGACGGCCGGTCAGGTTCAGCAGACACTCGGCCAGATCGAGAAGCTGCGCGAAGAGGCTCAGGCACATACCGCCCGCGCCGTCACCGACCTCAAGGGCAACTTCGAGACGGTCATCACGCAGGTCGGCCGCCAGCTCGAACAGATCCGTGGTCAGTTCGACAACACCTCGCGCGGCATGCGCGAACAGGCGCAGAAGACGGCGGTCGATCTCGACTCGCTCCGCCAGAACATGCAGGCGCGCTTGGACAGCATGCCCGAGCAGGCCGCGCAGGCGACCACGGCGATCCGCAAGGCACTCAACGATCAGCTGCGTGAAATCGAGTCGATGACGCCGAACCTGACGCAAGCCGCATCGCAGGCCGCCGCCCAGGCTGCCACGGCGGCGGCAACGCAGGCGGCGAAAGAAGCTGCACGCCAAGCTGCAACGGAGGCCGCGACTCTCGCCGCTTCCGAGGCGGCAAGCCAGGCTGCAAAGGAAGCCGCATCCCGCGCGGCTTCCGAGGCGGCAAATCAGGCTGCTCAGTACGCCGCGACGCAGGCGGTTTCTCAGGCCAGCGCCCAGCCGGCTCCGTTTACAGCCGGTTCGTTTGCTGCGGCACCGACACCGACGCCTCCTGCGGCCGATCCGCTGGGTGCCGCGCCGCTTACGCTGAATCCCGACCCTTACGGTCAGCCTGCTCCGCAGCAGCCGGCCCCGCAGCAGCCCGCACCGGCTTCCTACGCGCCTCCCGCCGAGGAACCCCGGCCTGCGACTGACGACTACGGCCTGCCGCCAATGCCGCGCTTCGACGCTCACGGGCGCCAGGTGGCGGGCGGTCATGAAGCGACCGATCTGGACCAGGCCGCAGGCGGCTTGCCGCCGCAAATGTCAGGTGGTCAAAGCCGGCAGAGCTGGGCCCCGGCGGAACCCGAGCAGCGTGGCGGCTATGCCTCGACGGGCGCCGGCCAGCTCCGCATCGACGAGCTCGCACGCTCGATCGATATCAGGACTGCTACGGAGGTCTGGTATCGCATGCGTGCCGGCGAACGGGGCGTGCTCGGACGGCACATCTACACCTACGAAGGCCAGGCTACGTTCGACGAGATCTCGAACCGCTACGATCGCGATCCCGAGTTCCGCAATACGGTCGACCGGTATGTCTCTGACTTCGAGCGGCTGCTGGCAGAAGCCGAGCAGTCCGATCCGGCCGGCAACATGCTGCAGAACTACCTGACGTCCGAGACCGGACGGGTCTATCTCCTGCTTGCCCATGCGAGCGGCCGGCTGCGCTAGTCCCGCGCCACGACAAGATTAGCGGAGGCGAACCACACCGGTCCGGCTCCCCCAAAGGAAAACCCCCTCCTCCATCTCCGGAGTGAGGGGGTTTTCTTTTGCCTTGCCTGCGTTGCACCTCTGGGCGCGGCCGCCGCAAACCTCGCGTGATCGGTGCGAGGCGGGGGGAACGCCCACGGGCCCGGCTACGTACTAGCCGGGTAACACGCTACCGGCGCTGAACGTTACCTTGCCGCGAGCCCCCGAACAGGAAGCTCGCCGGGTTGGCTTCGAACTTCTTGAGGACACGGTCCATGGTGGCCGCCGTCTGCCGGGCCTGCTGCATCGCAGCGCTGAAGTCCTGCATGCCCTTCTTTGCCTCGAGGGTCAGCTCGTCGAGGTTCTTGTCGAGCTTGGCGCTGATCTGCTTGAAGTCCTCCGCGCCGGATCGCAAATCGACGATCGCCTGCTCTATCTCCTGGTTCTTGCCTTCCAGCATGGAGGTGAACTCATCGACGTTCTTCATCGTATTGTTGATCTCTTGCTCGTTCGCGGCGATCAACGCGTCCAAGCGCTTGATAAAGGCATTCGCCGTATTGAGGGCAGCCGGCGCCGCGTCGAAGATACCAGCACCGGCCATCGGTGCCGCCTCGATCGTCGGGATGGGATGTTCATCGGTGGCCACGAGCAGCGGCGAATCCGGGGAGCCCGGCGAAATCTCGACGCCGCTACCGCCGGCCAATCCCATGGACTTGATGGTCGCGAGCGAGTCCTCGCGGATCGGCGTGTTGTCGCTCACGCTGATCACCACACGGACTTTTCGTGCATCCTGCGGATCGAGCGCGAAGGACTGCACCTCACCGACCTTGATGCCGTTGAACCCGACGCGGGATCCCGTTGTCAGCCCAGCCACCGAGCTATCGAAGACGATCTGATAGCGGTTGCCGCCGCCGGCGATGTTCGCAACCCAGAACACAAAGATGAAGATGAGCGCGAGCGCGCCCAGGATGAAGCCGCCGATCATCAGGTAGTTGGCTCGAGTTTCCATCGGATCCTCTCAGAAAGAACCTGGCGCCGGTCAGCTGACCACCCGCCGCTCCTCGGTAGGGCTCGCGGCGCGCGCGCGTTCGCCACAGAAGTACTCTTCAATCCACGGATGATCGGGGGTGCTTTGTAGCTCTTCGGGCGATCCGGTCCGGACGATCTTCTTGTCGGCCAGAACCGCCACCCTGTCGCATACCGTGAAAATCGTATCAAGGTCGTGCGTGACCATATAGACCGTAAGCCCAAGTGTCTGTTGTAGCTTGCGAATAAGGTGATCGAACTCCGTGGCCCCGATCGGGTCGAGACCGGCCGTGGGCTCGTCGAGAAACACGATCTCAGGATCGAGCGCGAGCGCGCGGGCCAGCCCTGCGCGCTTACGCATACCACCGGACAGCTCGGATGGGTACTTGTGGGCCGCCTCGGGCGGCAGCCCCACCATCGTTAGTTTGAGGAACGCGAGGTCGTCCATCATCGACTGCGACAGGTTCAGGTGCTCGCGCATGGGGACCTCGATGTTCTGCAACACCGTGAGAGACGAGAACAACGCGCCGTCCTGAAAGAGGATGCCCCAGCGCTGTTCGATCGCAAGCCGCGCCTCGGGCGACAGCGTGTGTTCTTCCTGTCCGAACAGCGTGACGACCCCATTGTCGGGTCGCACCAGACCCGTGATCACCCGCATCAACACGGACTTGCCTTGGCCCGAGCCGCCGACGATGGCCAGGATTTCCCCCCGGTACACATCGAGGTTGAGCGACTCCCAGATCTGATGCGTGCCGAAGCTCTTGGCGAGCCCGCGCACGCGGATCAGGATTTCGCGTCCGTCCTCGACGATCACTGGCCGATCCCCGCGAGGAACATGGCGAAGATGCCGTCGATGCAGATCACGAGGAAGATCGCCTTGACCACGGCGGAGGTCACGTGAACGCCCAAGGACTCGGCGCTGCCTTCAACCCGCAAGCCCTCGAGGCACCCAACGAGTGCGATGATCACGGCCGCAAACGGCGCCTTGATCATGCCGACCATGAAATGCCGGAAACTGACGATCTCTTGGAGCTTGTCGATGTAGAGAGGCGGATCCAGTCCGAGCATCACCCATGCCATGACGCCGCCGCCAACGAGCGCGGCGATATCTCCCATGAAGGTGAGGAGCGGCAACGCCACAATGAGTGCGGCGACGCGCGGCAGGACAAGCGTGTCCATGGGATCGATGCCGAGCGTACGCATGGCGTCGATCTCTTCGCGCATCTTCATGGAGCCGATCTCCGCGGTGAAGGCCGAACCGGAACGGCCGGCCACCATGATCGACGTCAGCAGGATACCCACTTCCCGCAGCGAGAGGATCGCGACCATGTTCACGGCCATGACCTCGGCCCCGAAGTAGGACAGCTGCACCACGCCTTGCTGCATGACCACCGCGCCGATCAGGAAGCAGATCAGAAAGATGATCGGCAATGCCCGCAGGCCCGCATGATCGAGATGATGGATGAAGGAGATCGGACGGAACCGCCAGGGTTCACGAACCACACGAACAGCGGCAAACGTAACCTCGCCAAGAAACGCGGTCAGGGCGACCGTGTCTCGCCAGATGCTCGACGCGCTTGTCTTCATCGTGTCGACGAACTGCTGGAGCGGCGGGACCTCGTCGATCTCCGGCAGATCGGATTGCGCGCGGCGATGAACTTCTTCGATGAGAATACGGAAGCTATCCGTGGCGCCGGCGTAGCGCGTCTTCAAACCTCCGCGCTGCCATGCTGACGCGGTGCGCTGCAGGAGCCAGGCACCGGACGTGTCGATCTCGGCGATGCCCGAGATATCCATTTCGCCCGTGAACTCGGATGACGGAGGGATGGGGACCTTCAGCCGCTTCAGTTCCTCGTCCAGAACCGCGACTTCGGAGATGGTCCAGGCGCCCGTGGCAACCAGGCGAAACGTCGTGCCACGCAACTCGACCCGAAAGCCCGGGGCCTCGATTTCGGTCGAAAGGACGAATTGATTGTCACGCTTTAGCATGTAAGGGCTTGGCCTGGCTCAGAATCTAAGCTTCTTTGTGGCATTCGGCGCAAATGGCAGCGCAACCGTTTTGGCCGAAAACAACGGAGAAATAAAGCTGCGATGGGAAGCGAACCCGCCGAGCGTATTGGCGACGGCAAGCCGCTGACCCTTTCGGTTCGCGTGCAACACTGGCCTATTCGCGGCAATTTTACCATCGCGCGCGGATCGAAGACCGAAGCGGTCGTGGTTGTGGCCGAGATGGGCGACGGCAGCGCGACCGGCCGGGGCGAGTGCGTTCCCTATGCCCGCTATGGTGAAAGCGTCGACGGCGTGGTCGCCGCGATGGAAAACCTGCGCCCTGAGCTCGGCCGCGGTCTCGATCGCTCCCGCCTCGAAGGGCTCCTGCCGCCTGGTGCCGCACGCAACGCGGTCGACTGCGCGCTGTGGGATCTTGAAGCCAAGCAGACGGGACGGACGGTTGCCGAGCGCATCGGGTTGGCGCCCCTCAAGGCGGTCCCGACGGCCTTTACGATCTCGCTGGGGGCGCCAGCGGTCATGGCCGCGCGGGCGCATGAAGCTTCCGCCCATCCGCTGTTAAAGCTCAAATTGGGCGGCGATGGCGATGCGGAGCGGATGCGGGCGGTCCGGGATGCGGTGCCCGATGCCCGTCTGATCGTCGATGCCAACGAGGCGTGGGGCGCGGACCAGCTTCAACCGCTTCTCGCCGTGGCGGACGAAACAGGGGTCGAGCTCGTCGAGCAACCGCTTCCGGCGGACCACGACGCGCTGCTTGCCGAGATCGCCCATGACGTTCCGATCTGCGCGGATGAATCGGCTCATGACAGCGCTTGCCTCGAACAGCTTGTCGGCCGCTACGACGCCGTCAACATCAAGCTCGAAAAGACGGGCGGGCTCACCGAAGCGCTGCGCATGTCCGAACACGCCCGTACGCACGGCCTCAAGATCATGGTCGGCTGCATGGTGGCGACGTCGCTTGCCATGGCGCCGGCCCTCCTCGTCGCGCAGACGGCGGACTGGGTCGACCTGGACGGGCCGCTGCTGCTCGCACGCGACCGGGGCGCCGCGCTTGCCTATGAGAACGGAGACGTCTACCCGCCCTCACCCGCGCTTTGGGGCTGAGCGTCCGAAGCTGGGTGCTCCGGCCTTGCGTGTTCGACGACGATGCCGCCATGCCAGTGCCTGCGCAGCAGCATCGCAGCGAGCGTCCCCACTGCGGCGATCGCCGCCATCACCGCGTAGGACTCCCCGCCAAGACTTGCGTAGAGCGGGCCGCACAGCAACGTGGCCGTTCCCATCACAAGGCCGGCGACCACCGCCGAGAACAGACCCTGAGCCGTGGCGGAGCGATCCTCCGGGATCGCGTGAGTCAGAAAGTGAATGGCGGCGAGGTGCGCGGCGCCGAAGCTCATGGCGTGCAGCGTCTGCAGGATCGCCGTCGCCCACAGCGGCGGGTCGAACGCCATAAGGCTCCAGCGCAGCGCCGTCATGAAGCCGGCCAAGACCAGAAGGCGTGTCGAACCAATGCGCCCAACGATGCGGCCCGACACGGCGAACAGCAGGACTTCCGCGATGACGCCGATTGACCACAGCGCGCCGATCGTGCCGCCGGAGAATCCTTGCGCGCGCCAGTGGAGCGAGCCGAACGCATAGAGCATGGCATGGCTCCCGTGCACGAGACTGGTCGCGACGAGAAACAGCAGGAACAGCGGCGAGCGCATGAGTGCGGTGGCGTCGGACAAGCGAAGCCGCCGCGGGGGCGTCCCCTCGCCTGTAGGTTTGGCGCGGCGCGTCACCGCAAGGTCGTGCGGAATGAAATAGGTGCCCACGATCATCAACGCGGCCGCGCCCACGAGCAGCGGCACGACGAGCCCGGCCCCGGCCTGCTGGATGACGACACCGACTCCGAGACTGGCCGCGACGAAGCTGAGCGAGCCCCAAAGCCTGACCTTGCCGTAGTCGAGCCGGGCGCGCCGTATACCGGTGATCGCGATCGTCTCGGTCAAGGGCATCAGCGCGGTCGAGGCCAAGGCAACGAGGACCATGGCGAAGAACATTTGCCAGAAGCCGCTCGAGACCCAGAGCGCGCCATAGGCGATCATTGATCCCCAGGCCGACAGGATGAGCACGAAGCGTCTGTCTCCCAGCAGGTCGGCAACGAAGCTGATCGAAGGCGCGATGAGGATGCGGCCGAACAGCGGGGTCGCGAGCAGGATGGCGATCTGATCGGGCGTGAAGCCACGCCACTCCAACCACACGGGCAGGTAAGGCAGATAGCAGCCGATGATCAGGAACAGGACCGCGTAGAGAAAGCCCAGACGCCAAGCGAGAGCACGGCTCGTCGCCTGCGTGGCATTCTCAGGTGACGCGAAGCCGTCCATGTTCGTTAACCATTCCCTTTAGGACGATGACTACCTTCGAGTGCACCATCGAATCAGATAGATTGGTTGCACCATGCTGAACCGCGCAACTGGCGCCGCACAGGCTCTGTCTCGAAGCGACAGCGATCCGCAATCCAGCTCAGCCGAGCATGCGGAATATGCCGCGCTTGAGACGACGCTGAGAGGGTCCGAGCTTGGCCGCCGATTCTTGGCGGACTATGCGCGTCAGCACCCCACACCGGAAGTCAAATTGCTGTTGGACGCGCTCGTGCGGCTCGAGTCCGCTTCGGTCGCGCCGGAACGGACTCGTCAATCGCATGGCCTCGTGTCCGAGCTCGTTGCGATGAGCGAAACCATCGGCGAATTGCGGCGGGAGATCGGCGAACTCCAGCTCGTGGACATCCCGGTATCCGATCCGATTGCGGCACCGTGCGCCTTCGAGCAGATCGTCGAAGCCTCGGCCCGCGCGACGTCCGATGTGCTCGAGGCACTGGAAGAGATTCAAAGCGTTTCATGGGCGCTGCGCGAGCAGGGCGTCGCTCTCGACTGTTGCGACAGGCTGGATGAGCGCGCCGCCGACATCTACACGGCGTGTGCACGGCGGGAGATCGCGGGACAGCAGACAGCCGATGCCCTGAACCTGCTGCGCGACGTGGAGCGCCGCATCGATGCGTTGATCGAGGACTGGAGCGACCACGAAACGAAGAACCTTCTGGATGCTGCTAAGGCTCTCGACGTGAGCGGGGCCTTCGAAACGGAGCCGCAGCAGACACGCGCCGGCGCAGCGACCGTGGACGAGAGCGAACCCGCTCGCGACGAGCATCCTCATGCGGGTCTGGAACCAGTATCTGAACCGACACCGCGGCGGACGAACCGTCTCGTGCCCGAAGAGGCCGTCCCAGTCCCTGCAAACGACGCGGCCCCGGCAGACGAGCCCGCGCTTGTTAAGCTGCCAGCATCTACAACCCTGCCCGCACCTACCGAGCCAACGGCGTCCGCCCTCCTCTCCGACGGACCGCGCCCTTTCGAGCGGCCCGAGCCTTTGACCCTCGAAGCGCTTGTCGCCGCACAACGCGCGGCGCTTTTCGGGTGACGTTTAAGTCAATATTTTCAGTATCTTAAGCTCATATCGGAAAAAATCGTCTGTCGGGTCTTGAAAGCCTATAGGCCCTGCCCATTTCTGGGAGGACGCAAGATCCCCCAACGCGTCCCCCAAACTGACGCATGAAAATGCGAACGGCCCGGTCCCCCCACCGGGCCGTTTTCTTTTGTGGCTGGCCAAGCGTCGCCGGACCGAAAAATTAATTCGCCGCGCCCTTGAAAGCCCCATGGCGGCGAACCATCTCATGGGAGACGCAAGATCCCCCAACGCGTCCCCCAAACTGACGCATGCGAATGCGAACGGCCCGGTCCCCCCACCGGGCCGTTTTCTTTTGTGGCTGGCCAAGCGCCGCCGGAGCAAAAAATCAATATGGCTCGCCCTTGAAAGCCCCGTGACGCGGAACCATCTGAAGGAAGACGCAAGATCCCCCAACGCGTCCCCCAAACTGACGCATGACAATATGCACCGGCCCGGTTCCCCAACCGGGCCGTTTTCTTTTGGGGGGCGTTTTCGGAGAGGCTGCTTAGGCCGCTGTTTTCTTACGCATCAAGCGGCTGGGGCGCAGGCGGGGCAAGAGACGCCGCCGCTCGGGCAGGCCGAGATTATGGGCCGCCAGCACATTATCCAGGAACTGCTGTGCCGAGTTTTCCCAGCTGAAGTTCAAGGCATGGGACCGGGCATCCTCGCCGTTGAGGTCCAGGGCCTGCAGCGCCGCCGTCTGCAGGTCGCTATGGAGCACGCCGGCGGTCGGGTCGGTCACGACGTCCTTGGGCCCGTGGACGGGATAGGCCGCCACCGGGACCCCGCATGCCAGGGCTTCCAGGAGCACCAGGCCGAACGTGTCCGTAAGGCTGGGAAAGACGAAGACATCGCCGGAGGCGTAGGCCGCGGCAAGCTCCTCGCCTTCCTTGGGACCGGTGAAGTGCACATCCGGGTAGGCGCGCTGGAGCTCGGTCAGCTGCGGGCCCCCGCCGACAACGACTTTGCGCCCGGGAAGATCGAGCTTCAGAAAAGCCTCGATATTCTTCTCGACGGACACGCGGCCCACATACATGAAGACGGGGCCGTCGCCGTACAGCCGCACGTTTTGCGGCCGGAACAGATCCACGTCGACGCCGCGCGTCCAGCGCATCATGCGTTTGAACCCCTTGGCCCCGAGATCCTCCTCTACCGAAGGTGCGGCCACGAACATGCCGGCCCCGCTATTGTGGAAGCGGCGCTGGAAGCTGTAGCACCAGGATTCGGGCACAGGCAGGCGCGCCGAGACATATTCGGGGAAGCGGGTGTGATAGCTCGTGGTGAACGGCCGCTTGTTCTTGCGGCAATGGCGGCGCGCCAAAAGACCGAGCGGCCCTTCCGTCGCGATGTGAACGAAGTCCGCCCCGACGCTTTCGATGTAGCGGTCGACCATGCCCGGCGTCGCTAGCGCGAGCCGGATCTCAGGATAGGTGGGGCAAGGAAGCGTGCGATACTGCGACGGAACGAGGAAGCTGATTTCCGCGCCAAAATTGGGAATTTCCTGCGCAAGCCGCTCGTAGGTGCGCACAACTCCGTTGACCTGGGGGTACCAGGCGTCGGTGACGACGAGAACGTGCATTAGGCGGCCGCCTCAAGCTCCTTGGAGGAAGTCTCGGGCTCACGCACACCAGTATGAGGATTCCAACGGATGATCTGGAAGACTCCTTCTTCGGTCTCGACGACTGCCGTGCAGCTCTCGACCCAATCGCCCGTGTTGATATAAACCACGTCTTCTACCTGACGCATAGCGGCATGGTGAATATGTCCGCAGATTACGCCTTGGGCGCCACTCCGGCGCGCTTCCTGTACCAACGCGTGCTCGAACTCACCAATGAAATTCACGGCGCGCTTGACCTTGTACTTGAGATAGGCCGAAAGCGACCAATAAGGCATGCCGAACCACCGGCGTACCGCGTTCAGGTGGGTGTTGAACCACAGCGCGGTGACATAGCCCCAATCTCCAAGGAAGGCCAGCCATTTGGCGTAGCGCACCACGACATCGAACTCGTCGCCATGCATGATCAGATAGCGCCGCCCGTCCGCACCGGTATGGACGGTCTGCCGCTCGATGGCGATGCCGCCGAACTGGGACCCGCAATACTCGCGCATGGCTTCGTCGTGATTGCCGGGAATGTAGACGAGGTCAGTGCCCTTGCGGACCTCGCGGAGCAGCTTCTGCAGGACGTCGTTATGGGGCTGCGGCCAATAGACCCCGCGCCGGATGCGCCAGAAGTCTACGATGTCGCCGACAAGATAAATTTTCGGCGCCTTGTGCGTCTTCAGGAAGTCCAGAAACGCTTCTGCTTGGCAAGCCTTGGTGCCAAGGTGGATGTCCGAAATAAAAAGAGCACGATAACGCTGGACGCCAGCGTCGGACGGCTCCTCTTCTTCCCTGCGCGTGTCCAACATAGTAAATCGGCGAATAAGCTGGTTTTGTATCAGCGTTGTGACATTGCATACGATCTGTGTACGACCAAAAATCGCAGTTGAAATGGACGATCCCGACGCCCTGCTAAACCATCGCCTGGACACGATTCTCGGTGCCCGCGTGGTGTCGCGCGCTCCCCTCTCGGCCGGCTTCGGTTTGACCGGATTGGTGGCCACACTGAGCGACGGGCGCCGGGTCGCCGTCAAAGCGCGCACGAGCGATTCGACACGCGGTCCCAGCCTTGCACTCGAAGGCGCCATGCTTGCCGATCTGGCGCGCCTGTCGGAGCTGCCCGTGCCGCACGTCTATGCGGCCGAAGCCGATCTCCTGGTGATGGACTTCATTGATAACGACGGCGGGTCCATTACGCCCGCTGTGGAACGCCATGCGGCGACGCTGGTGGCACAGCTCCATGCCACGCCGCGCGATCGGTTCGGGTTTGCCTACGACACACTGATCGGCCCGTTGCATCAGCCGAATCCGCTGAGTGAAAAGTGGGTGCCCTTCTTCCGCGATCATCGCCTGCTCCATATGGCGCAGGCCGCGCGCGATGAAGGCACCCTGCCCCTTCCCCTCTACGGCCGGATCGAGCGGCTGGCGGCCGTTCTCGGCGAGTATCTCGCCGAGCCCTCCCATCCCAGCCTTCTCCATGGCGACCTTTGGACAGGCAATGTGCTGGTCAAGGGCGATCGCATCGCCGGCTTCGTCGATCCGGCCATCTATTACGGTCATCCCGAGATCGAACTGGCCTTCACCACCATGTTCGGGACGTTCGGGCGCGCCTTCTTCGAGGCCTATGAAGAGATTTTGCCGCTAGAGCCCGGCTTTCACGATTTGCGGCGGGACATTTACAATCTGTATCCGACGCTCGTGCATGTGCGGCTGTTCGGCGGCAGTTATATCGGGGCTATCGAGCGGACCCTGGCGAAGCTCGGTGTATAGCATTGAGGGTTGCGGCGGCGACGATTGCGATTGGGCAAAAAAGAACCGGCCCGGGCAAAGCCGGGCCGGTCTTCCCTGCGAACGAGCCGAAAGCTGAAGGCGTAAAGCCTTCATGAGGTCTCGACTCGCCCCCCATTTTGTTCCTGAGCCGTCGCTCAAATTCCTCGCGGTGTCACCCGCTTCGTTCTTCTTCGGGAGAAGAAGGCCCCCCAGCCCGTCCCCCGTGGTGTGATGCAAAGCTATCCCAGGGCGGCGCGACGCTTCAACAAAGCGAAGCACTATGAATGCACTTCGCTGTCGCAGTGTTGCGGAAATGCAAAAGGCGCCGTTCCCGCGTCCATCATGGCTCTATTAGTCCTTATAATTCAATGCTTTATGTATTCATTGCGAGCGAGGCCCCGGGGCGTCTCTGTCCGAATTTTGGTCGTGCCGGGGGCTCATGCATGCGCTCAAGGGGGAAATCTTTCGACGGTCTTGTGGCAAATGCGCAACGGCCTCCGACGAGACGGCCACGGAGAGCTTTTTGCGGACGTTTCGGCGTCCTTCAATCGTTCCTATCGATGAGGCTCGTGGCGGCGAAGAAATTCGCGTTCCCGGCGTTGCACGGCTCAACGCCATGTGCATCATGCCCCAAACATTCTCGCGGGGGAGACGATGAGGCTCGTACGTTACGGTGAACTCGGGCAGGAGAAGCCCGGCATTCTGGATGCCAATGGCGCCATTCGTGACCTGTCCGGCGTCGTGGACGACATCGCGGACGAGGTCCTCACGCCGGCGGGCCTGCAGCGCCTGCGCGAGATCGATCCCGCGTCCCTCCCGCTCGTCGACGGCAATCCCCGTCTCGGCGCACCGGTCGGCAATGTCCGCAAGTTCTTCGGCATCGGGCTGAACTACCGCGACCACGCCGAAGAGACCGGCCTGCCCATCCCCGAAGTGCCCATCGTCTTCGTGAAGGCGACCTCTTCGATCTGCGGCCCGAACGATCAGGTCTTGGCGCCCGCGGACTTCAAACGCATGGACTACGAGGTGGAGCTCGGCTTCATCATCGGCAGCACCGCGAAACGCGTGCCCGTCGAGACCGCGCTCGACTATGTGGCCGGGTATTGCATCGGCAACGACGTGTCCGAGCGCAGCCTTCAGAAGGGCGGCCCCGGCGAATGGATCAAGGCCAAAAGCTACGAGACGTTCGGTCCGCTCGGTCCGTGGCTTGTCACTTCGGATGAGATTCCCGATCCGCAGAATCTCGATCTCACCATGGATCTCAACGGCGAGCGCATGCAGACGGGCAATACCTCGACCATGATCTTCTCCGTGGCCGAACTCGTCAGCTATATCAGCAAGTACATGACGCTGGTTCCCGGCGACGTCGTAGTCACGGGCACGCCGCCAGGCGTGGGCATGGCGCGGAACCCGCGCGTGTTCCTCAAGCCGGGCGACGACATGGTGCTGCGCATCTCAGGCCTCGGCGAACAGCACTCGGTCGTGGTCGCCGAAAGCTAGGCGGCACCCTACGACGGCTTCTGCCAGAAGGCGTGGAAGTGGTGCAGCGGCCCGGCGCCCTGCCCAACATGAATCTCGTCCGCGGCGATGATCGCCGCCGTGACATACATCTTGGCAAGCTTGACCGCCTTTTCGACGGTCTCGCCCTTGGCGAGCTCCGCGGCAATCGCCGAGGACAGCGTGCAGCCGGTGCCATGTGTATTTTGGGTCTCGTGGCGGGGCGCCTCGATCCTTTGAACGCCGTTCGCGTCGGCGAAAATGTCGAGCGCCGTCTCGGCCATGGATTCGCCGCCGGTCAGTAGCACTGCGTCCGCCCCGAGGGCCCGCAGCCGCTCCGCACGGCCTTCCATCATCTGCTCCCGGCTTTCCGGCGGCTCTCCAAGCAAGGCCGCACATTCCGCGAGATTGGGCGTGGCGACGGTCGCGCGCGGCAGGAGCCGGTCCCGCAGCACGCCGACCGCATCCTCATCGAGCAATAGATCGCCGCTGGTCGACACCATGACGGGATCGAGCACGACGGGGACGTCTTCGAACAGGTCGAGGCCAGTCGCCACCGCCTCAACTGTCTCGGCCGTGGCCAGCATCCCGATCTTGATGGCCCCGACATCGAGATCGCGCGCGACAGACTGCATCTGTGCCAGCACGAACTCCGGCGGCACGGCCATGACATCGTCGACGCCCTGTGTGTTCTGCGCGGTCAGTGCCGTGATCGCGCTCGCGCCATAGACGCCGAGTGCGGAGAAAGTCTTCAGATCGGCTTGGATGCCCGCGCCGCCCGATGAATCCGAACCGGCCACGGTGAGTGCAATCAGGGTTCTGTCTGCTGTCATTTTGTTTTTGTTCCCCGGAAATCAGTGAGTGGCGCGCGCCGGCCTGGCGCAGGTATCGACCCTGCACGCCGGCGGCGTGCGCGCTGAAGGATCAGCCAATCGTCGCCAAAGACGGGAAGGCCTGCAGGATCCAGCCTGCGATGAGTGTCATGGAGTCCGTCAGGAAAAGGATGCCGGTCAAGACGAGAAGGCCGCCCATGATCTTCTCGACCTTGCCCAAGTGCTTCTTGAAGCGCCCGAGGGCCTTCATGAACGGCTTCACCGCCACGGCGGCCAAGATGAAGGGAATACCGAGCCCCAGCGAGTAGACGAACAGCAGGCTCACGCCTTTGCTGACGGTCGACTCGCCAGCCGCCACCGCCAGAATCGCGCCGAGCACGGGACCGATGCACGGTGTCCAGCCGAAAGCGAAGGCAAGGCCGATGACATAGGCGCCGAACAGGCCCGCGGGACGCGTGTCGGCGTGGTAGCGCGCTTCGCGATGGAGAATGGGGATATGGATGACCCCGAGGAAATGCAGGCCGGCGATGATGATCACGACGCCCGCGATCTTCGACAGGATCGGCAGGTTGGTCACCACGAGCGACCCCAAGGCCGTCGCCGTGGCGCCGAGAATCACGAAGACCGTGGTGAAGCCCAGCACGAACGCGACGGAGGACAAGACCACCGTCTGGTAGACATGGGCTGGGGTTTCGTCTTCGCCGGTGAGCTGGTCGAACGTGGTGCCGCCGAGGAAGCATAGATAAGGCGGAACCAGTGGCAGGACGCATGGGCTGAGGAAACTCAGAAAGCCTGCCAGAAGCGCGCCGTAATAGGTGACGTCCATAGGCCTGTGCTAGTCCGCTTCCGGGGCAAGAGCAAGACCGCCCACCAAGTCGTGAAGATGGTTGATGACGGCGTCCGGTTCGAGCGTCGTAACCGGAACCGTGGAGTACCCATACGAGACCAGGACCGACCGTAGCCCGGCCGCACGCGCCGTTTTCAGATCGGTCTGGCTGTCGCCCACGAGGAGCGTCGTCTCAGGCTCCGTGCCGAGTACCTGAATGAGTTCGAGAGCGCTGGCGGGATCGGGTTTGCGCGGGCGCCCATCCTTTTCGCCATGCACCACCTTGAACAATCCGGCAATCCCGAGCCCCTCGAGGACATCGTGGGCGATTGGCTCCATCTTGTTGGTCAGCACCGCGCACTCGATATCCGCCGCGTTGAGCTGCTCCAGCGTCTCACGGACGCCCGGGTACAGTTTCGAGTTCTCGAAGGGATCGTCGCTGTAGTGCACCAGCAGCCGCGCGAATGCCTTCTGGTGCTCCGCATCGTCGAGGGTCACGCCATGCTCTGCGAAGGCGCGGTCGACCAGTTTCCTGAGGCCGTTTCCCACCATGCCCTGGACCACATCCTCAGGATGGGGCGGCAGGCCGAAATCGGCCAGTGTTCTCTCGATAGCCAGCGTAAGGTCCCCCACCGTGTCTGCAAGCGTGCCGTCGAGATCAAAGATGACGGCTTGGCACGGCTGGAGGTGTGACATCAGGCGGCGACGCCCGCTTTGGCGGCTGCGCGGATGGCGGCGATGTTCTTCGCGTAGTCGCCGTCCTTGAATACGGCGGAGCCCGCCACGAGCGCATCGGCGCCGGCCTCGGCGACGAGCCCGGCGGTGTCGACATTCACGCCGCCATCGACTTCCAGATGGATCGGGCGTTCGCCGATCATCTTGCGGATGGCGCGAATCTTTTCGAGCTGCGCCGGAATGAAAGTCTGGCCGCCGAAGCCCGGATTGACGGTCATCACCAGAACGAGGTCGAGCTTGTCAAGCACGTACTCGATGGCGCCCTCCGGCGTGGACGGCGTGAGGCTCACACCCGCCTTCTTGCCCAGGCTGCGGATGTGCTGCAGCGATCGGTCCAGATGGGGGCCCGCTTCCGCATGCACCGTGATGATGTCGGAACCGGCCTTCGCGAACGCCTCGAGATAAGGATCGCACGGCGCGATCATCAGATGCGTGTCGAAGATTTTGTCCGAGTGCGGACGAAGCGCGGCGACTACATCCGGACCGAAGGTGATGTTCGGCACGAAGTGACCGTCCATCACATCGAGATGGACCCAGTCGCACCCGTCGCGGTCGATCGCCTCGACTTCCGCGCCGAGCTTGGCGAAATCAGCCGACAGGATCGACGGCGCGATGACGATCTCGCCCGGCATGGTCACGCCACCGCCGACTGGGGCGGCGTTGCGCAGTCTGCCAGAACGGCGACGCCCGGCAATTGCTCACCGGCGAGCCACTCGAGGAAGGCCCCACCGGCCGTCGAGATATAGGTGAAGTTGTCCGCCGCGCCCGCCATGTTGAGCGCGCGCACCGTATCGCCGCCTCCGGCGACAGAAATGAGTTTTCCGGCTTTCGTCCGGGCGCCCGCCTCTGTCGCAAGCGCAAAGGTCGCCGCGCCAAAGGGTGCGATCTCGAACGCGCCGAGCGGGCCGTTCCAAAGAATTGTGTGAGCGCCTTCGAGCTTTTCAATCAGCAGCTCGACGCTCTTCGGTCCCTGATCCAGTGCCAGCGCGTCGTCCGGAATCTCATCGACACCGCACACGGATGTTTCGACATCCTCGGCCAGACTCTTCGCAACCACGACGTCGACCGGCAGCACGATCTCGCACCCGGATGCCTTGGCCTTCTCGGTGATCTCCTTGACGGTGTCGACGAAGTCCGGCTCGCACAGAGACTTGCCCACGTCGATACCGTCGGCGAAGAGGAAGGTGTTGGCCATGCCGCCGCCAACCACGATCATGTCCATGCGCTGCGCCAAATTGGTCAGCACCTCGATCTTGGTGGAGACCTTGGCGCCACCGACCACGGCCATCACGGGACGCTTCGGGTTTTCCAGCGCGGCACTCAGGGCATTGATCTCGGCCATCATCGCCATCCCCGCATAAGCAGGCATGAGACGCGCGATGGCCTCCACGGAGGCATGGGCGCGATGGGCGCAGGAAAACGCATCGTCCACATAGATGTCGCCGAGAGCGGCGAGTTGCTTGGCAAAGCCGATATCGTTCTTGGTCTCGCCGGCGTGGTAGCGCAAATTCTCGAGCAGCACGACATCACCGTCTTTGAGCGACGCGATCCCGGCCTCGACGTCGGGGCCGATGCAGTCATCGAGAAACGTGACGTCCGCACCCAGAAGCTCGGCGAGCTTCGTGGCGACCGGCTTGAGCGACGTCTCGGGTGAGCGCTCGCCCTTCGGGCGGCCGAAATGCGACATCAGAACGACTTTCGCTCCTGCTTTCCGCAGGGCTTCGATCGTCGGCAGGACACGCTCGATGCGCGTCGCGTCCGCGACGGCTCCATCTTCGACAGGCACGTTGAGATCGGCACGGACAAGGACACGCTTCCCCGCCACATCAAGCCCGTCGATGGTCTTGATGCTGGCGAGGTCGATGTCCGCCATGCCGTTCCCTGACGTCATAGCAAGCGTCCCATCGCGACGGCGGTGTCGCTCATGCGATTGGAGAAGCCCCATTCGTTGTCGTACCAGGCAACGACACGGCAGAACGTGCCGTCGATCACCTGGGTGCCGGTCGCGTCGAACACGGAGCTGAGCGGGCTGTGATTGAAGTCCGACGACACGAGAGGCTTGTCGTTGATGCCGAGCACACCGAGCAGCGGCGCCTTGGAGGCAGCTTCCGCCATGGCTTCGTTGATCTCGTCCGCGCTGGTCTTGCGGCCCGCCTGGAACGTGAGGTCGACGAGACTCACATTCGGCACCGGCACGCGGATGGAGGCGCCATCAAGCTTGCCTTCGAGCTCAGGCAGGACAAGGCCGACTGCCTTCGCCGCGCCGGTCGAGGTCGGGATCAAATTCGCGGCGCTCGCGCGGGCCCGGCGCGGATCCTTGTGGAGCGTATCCACCGTCCGCTGATCGCCCGTGTAGGCATGGATCGTGGTCATGTAGCCGCGCTCGATGCCAACCAACTTGTGCAGGACTTCCGCCACGGGGGCGAGGCAGTTGGTGGTGCAGGACGCGTTGGACACCACGACGTCGGCCTCGGTGAGCTTCTGGTCGTTGACGCCATAGACGACGGTGAGATCGGCGCCCGAGCATGGCGCAGACACGAGCACGCGCTTCGCGCCTGCCTTCAGATGCTGAGCGGCGGCTTCGCGCTTGGTGAAGCGGCCGGTGCATTCCATGACGATGTCGACGCCAAGCTCGTCCCACGGCAGTTGCTCGGGATCGGGCTCGGCCAGAACCGCAACGTCCTTGCCATTGACGCGGAGGCTGCTGCCGTCCACGGAGATCTCGCCCGGGAACTTGCCGTGCACGGTATCGTACTCGAGCAGCAAGGCGTTCATATCGGCCGAGCCGAGATCATTGATCGCCACGAAGTCGAGATCGTCGCGGCCGGCCTCCATGAAGGCCCGGAACGTCAAACGGCCGATCCGGCCAAATCCATTAATGGCAACGCGTGGTGTGGCCATAACCTCCCTACCCTTTACGTATCTATGACTTAAACAATGAGTTCGCGCGCCGCGGCCGCAACGGCCTCGGGCGTGATACCGAAATGCTTATAGAGTTCTCCAGCCGGGGCGGAAGCACCAAATCCGCGCATGCCGACGAAGGCCCCCTTCGGGCCCAGCCATTCCTGCCAGCCGAACTCGACAGCCGCCTCCACGCCCACGCGCGGCGCCGACCCCAGGACGGCGTCCTTGTAGGCCGCATCCTGGGCTTCGAACAGCTCCCAACAGGGCATGGATACGACCGCGGCCTTGACCCCCTCACCGTCTAGGAGCTTCGCCGCCTCGACGGCCAGCGAGACTTCCGATCCGGTTGCGAGCAAGGTGACGTCGCGTCCGCCGTCCGGCTCGATTAGGACGTACGCCCCCGGGCGCAGAGGTTCTCGTTGGTAGGCGCCGTCCGCAGCAGTGGCAGGCCTTGACGCGTCAGTGTCATGATCGCGGGCGAGGACTTGGACTTGAGCGCGATGTCCCAGCACTCGGCGCATTCCACCGAGTCGGCCGGGCGCATCACGTTGAGATTGGGAATGGCCCGGAGCGCGGCCAATTGCTCGACCGGCTGATGCGTCGGACCGTCCTCGCCGAGCCCGATGGAATCATGGGTCATCACATAGACCACACGCTGCTCCATCAGCGCCGAAAGCCGGATCGCGGGACGGCAGTAGTCGGAGAACACCAGGAAGGTGCCGGCATAGGGCACGATCCCCCCGTGAAGGGCCATGCCGTTCATCGCGGCGCCCATGGCGTGCTCGCGCACGCCGTAGTGAATGTAGTTCCCGGAAAAGTCGCCCGTCTTCACGATGCCGTGCTGTTTCGTCAGTGTACCGACGGAACCGGTGAGGTCCGCCGAACCGCCGACCAGGCCCGGCACGACGGGAACGAGGCGCTCGAGCACTTTCTGCGAAGACTGCCGCGTGGCCAGTTTCGCGCCTTCGGCGGCGAAATCGGCCTTGATGCCGGCAACGGCCTCGGAGATGGCCGCGGCCACCTTCGTATCCACGGGGTCGACGAGATGGGTGCGCTCGTCCGTATCCAGTTTTGCGGCCGCTTCCGTCCAGCGCTCAAACGCGGCCCGGTTGCGCTGGCCCGCCTCGCGCCAAACGGCGAGGATCTCGTCCGGCACCACGAACGGGGGATGCGGCCAGCCCAGCGCTTCGCGCGCGCCGGCAATCTCCTCATCGCCCAGCGGCGAGCCGTGGGTCGAGGACGTGCCTTGCTTGTTGGGCGCGCCGTAACCGATCACGGTGCGGCAGGCGATGATGGAGGGTTGATCGGTGACGTTGCGCGCATTCTCGATGGCGAGCGCCACCGCTTCCGCATCGTGACCGTCCACGGCCGCCGTGTGCCAACCGGAGGCGCCGAAGCGCTGCAGCTGATCGTCGCTGACGGCAAGGTCCGTCGAACCGTCGATCGAAATCTGGTTGTCGTCGAAGAGGACAATCAACCGGCCGAGCTTCAAATGCCCGGCGAACGAGATCGCCTCCTGGCTGATGCCTTCCATCAGGCAGCCGTCACCGGCCAGGCAATAGGTGAAGTGGCTGACGATGTCGTCGCCGTAATGGGCGTTCTGCAGACGCTCGGCGAGGGCCATGCCCACCGCATTGCCGATCCCCTGCCCCAGCGGGCCCGTCGTCGTCTCGATGCCGGGTGCATGGCCGTATTCGGGATGGCCGGCAGTGCGGGCGCCAAGCTGGCGGAAGCGCTCGATCTCGCCGATATCCATGTCCGGATAGCCGGTCAGATAGAGCAGCGCATAGAGCAGCATCGAGCCATGGCCCGCCGAGAGCACGAACCGGTCCCGGTCCGGCCAGTCGGGGTGAGCGGCGTCGAACTTCAGGAACTGCGTGAAAAGGACCGTGGCGACATCGGCCATGCCCATCGGCATGCCGGGGTGGCCGGAATTCGCCTTCTGCACCGCGTCCATGGCAAGCGCCCGGATAGCGTTCGCCATATCCTTATGTGTCACATCCGCCACTGCCTGATCCTGCATCGATGGCCCCTAGCCCCGTGTTGTTGTGACGCGTCCAACGCCTAGTAAGCGCGAACGCCCATCGCCGCCTTGACCGCGTGATAGCCCACGAGAAGCTGGGTCAGCGCCAGCGGGTGGCTCTTACGCGCGCCATTGGCTCCGTTGGCGATATCGATACGACCGACCTGGTCGCGCAAGTGACCCGCCTCCGGGATGA
Organism: Methyloceanibacter sp. wino2; assembly: GCF_003071365.1. Classification (NCBI taxonomy): domain Bacteria; kingdom Pseudomonadati; phylum Pseudomonadota; class Alphaproteobacteria; order Hyphomicrobiales; family Hyphomicrobiaceae; genus Methyloceanibacter; species Methyloceanibacter sp. wino2. The sequence continues at coordinate 417,757 of NZ_CP028960.1, forward strand.
GATTCCAGAGCAGATCCTCGATCCGCTCGGCTCTCTTGTCGGAGATATTGCCGTTGATCTCAAGTACGTCGACGGGTTTTCCATCCCTATCGCGCGCGAGCTCGAGATGCAGGCCCGCATTGCTGCTGCCGTCGAACAGCGGCGAGAAGTCCGGGTGCGGCAATGTGGGCCGCAAAAGATGCCGCACGCTGAGATGGGTATCAGTGTCGTCCAGCTCCTGAGGCGGCAGGAACCGGATGACGATATCGGCGAACGTGCGCTGCGGATGAATGAATTTCGAGCTGTCACGCTTTCGCCGTTCGAGAGAGGCGACAACGTCCTCCAGCTTGTAGTTCCGCTTCGTCGTGTCCCGGTGGATCTTCCACTTGATCCTCAGGTCGTCGACCGGATCGAGGTAGATTTTCACGTCGTAGCAGTCCCGCATGGCGCGCGTGCTGTAGCCGAGCAGGCCTTCCACAATCACGAACTCGGTCGGTCTGAAATAGCGCGGACGCCCCAGAGTCCCGTTGTGGTGGCAATAGACGGGCTTCAGGACCGGCTCGCCTTTGCGCAAGAGCCGCAGGTGCTGCTCGAGGACGTCGATGTAATTCGCGCGCGGGTCGAGGGCGGAGAGACCGGCGTCGTTCCGCTCCTTCCGCTCAAAGCAGTGGTAATCGTCCGTGCAAAAGACCGAGCAATGCTCCTCGCCCAGAATCTGTGCGACTCCGGCCGACAAGGTCGTCTTTCCAGACGCAGAATCACCCACGATTCCGAGGATGATCGGATGATCTACTCGCTTGGGCATATCCCTTCCCAGGCGTCTCCAACCGTTATGGCTTATTAGGCGACGTCGCGAGCCGCCACACTCGCAAGGCGGTCGGTCGGCAGATAGCTCGTCATGATCTGCCGTTCGCCCGTCGCACCGGTTATCATCATTGTCTGCACTTTATAGTGCGATTTTCCGCGCTCCACGCCTTCGAGCATAAGGCCCGTGGTGATGCCCGTCGCGCAAAAGAACACATCGTCCGAGGTTATGAGTTCGTCGCGCTGGTACCAGCGCGTGGTGTCGATGCCGGCATCGTGCACGGCCTGTGTCTCCGTCTGGAGCTGAGGATCGAAGCGGGCCAGGAACTCACCGCCGATGGCGCGAACGGCGCAGGCGGACATGATGCCTTCCGGCGTACCACCCGTTCCCATCAGCGCATCGATCGACGAACCCGGAACGGCCGCCATAAGTGCGCCGGCCACGTCGCCTGCCGGATACATCGCCACACGGGCGCCCGCGGCCAGGATCTCGTTTACAAGCTCGCGGTGGCGGGGTTTTTCCAGAACGAAGACGTTCAGATCGTAGATATCCTTGCCCAGGACCTTCGCAAGTTCCTCGAGCTTCTTTGCCGTTGGCCAGGACGGGTCGATCTTGCCGCGCGCGGGCGCCGCGGCCACGAACTTCTCCATGTAGAAGGCGGGCCCCGGGTCCATCATGGCGCCGCGCGGCGCGACAGCCAAAACCGCCAGGGCATTGGTGAGGCCGCGCACGAGGTAGCTGGTGCCCTCGACCGGATCGACGGCGATATCGGCCTTGAAGGCCGCGGTGGGGCGCCCCAAGCGCTCGCCGCGATGCGGCTGCGGGGCCTCGCCTGCCGTGGCCTCGCCGATGACGACCACCGCGTCGACTTCGATCTCCGCGAGCGCGGCCCGCATGGCTTCCAGCGCCGCATTACCGCCGTCATCCGCGTCGCCTCGGCCGATCCAGTTGAAGGCCGCGCAGGCTGCGCTCTCGGTCACACGGCGCAAAGCAAAGATGAGATCCGGATTGGCCGGGCTCGGGGTCTCCATGACGTCTCCTCCGCGGTGCCTTCGAGGCTCTGCTCTCAGGGCTCAGCTTTTTGGGGATTTCTGCCGTTCGCAGGCCGGCCGGACGCATATCCGGGCCGCCCCATGGCGCCACTCCCCGGGCGACTAGGCTCGCGCCCCTGTATATCTTATGGGTCGCCGTAGCCCAAATTATCAAGCGCTTTGGCCGTTTAGGGCGCCATTTCGGCGGAGGATCAGCCCGAATGGCGGCGCGGATCCAGCCAATCGCGTAAGCCGTCCCCCAGGACGTTGATCGAGATCAGCACGGCGATGAGAACCAGGCCGGGTAGAACCGTGACCCACCAGCTCCCCGCGAACATGAGGTCGTAGCCGGAGCGAATCAGCGTGCCGAGCGACGGCTTCGTGACCGGCATGCCGAGCCCGAGAAAGGACAAGGCCGCCTCGGCCATGATCGCGCCGGCCACCTGCGTTGTCGCCACGATGATCAAGGGCGAGAGGCTGTTGGGGAGGATGTGGCGGCGCAAGATGGTCCAATCGGTGTCGCCCACCGCCCGGGCCGCACGCACATAATCCTTGGTGGCCTCGACCAGCACCGCTGCGCGGGTGGTGCGGGCGAAAATGGGCCATTCCGCGAGGCCGATCACGACGACCAGCAGCGGTACGGCGAACAGGTTGAGCGCCTCACCGCCGAGGCCGGCGCGCACCAGCGCCATGGCGACGATCGCCATCATGAGGGTCGACAGCGCGAGCTGGATATCCGCCAGGCGGGTGACGACGGCATCGACACGCCCCCCGAAATAGCCCGCGAGCAGCCCCAAGGTCACGCCGATCGCGGCCTGGATCAGAACCGCCAGTATCCCGATCAGGAGCGAGATGCGGGCGCCATAGAGGATGGCGCTGAGGAGGTCGCGGCCTTGCGCGTCGGTCCCCAGCGGAAAGCGCGCTTCGCCCCCTTCCTGCCAGGCCGGGGGCAGTTCGGCATCCAGAATGTCGAACCCCGCAAGATCGAATGGGTCCTGCGGCGCGATCACCGGCGCCAACAAGGCCGCCACTGCGATGACGACCAGCACGATGAAGGCAAGGCCGACGCCCGGCCGCCCGCGCGTGAAGGCGATCACACCATTCGGCCCGGCGGCTGTGGAAGACGCGCTCATCGTGCCCCCTCCAGGCTGACGCGGGGGTCGAGCGCCAGGCTCAAAAGGTCGACCAGCGTATTCACCACCACGAACAGCAGCCCGACGAGCACGAGATAGGTCGTGATCAGGGGAATGTCGGAGCGCGTCACCGCCTCCAGAAACAGAAAGCCCATGCCGGGCCACTGGAATACGGTCTCCGTCAGAAGGGTATAGGCGACCAGCGTGCCGACCTGCAGGCCGCCAACCGCCACGAGCGGAAGCAGCGCGTTGCGTAGCGCGTGGACGATCCAGACGCGCAAGGGCGATGCTCCTTTTGCCCAGGCGGTGCGCACATAGTCATGGCCCAGCTCGCCGAGCATGGCGCTGCGCACCAGCCGGACGAAGAGCGGCAGCATGATCGAGGAGAGCGTGAGCGCCGGCAGTAGAAGGTGCTCCAGGCCGTCGCGGGTGAGGAGCCCTGTAGTCCAGGGCCCGATGGCGACGGTCTCACCGCGTCCGAACGCCGGCAGCCACCCGAGCCAGACGGAGAACACCGTGATGAGCACGATGCCGGTGAGAAACACGGGGATCGAGATCCCGAGCACGCTTAAGCCCAAAACCAGCCTTGCGCCGAGCCGGTTGGGCCGGACGGCGCAGTAGACGCCTGCCGGGACGCAAAAGAGCAGCACGATGAGGCTCGCGCCCAGCACCAATTCGAAGCTCGCCGGAAACTTGGCCAGCACCACATCGACGGTCGGCTTCTTGTAAATGAAGGACGTGCCGAGATCCCCGTGGGCGGCCCGGCCGAGATAGTCGGCAAACTGGACGGGCCACGGGCGGTCGAGACCTAACTCCTTGCGCAACTCGGCACGCTCCGACTCCGAAACGACCTGCCCCGTGAACTCGCGGATCGGATCGCCAAGGCTCTCGCGTACCGCAAAGGCGATGACCAGGATCGCCAGCATGACGAGCAGCGCCTGAACGAGCCGCCGCGCGAGGAAGGCAAGAGCGGAAAGCAAACTATCCATTGCGCCGCGTCCCCGGATCGAGGCGCCGCGCCGGGCCGAAGCCGCTCAACGCCGCGTCAAACCAAAGCCGATGGACGCCGCCACCAAGGCTTGCCACGGCACGAACATCACATGCGGCATGCGCAGCACGGCCGCCGGGTACAGCATGATGCCCGCCACCGCGCCCGCAAGCACGATCAGCCCCCAGTTTTGCGGCCGGCGGATCGCCGCTGCCGGAATTCCGGCGCCGAAAGCCGACAGGCCCGCCCCGACAGCACCGGCCACCACGCCCCCGATAATGAGTCCGGAAGCTTCGCGTGTCGCCTTCGCACCAGTCTCGGAGCCGAACGCACCCGAACCGATCAGAAATTGATAGAGGTCGTTGGCCGTGTTCACGGCTGCCAGCCAGCCGAGGAAGACCAGCACGGCCGTCAGCAGGCACTTGCTCGCCTCGCGCGACACCCAGGCCCACATGCAGGCAGCGATACCAATCGCGAACGCGAGGCCCGCATGGAGCGGGCTGCTGGCGGCGTTGAGGATCAGCCCGTCTTCTTCGAGGCGGATCGACGGCAAGGGCGACGGCAGGCTCGAGATCAGACCTGTCAGGATTCCAACCAAGGCCATGGTCAGAACGACGCGCGCGCGATTGGGCAACCGCGGCTGGGTGTCGTCCTTCAGGAAATCCCAAACCATTACCTTTAGCGGGCAATGCCAATGTCGCTGCCGCGCCCCCCTAAGCCGTTGCCGCTCATAGCCGCCCGCGCGGGGATGCGCGCTTCGGCGAACCACATGATGCAACTATAGCCTAGGCGCCGATATCAGACCAATTGACCTGGACCACGGCGGCCACAGTCGAACTCTGGTTCAGGACTGCTCCGAGACGGACTTCAGCCGGGACAGGCCCTTGTCGATGTCGTTGCCCATCATGCCGAGGCCGTTAAAGACGACACAGAACGCCTTCTCCACGAAGTTGTGCGTCCCATGCATCGCCCAGGTGACCTCGGTTTGCTCGCTCCCTGTCGGGTCGGCTTTGGGCGTGAAGCTGAAATCCGAGTTGGTGCCGCCTTCAAACGGCCTGGTGAAGGTCACCTCGATGTTGACGGCCTTATCGGGATCGCTTTCGACGATGGTCATCTTGCCGGCCCCGACATTGTCGTCGCCGTCCCAGGTCATCGCGGCGCCCTTCCCTGCCTCGGGTCCTTCGAATGCGACCTTGGCATCGGGGTCGAGCTTCGCCCAAGGCGACCACGCCTCCCATTTGCGCAAATTGTCGACGTTTCCGAAGACGGTGCCCGCGGGTGCGGCGACGGTCACCGAGCGTTCGACCCTGTACTCGTCGGGCTGGAGTGCGACGTAAATCGCGAAGGCGCCGATCAGCACCAAGAGCACGAGCAGAATTTTCTTGAACATGGCCAATCCTCCCCAGAAGGCGCGACCTAGTCGATCACGAGGTCGGCAAGATAGGGCATGTCTATGGCATTCACGATGGGCTCGATATTCACATTCTTGCGTGCGGCCCAGGCCAGGTGCTGCCACTGAATGGGCAGCAGCGCCGCATCGTCGGCGAGGATGCGCTCGATCTGCCTAAGGACCTCGGCGCGAGCTTCAGGATCCATCATCGTCTGCGTCTGCATTGTCAGCCGGTCCACTTCCGGGTTCGAGTAGTCACCCGCGTTGTACTGGCCGTACCCGGTCTTGGCATCCGGCGTCATGGCCAGGAACTCATAGAAATTCGCCGAGTCCTGCGTGTCTGACTGCCAGCCGATCATCAGGATATCGCCATCGCGCTGATCGAAGCGCTGCCAATACTGGGCCTTCGGCATGGTCTGCAGATCGACCTTGATGTTGATCTTTGCCAGCATGGCGGCCACCGCCTCGGCGATACGGGCATCCCCCACGTAACGATTGTTGGGCGCGATCATGGTCACCGAGAAGCCGTCCTCGTACCCGGCCTCCTTCATCAGCGCCTTGGCCTTCTCTATGTCGTAAGGGGGCGTCAGATCCGGATCATGCCCAGCGTAGCCTTCGGGACTGAGTTGCCCGGCGGGCGTCGCAAAGCCCCGCATGATCTTCTTCGCGATCCCCTCGCGGTTGATGGCATAGCTCATGGCCTTGCGGACGCGAGGATCCTGGAAGGCCTCGACGCGATCCTGATTCAACTCGAAGGTCAAAATCCGCGTCGACGGCATGGTGACGAGCGTGCAGCAGGACGCTGCCTCCAGGCGCTTGAAGTCCGTGGGCGGAACGGGTGCGATGAAGTCCACGTCGCCGGCGAGCAGCGCGGCCACCCGGGTCGCAGGCTCCTTGATCGGTGTGAGGATGATCTTCTCGACATTGCCGGGCGAGTCCTTGTCCCAGTAGTCGTCGACGCGCTCCAGCTCGAGCCGGATACCTTGCTCGCGCTTCGACACGCGGAACGGCCCCGTCCCACTGATGTGGGACGACGCGAAAGACGACCCGTGTTTCACTACCGCATCTTTCGGCCGGCCGTTCTCGTCCATGCCTGAATAGAACTCGCGGTCCATGGGGAAGATGTAGGTGGCCAGATTGAGCGTGAGCGGATACGGCGCCTTGGTGACGATGTCGACCGTGTGCGCGTCCACTGCCTTCGCCGATTCAAATGGCTCGTACAAGGCTTTGAAATCTGGACTCTTCTTGAGGCGCTCGAAAGTCCAGACCACGTCGTCCGCCGTCAGTTCCCGTCCCGAGTGAAACGTGACGCCCTCCCGCAAATGAAAGCGCAAGGTGACGTCGTCGACCTGCTCCCAGCTTTCCGCCAGGCGCGGCTCGAACGAGTTGTCCTGTCGCCGGCGGACCAGCGGATCGAACACCAGATGCGAGAGCTGCAGCGTCGCGCTGGCGAGCTGCTCATGGGGGTCGAGCGAGGTCGGATCGGCGTCGTAGGCCATCCGAAGCGTCTTGCCGTCGGCAGTCGCGATCGAGGCGCAACCAAAGAACGCCACGAGAAAGATCGTCAGAAATCGGCTCATGGATGCGATTTTTCGCCCAACTCGGCGCTTGCCGTCTAGACGAAAACGATGTGAGCGGCATTTTGGCCGCCAAAGGTCGTACCCTGGCACTCTTGCCTCCCGGTCCCGGGCCGATAAAGTCCCCCACCCGCGCCCGAACAACGCTAGGAGTGCCGCATTGTCCGGCTTTTTCGTTACAGGCACCGACACCGAGGTCGGCAAGACGCTGGTGTCCGCCTGGCTGCTCACCCAACTCGACGGCGCCTATTGGAAGCCGATCCAGGCCGGCACCGTTCCAACCACGGACTCGGCGACCGTTCAGCAACTGGCCGAGCTCCCCGTCAGCCGCGTCCTGCCCGAGGCCTATCTCCTGCCCGAGCCCATGGCGCCGCACGAATCCGCGCGCCGGGCCAACATCGCGCTGGACATGGAGAAGATCAAACTGCCGCCGCACGACGGGCTCGTCGTGGTCGAGGGCGCGGGCGGCCTGATGGTGCCGATTGCGGACGGTGCCTACATGATCGATCTTGCGGACGCGCTTGATCTTCCCATTCTCCTCGTCGCCCGCTCGACGCTCGGGACCATCAACCATACGCTTCTTTCGCTGGAAGCCATCCGACGGCGCGGGCTACCGCTCGCCGGTGTCGTCATCAGCGGGCCCGAAACGCCGCATAACCGGGCGGCCATCGAACGCTTCGGCAAGGTCGAAGTGATCGCCGAGATTCCACAGCTTGAGACGGTCAACCGCGACACGCTGAAGGCTATCGAGCCGGAACTCGATCTTCTCAAACTTGCAACGGTAAGGCCGTGAACGAACACTCGAATCTACAGGGCTCGCAGTCCGCAGAAGAGATCATCGCGCTCGACAAGCGCCATGTCTGGCACCCCTACACGCAGCACGGTATCGAAGTCGAACCGCCCGTGATCGCGCGCGCCAAGGGCGCCTCGCTGTTCGACGCGGACGGGCGCGAGATTCTGGACATGATCTCGTCCTGGTGGACGTGCACGCATGGGCATGCCCATCCCAAGATCAACGCGGCGCTCGCCCGCCAGGCTGACACGTTGGAACACATCATGTTCGCCGGCTTCACCCATGCGCCGGCGGTCAATCTCGCCAAGGCGCTCTCCGAGCTGTTACCCGGCGATCTGAACCGGGTGTTCTTCACCGATGACGGCTCCACCGCCGTCGAGACCGCCATCAAGGTCGCCTACAAATCCTGGGTCAATCGCGGCCAAACCCGTCGGACGTTGATCGCCTTCGACGGCGGCTATCACGGCGACACGCTCGGCGCGATGTCGGTCGGCCGCAGTTCCCAGATGTTCGGCGCCTTCAAGGATTTGATGTGCGACGTCCGGGTCGTGCCCTACCCCGCCACGTTCGAAGGCGACGATGCGGTCGAGGAGCGCGAGGCCGGAGCCCTGTCCGCGCTCGAGGCACTTTTGGCAAACCACAAGCAAAACATCGCGGCGATGATCATCGAGCCGATGATGCAGGGCGCGGCCGGCATCCGCATTTGCCGCCCGAGCTTTCTCAAGCGCATGGTGGCCATGGCGCGCGAGGCCAAGGTGCTGGTGATCTTCGACGAGGTCGCGACCGGCTTCGGGCGTACCGGCAAGCTCTTCGCCATGGAGCATGCGGAGGTCACGCCCGATATCGTCTGCCTGTCCAAGGGTCTGACGGGCGGATACATGGCGCTCGCGGCCACGGTCGTGCGCGATCAGCTGTTCGATATCTTTCTCGGACACGATTTCGACCGGGCCCTACCGCACGGCCATTCGTTCACCGGCAATCCGCTGGCCTGCGCGGTGGCGCTGGCCTCACTCGGCCTCTACGAAGAAGAGCAGACGATGGCGCGGATCGCCGAGATCAATGCGCATCACCGCACGATGCTCGACGTCCTGGCGGCACGTACCGACGTGATGCGGCCCCGGACGCTCGGATCGGCGCTCGCCTTCGATTTCGGCAGCGACACCCAGTACCAGTCGGAGGCGAGCCTAAAACTTCGGGCTTGGTATCTGGCGAACGGGCTCAACATTCGGCCCATCGGCTCGACGGTCTATCTGATGCCACCCTACTGCATCACGGACGAGGAACTCGCCCGCGCCTACGCCACCATGATCGAAGGCATGGACCGGCTGGCTTCAGGGTCGCTCTAGACGCCCATAGACGATGTGCCAGGTCACGCGGCCGCCGAAGCGGATATTGGTCGCGCGGATGGCCCTGCGCAGCGCGCCCGGCGAGAGCGGGTCGTACCCGTCGCGGGGATGAAGACCGCCCACGGCCTGCATGCGCCGGAGGAAGGAATGTGAATCCTTATCGGGCGTTAGATGCTCTTCTTCGACCACGCCGGGCAGTTCCGGCAGATACGGTGTGCCGCTCGGCAGACCTTCGGTGGCGAGCACGGTGCGCCATTCCGCGAAGCTGTCGGGGCCTAAGGTCGCGAACAGGAGCACGCCGCCCGGTGCCAGCCGGCGCCGCAGTCCCGTCAGCACGGCGACCGGGCCGTTCAGCCAGTGGAGCATCATGCTGGTGACGATCAGGTCGAGATTCTCGTAGGCGATGGGTGCGGCTGCATCCATGACCTCGTAAGAGACGTTCGCGCCCGCGCCGTCCAAATTGTTGCGGCAGGCTCCAATCATGCCGGGAGCGGCATCGGTCAGATGGAACTCGCCTTCGGGATAGCGCGCCACGAGATGACGGCTCAGCAGTCCGGTCCCGCAACCGAGCTCCAGCACCTTCGGTGTCTTGAGATCGGGAAGGTGTTTCGCGAGCTTTGCCGCGACATCGGCCTGCAGCCCGGCATGCGCTTCGTACACGTCCGCCTTCGCGCCGAACCGGGCCGCGATGGCGGCGCTACGGCGAGACAGAATTGGCGAATTCAACGACATGCTTGGCACACCACTCCGGAAACTTGATCGGCAGGACATGGCCGCCTTCGGCCCGCCAAACCACATTCTCCTCGCCCCAAATGGCCTCGGTCATCGCCGGCGGGACGATGAGGTCGTCTCGGGTTGCAAGGCTAAGAACTGGACATCTAAGGCTTTTCCGAATGTCCTCTGCGTCCCACTGTATTAGCCAATCGAGCCCTTCGCGCAAGCGGTCGGCGTTCAAAGCCGCCGCCGGCGCAAAGCCGGGCGCCCCGCATGATCCCCAAAAGGCCTCCATCGTACCGGCCGGATCGCGATCGATGCCCCGCTTCAACGCGACGACACGGGACTTCGGCACATGGGGGCAATAGCGGTCGAAACCCTGGATGGACACCAGCCCCCGGAACCGGGCGCCCCCGTTCTTGAGCAGCCACAGCACGCCGAGCGAATGTCCGATCGCGATCGCATCCTCGGGCCAGTCTGGATCGACAGAACTCTCAGCGCCTTCGACGAAGCCCAGGTCGACCACAGTCGTTTCGGCGCCCCCGAGTTGCGCGATCAGGGGTGCCCAGATGGACGCGTTGAATCCCCAGCCGTGAACGAGAACAAAATGCATCTCAGTTCGACGCCGCCTCGGCCAAGCGGCTCGCGGAAGCCTCCAAGGCCGCCAATAGCTCGTCCACATCCTCCGGCCCGTGGGCGGCCGTGAACACGCAGCGGACACGGGACGTCCCCTGCGGCACCGTCGGGGGGCGGATGGCGGTCGCCCAGAACCCGGCTTCGCGTAAGGCCTCGCTCATTCGAAGGGCGTCTTCGGCCGTGCCGGCGACCACGGGCACGATCTGGGTCGAGGACCCCGCCGTGTCGTATCCAAGGCCGTGGGCCTCGCGGCGGAAATGGGCCGAAAGATCCGCCACGCGAGCGCGCTCCGCATCGAGCGTCGGCAGGAGGTCGAGCGCCGCATCGATCGCGCCCAGGACCTGCGGCGGGAGTGCCGTCGAATAGATCAGCGCGCCGCAGCGGTTCACGAGGTAATCGCGCATGGTGTCCGAGCAGGCGACATAGGCGCCGAAACTCCCCAGCGCCTTCGAGAAGGTGCCGATCACCACGTCGGCGCCCTGGGACAGCCCGCGGCCGCCCTCCCCGAGGATGCCGGTGGCGTGGGCGTCGTCGACCACCAGCATCGCGCCATGCTCGCGCGCGAGCTTCGCGATTTGGGGGATCGGCGCAATATCGCCGTCCATGGAGAACACGCTCTCGGTCAGAATGAATTTAGGGCGCTGGTGCGTGGCGTGCCGGTCCAGCAGGTCAGCGAGATGACCTGCGTCCAGATGCCGGTACCGGATTTGGGCGACGCCCGCGGCCTGACAGCCGAAATGCATGCTGGCGTGGTTGAGGCGGTCGGAAAAGACCAGCGGGTCGGCGCCGAGGACCTGCTTGTCGAACAGCGCCTTCAAGACGCCCGCATTGGCCTGGAAGCCCGAGGCCATCACCAGCGCCGCCGGCTTATTTTTGAGCGCAGCGACCTTCTGCTCGATCTGCCTGAAGAGTTCCAGATTGCCGGTGACGAGGCGCGAAGCCCCCGAGCCCGTTCCAAACTCCCTCGCCCAGGCGCAGGCGCGCTCGATCAGGGCCTCGTGGAAGCGCAAGGCCAGATAGTCGTTGCTGGCCAGATTGACATAGGTCCGGCCGCACACCTCCAGCGTCCGCGCCTCGCGCGCGGCGATCTCGGTCAGATCCCGCCGTAGCCGCTCCCGGCTCAGCTTCTCGAGGAAGGCTTCATATCGGCTTTCGCTTGCCTGCATGATCCTGTATTAGCGTTAGGTCTTATCCCCAGCAATCAATGGCTTGGAGTCCCGTGACAGAAACGTTGGAAAGCTTGAATCCTTTCAAGGGTCTAATTCGCCAGGCGGAACGAGAGGGCGAGCCCCGCCCTGCCATACGCCATGACTGGCAAACCTTCGAAATCGTGGACCTGCTTCAGGCGCCGCTGTTTGAGTTGCTGGACGAAGCGCGCGCCGTCAACCGCCGGTTCCATGCGGACGGGCAGGTTCAGCTCGCGAGCTTGCTTTCCATCAAGACCGGCGCTTGCCCCGAGGATTGCAAATACTGTCCGCAGTCCGCGCACTACGCCAAGAAGACGGGCCTGGAGCGTGAGTCCCTGCTCGACGTGGACGACGTCCTCTCCAAGGCGAAGCTCGCCAAGGACGCCGGGGCCTCCCGCTTCTGCATGGGCGCAGCCTGGCGCCAGGTGAAAGACGGGCCCGAGTTCGACAAGGTCCTCGACATGGTGCGCGGTGTGCGGGACCTCGAAATGGAAGCCTGCGTCACGCTGGGCATGGTCACGAAGGATCAGGCGGACCGCCTCGCCGAGGCGGGACTCACCGCCTACAACCACAACCTCGATACCTCGCCCGAGTTCTACGAAGAGATCATCACCACGCGGACCTATGAGGACCGGCTGGAGACAATTGCCAATGTGCGTAGCGCCGGTGTCGAAGTCTGCAGCGGCGGCATCATCGGCATGGGCGAGACCATCGAGGACCGCGCGCGCCTGCTCCAGGAACTGGCCACGCTGGACCCGCACCCGGAAAGCGTGCCGATCAACGCCCTGGTGCCCGTACCCGGAACCCCCCTCGAAAGCCAGACCAAGGTCGAGCCGCTCGAACTCGTCCGCATGGTGGCGACGGCGCGCATCCTGATGCCGACCTCGTTCGTACGGTTGTCGGCGGGGCGTGAGGCGCTGAACCGCGAGGCGCAGATCCTGTGTTTCCTCGCCGGCGCCAACTCGATCTTCTACGGCGAGAAGCTGCTGACCACCGCCAACAACGACGCAGCCGACGACCGCGCGCTGATCGAAGAGGCGGGGCTAAGGATCAAGCCCGTCTGCGCTTCCTGAGGTTTCCGACCCGCCAATGTCCCGCATCGTCTATGTGAACGGCGCATTCGAGCCCGAGGAAGAGGCGAAAGTCTCCGTATTCGACCGGGGATTCCTTTTCGGCGACGCCGTCTACGAGGTGACGGCGGTCCTGGATGGGCGGCTTGTGGACTTCAAAGGGCATCTCGCGCGCCTCGACCGGTCGCTCGGCGAGATCGAGATTCCCCGCCCCATGCCGGACGAGGGTCTGCGCGAAGTGCACGAGACCCTTATCGCCGAGAACCAGGTGGACGAAGGGGTCGTTTATCTCCAGATCAGCCGCGGCTCCGCCGAGCGAGACTTCGCCTATCCCCCCTCGCCTCTCCCGACCGTTGTCGCCTTTACCCAGACGCGCCCGCTTGTGAACACACCCCAAGCCGAGACCGGCGTGGACGTGATCACCATTCCCGACATTCGCTGGAAGCGGCGGGACATCAAGTCGACCTCCATGCTGGCTCAGGCCATGGGCAAGCAGGAAGCGAAAGCCCGCGGCGCCTATGAAGCGTGGATGGTCGAGGACGGCGCCGTGACCGAGGGGACGTCATCCTCGGCCTTCATCGTGGATGCGCAGGGCGTGCTCCGCACCCAGCCCCTGGGACCGCAAATCCTGCCGGGCGTCACGCGGCGCGCGATCCTGCGGCTGGCCGAGGTCGACGGCGTGTCCTTCGAGGAGCGCCCGTTCAGCGTGGAGGAGGCCTACGGCGCACGCGAAGCCTTCCTGACGGCGGCGTCAGCCTTCGTGCTCCCGATCGTGACGATCGACGGCCGCGCCATCGGCACCGGTGAACCGGGGCCGATCGCCCGCGCCTTCCGAGCGCACTACATCGCCGAGGCCCGCGCCGCGTCCGCCTCAACTAAGCGCGTATCGGGCGGCAACGCCGAGTAGTACTCCTTCTTCGTGTTGTCGACGACACACGAGAGCCAGTTGTCGTCCCCGAACTTGCAGCCGTGCCGCTTGCTCTGCACCAAGGCCAGGATCGCGATGGCCACGATCACCAAAAGCAGAAATCTCATCGATAAGTCCCTCCACGCACCGAAGCCATCATAGTGCAAGACGGGCCGGCCCAAGGCAAAGGCCGCGGATCGGTGGCATGCCGCGGCGGCCTGCCGGGTGGTCAAGACTCCATTCGCGGGCCTTGGAGAAGTGGCGGTCGTAACCAGAACTCTGGACGGCCGCCGTTTGAAAAAGGCTCATGCTTTCAGTGCATTGATGACGCCTCTTCTGCCACTCGCCCGCGACCGCGCCATGGTAATTTCGAGACCCTACCTAAGGAGGCCACATGCGCGCTGCCACCCCCCTTGCCCTGCTCGCCTTGGCGACGATTTTGGCGTGGCCCATGGCCGCTCCCCAACCGGCCATGGCCGGCGAAGCCGATTTGCCGGACGTCTGGACGGCCTTGCGGGCACAAACCTTCGGCGACCGCGCCATCGCCGAAGAGGACGGCATGGTCACGCTCGATGCGCCCGTGACCGCACTGGATGCCGCGGTCGTTCCCCTAACCGTGCACATTCCCGCCTCTGTCGAGGGTCGGCCGAAATCGCTGACGCTCTTCATCGATCAGAACCCGGACCCGAAGGTGGCAACGCTGACATTTGGGCCGGCAGCAGGCGCCGAGGGAGAGCGCTTCTTCAACACCCGCGTCCGCATCGAGCGATTCTCCCATGTGCGTGCCGTCCTCGAGACGGAAGACGGCACGCTGCACATGGCGACGAAATACGTGCAGGCGGCCGGCGGGTGCGCGGCCATGAATGCGAAAGACCCCGATGAAGAGCGCAAAGGGCTCGGCCGCATCCAGGTGAAGGCCGTCCCGCCGGAGCAGGTCGGCAGCCCGAACTGGACCGGCCAGGTGATGATCAAGCACCCGAACAGCAACGGCATGCAGATGGACATCGATAGCGGCGGTTACATTCCGATGCGCTACGTCAAGGATGTCTCGGTGTCGCGCGACGGAGAGGAAGTCTTCTCCCTCGACGCCACGTTCTCGATCTCGACAAATCCCAACTTCCGCTTCTCCTTCGGCAAGGGCGACGAGAACGCGCTCGAGGTTACGATCGTCGACACGGACGGAGAGACGTTCGAAGGTAAGACCGGGCCGGAAGCTTCCAAGGACTCGTGAGCGGCAACTCCCGGGTCAACGTCGATGCGCATCCGGTGACTGCTTCTGATCCTATCGGACTTCGGTCTTGCCTACCTTCAGGGTCTCGTCACCTCAGTACTCCAGGGCAACCGTTGCGCGGAGAGCCACGTCGTTCGAATTATCGGTCAAACCAAAAAGTGCACCGACCCCCATGACCCATTCGGCGTCGTTGCCGGGGCTCTCCATCTCGTTAGCTTCGGCGTAGGGCTTGGAGAACCAGTACACACCTGAGCCAAACAGATGCTCTTGCTCTCTGGCGGGGCCAGCGTTCGCGAGGTCTTCAATCTCTCCAAAGCCAAGCGCGGCGACTGACCAATGCGGGGCGAAGCGATATTGAAGCTGCGCGGCGTATTCCAGGCCGAGAGCCTCCTGATCGGCGTCGTCTATTTGTTCGACCAGCACCGGATTGAGCGTGGCGAGCCACCTGCCTTGGGAAAGCTCCACCACCGGACCGAACTCGAACTCGTCGGGCTCGCCGCCGTCCACGAACTGAGAAAAAGGTCCATAGCCGAGCATCAGCGCGAGACCGAAAGAGCCGCCATCGCGTGGCACGAGTACAAACTGCGTCTCGAACCCGACCGACACAAACTCGATGTCGCCGCCAAACTGCTGCTCGACATTTGGCGTGACTCTCACCATCCACCAGTCGGAAACGGCATACTGGAACTCGACTTCATGGCTTTGCCGAATCGCATCGTCAGTGGTCGAGGGCGACCCCCAGTGCTGCGCGCCGCGATATTCGACCTCGATCTCGCCTTCTCTCCGTCAACTTACGGGATCTCAAACTCTGCCCACGCGAGTGAATCGGCCAACATCATCCCAACGAACGTGCCGAGCGCGGCTATTCTAGCCGTCTTGTCCATAGGCTCCCCCCTGTTTTGGGAAAAGTCTATTGGGACGAGACTGACAATCCACTGATAGAGCAGGAACTACACTGGCAGACTTGCGGGAAGTCTTGGCATGATCTCGCGGGAGAATTTCCCGGATGCCTTAGTGCACCAGGTGTCGCGATTGGCGAAACGGTCCAAACCCTAGCGAGGATGAGCGACCAAGGAGATTTTGGCCGCTTTTCAGCCGCTTTCGGCACCTCGCCTCCCTACCATTCTCGCCGGCCAGACGCCTCCTCATGAGCCCAAACAGGCACGCCCAGCTGTGACCGCCTCCACAAGTGGTCCTTGTTTGTAGTATGGCTCTCCTGCCGCAACGGCAATTTCAACAACAATCAAGCGGGGCAAAAATGTGTGGCTTTGTCTGTCTTTGGAAAATCGATGATCTGGACCTGGCACGGAGGATGATCGACAAGATCGCCCATCGCGGACCTGATGAGGTGCGTGTGAGCCAGGTCCCTAACGTGCCCGCAGTGATGGCCCACTGCCGGCTATCGATCATTGGTTTGGAGACGGGAGCCCAACCGATCTATTGCGCCGACAATCTGCTCGTAGCCAACGGTGAAATATACAACTACGCAGACTTGCGGGCCATTCTTGGTGAGAGTGCCTTTGAGACCCTTAGCGACAGTGAGACGATTTTGCGTCTGTTCCGCTCGGATGCCGCGCGATGGATCTCAAGGCTCGACGGCATGTTTGCGTTCGTCTTGGCGACGCCGGATCGAATCATCGCCGCGCGCGATCCCCTGGGGATCAAACCGCTCTACATGGCCCGCATAGGCGACGGTTTGGCTCTTGCCTCGGAGTTGAAGGCGTTCGATGGGCTTGGCCTGAGCAATGTCGAGACCATTGACCCGGGCGCAATGTTCGACAGCGTGGACGGTTTTCGCGAGTGGTATCGCGTGCCACAAGGTGCCGCCGAGTTGGAGCCCGGTGAGAAACCGGAACCGATCTGGCGTGAGTTGCGTCTCGTCCTCGAAGCTGCAGTGCAAAAATGGATGGTGGCCGACGTCGAGGTGGGTGCATTTCTGTCCGGCGGGCTGGATTCCTCAGTCATCGCGGCGCTCGCGGCACGCGCTATCGACCGTCCGCTAAAGACCTTTTCCGTCGGCACCGAAGGAAGTCCTGATCTTGCGGCCGCACGCGCGGTCGCCGAACATATCGGCTCAGACCATTACGAGCACGTGTTCACCCCCGACGACCTCGTTCAGATCCTGCCGCATGTGATCTACCACCTTGAGAGCGCCGATGTTGACGTCGTGCCGAGTGCCCTGCCAACACATTTCGTGACGAAATTGGCCCGTCGCCATGTGAAGGCGGTGTTGACCGGCGAGGGCGCGGACGAGTTATTCGCTGGCTATGCGTACCACCACGCCTACGCTCGAAAGCCCAGAGCCCTCGCGGACGAACTCACGCGGTCGCTTGGCGCCATGCACAATATCAACCTGCAACGAGTAGACAGAATAACGATGGCTCAAGGCTTGGAGGCAAGGACGCCGTTTCTTGATCGGGACCTGATCGACTTCGCTCAATCGATTCCCGCCTCTCTGAAGATCAGGGTTGACGAGCGGACGCACGAGACGACGGAAAAATGGATCCTGCGCAAGGCATGCGAGGATCTGCTCCCGGCCGAATTGGTCTGGCGCAAGAAAGCTCAATTTGACGAGGGAAGCGGAACAGCCGCCGCCCTTGACGAGGCGCTTTCTCGACTGGTCGGCAAGACGCCCCCCATCGATAGCGCGAGCGAAGGCAAACTTTACGAGCGTCTGCTGCGCGAGCAGTACAAGGATCCCGACCTCATTCTCGACAATGCCGGAATGTGGAGTGCCGAACGGATCGTTGCCTAATATGCCCCGCCGCCCAAATGGACGGAGCATCGCTGCAAGGGGTCACCGGGGAAATGCGTTTCCCGAAATGGTGGTGGGCGCACAAGGACTCGAACCTTGGACCCGCTGATTAAGAGTCAGCTGCTCTACCAACTGAGCTATGCGCCCTCAGAGCTTTCAACGTCACGTGGCGTGACCGCTCTGGTCTGGCGCTTGTCGAAGCGCCAAGGGAGGAGCCTTTAGCACCGAGACAGGCGGGCTGTCCAGGTCGGTCGCGCCAAAAAATGCGGTTTGGCCTACCAGAGGCCGCCGAGCTCAGATTGCCGGAATGTCACCCGCCGGTTGACATGGGCATTCAGCACGAAGCCGAAGCCGATCATCATGGTCAGCATGGATGTGCCGCCATAGGAGACGAGCGGCAGAGGCACCCCGACCACGGGCACGAGGCCGGTCACCATGGCCACGTTGATGAACACATACGCGAACAGTGTCAGCCCCATGCCGCCCGCGATGAGCTTTGCGAACATGCTGCGGCAGCGCAGCGCCATGAAGGTGATGAACACCAGTGCCAGCAGATAGAGCGCCAGCAGGATGACGGCGCCGACAAATCCCATCTCTTCCGAGAACATCGTGAAGATGAAGTCGGTGTGCTTCTCGGGCAGGAAGTTCAGCTGGGCCTGGGTGCCGTGCATGAACCCCTTCCCGCTGAACCCGCCGGAGCCGATAGCGATCTTGGACTGCAGGATGTGGTAGCCCGCGCCGAGCGGATCCGTCTCCGGGTCTATGAAGGTCAGCACGCGCTGCTTCTGGTAGTCGTGCAGCATCTCCCAGGCATGGGGCAGCGCGACTACGACCGCGACGATAGCCCCGGCGAAGTAGAACCAGCTCACGCCGGCCAGGAACATCATGCCGCCGCCGATGATCGCGAACAGCGCGGCTGTGCCGAGGTCGGGCTGGGCCAGCGCCAGCAGCGCCGGCACGCCGATCATGAGCAGCGGCGGGATCAGCGCATCGGGGCGCCAGATCTTCTCCGGCGGCAGCCACTGATAATAGCGGGCGATCGCCAGGACCAGGGCGATCTTCATCATTTCCGAGGGCTGGAAGCTCATTTCCCCGACGCCCAGCCAGCGCCGCGCGCCGCCGCTTTCCACGCCGATGAGCGGCACCAGCGCCATGAGGAAGAGCGCCAGGATGAACAGCGGGTAAGCGCCTTTCAGCCACCAGCGAATGTCCGAGAAGGCAATGGCGAACAGCAGCGCCAGGCCGACGCAGTAACGCATGACCTGCCGCGACGCCCATGGATCGAACGAGCCGCCGGCCACCGAATAAAGCGCGGCGATGCCGATGAGAACGATCGCCGTGATCAGCGCCAGAAAGGGCCAGTTCAGCAGCAGAAGCTTCTTGGCGAGATCCAGCTTTACCGCCGGTCCTTGCGCGAACAGCATCTTCATCCGTCGTCTCCGGCGACGGCGACCTGCCGCGCGACTTCATCCCTGCTCAGGCCCGCGAAGGCCGGCGCCTTGGCGGAATCGCGCAGAAGCGCTTCGGTCATGACGTCCTTGACGATGGGCGCCGCGGCGCTCGATCCGCCGCCGCCATGCTCGACGACACAGGCGGCCGCATAACGCGGCTTGTCGGCCGGTGCGTAGGCGATGAACAGCGCATGTGTCTCGCGCTCATAAGGAGAGAGCTTGTGCTCGTTATGCGCGTTCACGACCTGCGATGTGCCGGTCTTACCAGCCATCATGACCCCGGGAATCTCCAGCGCGGAACGGCGGGCGGTCCCACGGGGCTCGTTGACGACGCCAAACATACCCTTGCGGACAATATCCAGATGTCTGGGATCGAGTTGCAGCGCCGGCCAGTCGGGCTCCGGATCGTCCGGTGTGAGAACGAGCTTCGGCAGGACGGCCCGGCCCGTTGCGACACGGGACGCCATGACAGCAAGCTGGAGCGGCGTGGAGGAGACGAAGCCCTGACCGATGCCCGCGATGACCGTCTCTCCGCCGTACCACGGCTCCATCAGATGCGCGCGCTTCCAGGCCACGTCGGGAATGATCCCTTCCTTCTGGCCCGGCAGTCCGCAATCGTAGACCCGCCCCATGCCGAGATGCCGGGCGACGGCCGCCAGGTGATCGATGCCCATGCGTTTTGCGGTTTCGTAGAAGTAGACGTCGCAGGACTGCTTGAGGGCTTGGTGCACATCGATGCCGCCGCCATGAGCGCGCCAACAACGGAACCTGGCGCGGCCCAGCCGATAGACGCCGGGGCAACTCATCGTCTCCCGCGGGGTGATCACGCCCGCATGGAGCCCCGCCAGCGCCGTGACGACCTTGAAGGTCGAGCCGGGAGGATACTGGCCGCGGATGGCCCGGTTCTGGAGCGGCTGATCCTTGGCGCGCGCGATCCTGCCCCACGCTCTGGGATCGACCTTGAAGACGACCTCGTTGGGGTCGAACGTAGGCGTAGAGGCGAGCGCGAGGATCCCTCCCGTCTCGACATCGAGTACGACCACTGAGGCGACCCTGTGCTCCTTCAGGCGCTCCTGCGCCACCGCCTGGAGATGATGGTCAATGCTGAGGACGAGGTCCTTGCCCGGCGTGCTCGGGGTCGAGCCCAGTTCGCGGACGACGCGGCCGCGCGAGTCCACTTCGAATTTCTGCGTGCCGGGCGTGCCGCGCAATTGCTCGTCGAAGGTTTTCTCGACACCCGCCCGTCCTGCGCGGAAGCCGGGAAGCCGCATAACCGGATCGAGGTCCACCTCCTCTTTGCCGGCCATGCCCACATAGCCCACCAGATGGGCCATGGGACGCGCATGATGGTATTTGCGATAGGCCGAGCGATCCGTCTGCATCCCGGGAATTTGCGGCGCCAGGACGTTGAGCAACGCGAACTGGCGCCACGTCAGCCCTTCCGCGACGAGCACGGGGTAGTAGCCGCTCTGGCGGGCCGCCGCGCGCATGACGCGATCGCGGGCGCCCCGGGGGATGTCCACGATCCGAGAGAGCCTATCGAGCGTCTCCGGGAGGTTCTTGGAAAACGCCGGCACCACGAGCAGACGCAAATTCTCTTTGTCTTCGGCGAGGATCGCGCCCGTGCGGTCGCGGATGGATCCGCGCGAGGGCGCCGCGAGCTGAATCATCAGGCGGTTCTCGTCGGAGAGGAGCCGATAGTCGGAGGCCTCTTCGATCTGAAGCTGGTGCAGCCGCCAGCCCAGCAGCCCGAACAGGCCGGCCTGCGCGCCGCCGACCAGCAGCGCCCGCCGCGAGAAGCGGTAGCTTTGCTTGCGGACGTAATCGGGCTTTTTCTTCGCCCCGTAGTGAAGCGCCTTCGACCTCCTCATGCGGCCCTCCGGAAGAGCGTCCGGCGCGAATGACCGATTTGTCCGGACTGGACCCAGAGCAGCCCGTACAGCACGACCGGGAACACGGCAATCGACGTTGCGACGCCGAATACGATCGGCCACCAATCGATCCAGCGCAGGTAGAACAGGCTGGCCAGCAGCCAGCCGAACAGTCCGAGTACGGAGATAAGCGCGGTCCAGACGAGCCACTGCTTCCAAAGATCACGGCGCTCCCGGAACGAGCCAGGCTTGAGCCCGACCGTCGCGGCGACCAGGCACATCAGGGCCCAGAAACCCAAGGGGCCGCCGCTGAGAAGGTCAGCGAGCAATCCAAGAACGGCCGCCGCCGCGGGATGAAGTTCGGTACCGGGGATCGCACGCCAGCAGAACACCATCATCACGACCAGCAGAGGCAGAATAAATGTTGCGTCGGCCGGCAATCCCCAAGGTACGGCGGTGGCGATCACCGCGATGAAGACAGAGAATACCGGGAGGAACCGCGTCATCGCTCAGCTTGCGCCTGCTCGGTGATCGGCGGCGATATCGTGGCGGGGGATATGGCCGCAACCGGCGCGAGTGGTACGGCCGGAGCCGCGGCTGTCCGGTCTTCCTCCGGCTCGGCGTCAGGTGAAGCCGACAGAGGCCCGCGGTTGCCGGCGACAATTTCCGGGTCCGTCCGTTTGAGGGCGGGCGCATCGAAGAACAGTACGCTGACGGCATCAAGCGAATTGAGATCGGCGAAGGGCCGGATTCTGTAGGCTCCGGGCTCCCCGACGACCATGCCGACCCGCAGACCGCGCGGTAGAACGCCATCGCTGCCGGAGGTGTAGACCTCATCGCCCGCATAGATCTCCGCGCCCTCTTCCAAGAATCCAAGCTGGAGTTCGGGGCTGTTGTCTCCCAGAGCCACGCCGCGCGCACCGCGCGGCCCCACCAGGACCGGGATACGGCTGTTGAGATCGTTGAGCAGAAGCACCCGGGCGACACTGTCACCGGCCTCCACGGTGCGTCCTACGAGCCCGTCACCGTTGATCACCGCGTAACCGATCCGCAAACCGTCGTTGCGCCCGAGATTCACCAGCGCGCTTCTCACGAACGGACCGCGCGCGTCGGCGATTACCTGCCCGGTCGCGTAGACGAGCGCGGGCTCTTCGGCGGCGTGCAGAAGTTTGCGCAGGTGAGCTACCTTGCGCTCCAGGAGCTGGGTGCGCCAGCGCCACTGCTTCAGCTCCTCGTTCTGCTTGGTCAGCCGGTCGACTTCTCCGACCGCGTCCTGATGGACGCGCACATAGAGGCGAACGCGATCCACCGCCCGCCGCGCCTCGATGGCCGGCACCGAGGCCAGTTCCAGGAACGGCGCCGACAGATCGACCAGTTCGTCGCGGGCGTCCTCGAGGATCCCATGACCGATCCGGCTGAGAACCAACAAAACAGCGCATAGGAAGTAGAGGCCGAAGCTCAGAAACTCCACCGGCGCCGACCAAGAAGGCCGGTGTCGTTGGAACAGAGATGGGCTGCGCTTGGGCATTGCGTTCAGTCTCTTGGAACGCCACCAGGGCGTCCGTGGTCCTCACTTAAAGGGCCTCGCGCCTAGACGAAGCTATTATAACACATACCTAGGGCTTGATCAGCAGATCCGCCATTTCATCCAGCCGCTCGAGCGCCATGCCGGTTCCCCGAACCACGCTCCGCAACGGGTCCTCCGCGATCTGGAATTTCACACCTGTTTCCTGCTGAAGCCGGACGTCGAGCTTCTCGAGCAATGCGCCACCGCCCGTCAGATAGATGCCCGACTCGGCGATATCGGCCGTCAGTTCGGGCGGCACGTCCGCCAGGGCCTGACGGATACCGCCGACGATCTGCTGGATCGGCAGCGTCAGCGCATCTGCGATCTCGTGTGGCCCGAGCGTGATCTCGGCCGGGAAACCGCGTTGCAGATCGCGCCCCTTGAGCTTGATCGTGACGTGGGTGCCGTTGGCCTTTGCGACAGCCGACCCGGACTCCTTCTTCACGACCTCGGCGTTCGGCGCCCCGATCATGAGGTGATGCTTGAAGCGTGCATAATTGACGATCGCCTCGTCCATGGCGTTGCCGGCCGTGCGGATCGATTTCGAATAGATCACGCTGCCCATGGACATGACGGCGATATCCGTGGTGCCGCCGCCGATATCGACAACCATCGAGCCCCGGGGTTCGTTGATCGGCAGCCCTGCCCCGATCGCGCCGGCCACGGGCTCGGAAATCAGATAAACGCGCCGCGCGCCTGCCGAGAGCCCCGCCTCATGGACCGCGCGCCGCTCGACCGAGGTCGCACTGGCCGGAACGCAAATCATGACCCGCGGGCTGCCGAACAGGCGCCGCCTATTCACGCGGCGAATGAAGAACTTGATCATCTCCTCAGCAGCGTTGAAGTCGGCGATGACGCCATCGCGGAGCGGCTGGACGGTGACGATTTTGGTGGGGGTCTTTCCGAGCATCGTCTTGGCCTCGTGGCCCGCCGCGATGACTCTTTGATCGTCGCCGCGCTGCTCGATTGCGACCACGGACGGCTCGTCTAGAACAATTCCACGTCCGGGCACGTAGACGACCGTATTCGCCGTGCCAAGATCAATGGCCATGTCCGCGGAAGAGCCCAACCACGAGAACATTTACCGCCCCACCTGCCCGCCTGCCGACGAGCTTCACGCGTTACTGATATCCGGATCGGTCCGCCGGTCAGGCCGCCGATCACGGATGAAGACACCCACGACGGCAGAAAACGCCCCCAATCAATGGGGTCGCACCCCGCCGCAACGGTCGGTATGTTGCGTCAAATCTCCTGCATGGGCAATGCGTGAACAGACTGTTTCGCGAAAACTTTTTTCGACTTGCGCGGATCGGTGGTGAATTGGCCGACCTGCGCGCTTCCTTTGCAACAGGCGATCCGGGACTGCCCACTTGCTGGGCATCCCGGCGGTGGAAATGACATCGGCCCGGCGCATGGCGCCGGGCCGACAATCATTCTGCCAAATTCGTTCCTGGAGCCCGTCCGGACGCTAGGACGCGAGCATAGTCTCCGGCTTCCTGCGCGCCCCGCGCGCCAGCAGCTTATTCAGTGCGCTGACATAGGCCCGCGCGGAGGCAACCATCGTGTCCGTGTCGGAGCCGCGGCCGGTGGCGATCTTGCCGTCGGACTCCAGACGCACCATGACTTCGGCCTGGGCGTCGGTACCTTCGGTCACCGCGCTCACCTGATACAGAGCCAAGCGGGCGTCGTGCGGCACGAGCGCGCGAATGGCCTGGAAGGTCGCATCGACCGGCCCGTCGCCGACAGCCTCGTACATGTGCTGCTTGTCGTCGATAACGAGGGTGATGGTCGCTTTCTGCGGCCCCCCCGTTCCGGCGATCACCGTCAGCGACGTCACCCGGATCCGGTCCTGCGCCGAGGCGATCTCCTGGTCCACCAGGGCTTCGATGTCCTCGTCGTAGACATGCTTCTTTACGTCGGCCAGGCCCTTGAAGCGCACAAAGGCATCCTCGAAGGCGTTGTCGCCCAACTCGTAGCCGAGTTCCTTCAGCTTCTCGCGGAAGGCATGGCGCCCGGAGTGCTTGCCCATCACCAGCGACGACTCTTTCACGCCCACGCTCTCCGGCGTCATAATCTCGAACGTGCCCGCATGTTTCAGCACGCCATCCTGGTGGATGCCGCTTTCATGGGCGAAGGCGTTCCGGCCGACGATGGCCTTGTTGTACTGAACCGGGAAGGCCGTCACGCGCGACACCAGCTTCGACGCCCGGGTCAGGAGCGTCGTGTCGACGCCGGTCCACACGGACAACGCATCCGCGCGCGTGTGGATCGCCATGACGATCTCTTCCAGCGCCGCATTGCCCGCGCGTTCGCCGAGCCCGTTGACGGCACATTCGACCTGACGCGCGCCGGCGGTCACGCCCGCCAGCGAGTTGGCCACGGCCAAGCCCAGATCGTTGTGGCAATGGGTAGAGAAGATGATCTCGTCCGCGCCCGGCACCCTCTCCTGCAGAACATGGATCAGATCACCGAACTCGTCGTGATAGGCATAGCCGACCGTGTCCGGAATGTTCACGGTTGTCGCGCCGGCCTTGATCGCGGCTTCCACGCAGCGGCACAGGAAATCGATCTCCGTGCGGGTCGCGTCCATCGCGGACCACTCGACGTCGTCGGTGAGGCCGCGGGCCCGGCTGACGGAGGCCGTCACGCGGGCCAGACATTCGGCCTCGTCGATATCCATCTGATATTTGCGATGGAGTGGCGAGGTGCCGATGAAGGTATGGATGCGGCCGCGCTCCGCAGGCCGGATGGCCTCGGCGCACCGATCGATGTCGCCGGGCTGGGCCCGCGCCAGGCCGCAGATGACGGCGTTCTTCGACCGCCGGGCGATCTCCTGGACGCTTTCAAAGTCGCCTTGGGAGGCGATCGGGAATCCCGCCTCGATCACGTCCACGCCCATCTCGTCGAGAAGTTCGGCGACCTCCAGCTTTTCCTCGAAGGTCATCGTGGCGCCGGGGCACTGTTCCCCGTCGCGCAGCGTGGTGTCGAATATGATGACGCGATCCTTCTCGTCGCGCGCGTTCGTCTCGGTATTCATGGTGCTCGTCCTTAAAACGAATGGCCTTCAGTCTATCACGACCGGTCAAGCCGCTGACTTCTCAAGCCTCTGACTTCGTGGAGGTTCGTTTCGCCATCCCCTGAACGCCCGCCTCGGCATGCCGAGACCGCCGGTGCTCAGGGGCACATAAGGAGGAGCGGAAGGGTGCGCGCGCGCAGAGCCGACTGCCGCGGCAGCATGCTGCCCAGCCCGTCTTTCATCTGCAATTCAAAGCGCTGCATCATTGCCCTTCTCCGCGAAGGCCCTTCCGAAGCCTGCGATGACCGGAAAATAGGGTGTACGGCCCCGAAGAGCAAGCGCAAGACGCCGCATTGACCCCGCTGGGGCAATCGGGAAAGTCCGGTGGACGCAAGTTTGGCAAATTTACCCTCATCGCCGACCGGGGCCCGAAAAAGCCAAGCCTGCCAAGCGGCTCTTCCAGGTTGGATTTCGCTTGTGGACCCCGCGCGATGAAATAGAGCTGCCGGGCGATCCCATGGACAGGCAATAGAACTTTGATCACAGTCCGCGCAATCGCGGCAACAGGGGACAAGCACCGCTTTGGCTCAGTTTATCGATCAGTATCAGACAGGTATCGCGCTCGTGATCCTGGCGGCAACGTTCGGCGCTTTCCTGCTCGAGCGGTATCCGCCGTCCGTCGTCGCGACGGCGGGCGCGGCCGCTTTTCTCGTGCTCGGCCTGATCGACACGAAGGACGTGATGGGCGTGTTCTCGAACAGCGCCCCGATCACGATCGCGGCCATGTTCATTCTCTCCGGCGCGCTGGTCAGGACGGGCACCCTGGAAGCCGCCGCCTCATGGGTCACGTCGCACGCGGAGGAGCGCCCCAAGACGGTGCTGCTTCTGTTTCTCCTGGGGACAATGGTCGCCTCCGCCTTCATGAACAACACGCCGGTGGTCATGGTCCTTATCCCCATCGCCGTACGGTTGGCGCGCACCGTGAACATGGCGCCGACTCAGTTGCTGATCCCCCTCTCCTATGCCGCAATCCTCGGCGGCACCTGCACGCTGATCGGAACGTCGACCAACCTTCTGGTGGACGGCGTCGCACGCCAGCAAGGACTGCCAGCGTTCTCCATCTTTGAAATCACGCCGGTCGGCCTTGTCGCGGCCACCGTCGGCATGGCGACCATGCTGCTGCTCGCGCGCGTGCTGTTGCCGGCCCGCATGAGCGCGGCGGACCTGATGGACGAAGACGGCAAGGTCAATTTTCTGACGGAGTTGACGGTATGCGAGGGCTCCCGCTTCTCCGGAAAGGCTCTGGGCGAGATCAAGGAGCTGAACCGGGAGGGCATCCGGCTGTTGGCCGTGCAGCGCAACGGCACGTCGAGCCGCCATAAGCTCGCCGAGCACGTGCTCGAGGCGGGCGACCGCATTGTCATCCAGGCCACCATGCCCGAGGTGCTCACCCTGCACGGCGAGCGCGGGTTCGACATCCTCGGTGTTGGCGGCGGCGAGAGCGACCGGGATCACATCATCGTCGAAGCGGTGCTGGCACCCGGCCGCGGCGCGCACCACACGGTCAGCGCCATGCGGCTCGGCCGGTTTGGTGTCCGCCTTCTCGGCATCAGCCGCCATCGCTACCTGCCCGGCATCGCCCTCGAGCAGGTTCAGCTGCGCGCGGCAGATAGAATTCTGCTTGAAGGCACGCCGGAGGGCTTGGCCGCGGCGGCCGACGAGGCGGATCTCATCAACATGTCCCAGCCCCGGTCACGGAGCTACCGGCGCAAGAAAGCCCCGGTGGCGATCATCGCGCTCGCCAGCGTCGTCGCGCTGGCCGCCTTGAACGTCATGCCCATCGGCGGCTTGGCGGTGCTGGGCGTGGCCGCCATCCTGCTCTTGCGATGCATCGATGCGGAGGAAGCCTGGGAGTCGATCAACGGCGGGATCCTGGTCTTGATCTTCGCCATGCTCGCGATCGGCATTGGCCTGGAGAAGACAGGCGCGGTGGAGGCCATTGTGGCTGCGATCGAGCCGATGCTCGGCCGGAACTCGGGCTATGTGCTGCTCGTCGTGGTCTACTTCCTGGCTGCCGTCTTGACCGAGCTCATCACCAACAATGCCGTGGCCGTGGTGCTGACGCCCATCGCCATCGGCCTGGCTGAGAGCCTTGGCCTCGACTCCCGGCCGTTGCTCGTCGCCATCATGATGGGCGCCAGCGCCAGCTTCGCCACACCCATCGGGTATCAAACCAACACGATGGTCTATGCTTCGGGGAACTACCGCTTCAGCGACTTCCTGCGCATCGGCGTGCCGATGAACATCATCGTCGGCCTTGCCACCTGCGCGGCAATTGCGCTGTTCATGCCGCTCTCGAAGTGAGCGTGCGGTCTATCTCTAGAAGTCGAAGATGCCCGCGAACGGGTTGTCCCCGCGCCGCGACCGCCTGGAGACACGCCGCTCACCGCCGCCGCTCGACGCCGTGACGTTGTCCGGCAGCCCGGCCGGGATCGGCCGGCCGTTGAGCGCGGCGATCATCCGCCGGTCGTGGCCATACAGGTCCTTGTACTGCTTCAACTCACCGTTCTCGTCCGCGACCGCCGTGAAGTAGGTCAGGTACACCGGGATACGGTTCTTGATGAAGACCTTGTTGGCGTCCGCGCCGTTATGCATCGCCGACGAGACCCGTGCCGCCGACCAGTCCTGATCGTGTCCGAGCAGAACCGTCGCGAGCTTGTCCGGGTTCTGGACCCGCACGCAGCCATGGCTGTAGGCGCGCACCGGATTGGAGAACAGATTCTTCTGCGTGGTGTCGTGCAGATAGACGTCGTGCGTGTTCGGGAAGCGGAACTTCACCAGTCCCAGCACGTTGCGCGGGCCCGGCGGCTGATAAAGCTCGTAGCGGCGAATGTCGTTGCGGCTCCAGTCGATCCGGTCGGGATCGATGTCGCGGCCGTTGGCCCCACGGATCCGCAAGCCCTGACGCCGCAGCACGGACGTATCCCACCCGCTGGAGAAGAAGCCGCCGCCCCTGCGCAGATAGGGTGCGATCTCGTTCTGCTTGATCGAGTTCGGCACATACCAATTCGGGCGGAACACGATCTCTTCCATCTCATCGGTGAAGATGGGTGTCTGCGTGTGCGTCTTGCCCACGATCACGCGCGTCTCGTGAATGGGCTCGTCTTCCTTGAAGACCCGCACCTTGAATTCTGGGATGTTCACGTCGACGTAGAATGCGCCGAGGTCGTGCGGCAACCAGCGGTAACGCTCCATGTTCACAAGCAGCAGATCGATCTTCTGCTGGCCCGACACCACCGTTGTCGATGAGGTCTCGCCGCCGTTCAACATGCGCCGCGTGCCCGAGCCGACCATGCCGTCTGGCTTGCCGCCCTGGGTGCGCTGGAACGCGATGACCGCGTCGCGAAGATCCTCGTCGAAGACGTACTCGTCGGCGCCCTCTTTGGCCGGAGTCTCGAGCCGCTTGCGCAGCAACGCCACCTGGCCGTGCTTGACGCCGAGCTTCAGCGTCGGCCCTGCGGGAATTTCCACGTCTTCGGGCTTGTCGGCGACGGGCGCCGGAGCCGTGTCGCCCTTGCGTTCAGCGATCAGCTGCTTGCGCAGAGCCTCGAACTGGGGATGGGTCGGCTGGAAGCTCCGCAAGTAAGCGGCGGGGTCGGAGCGGATGGCGATGAAGCCGATGACCTCAGCCGGGTCCGGCAGATAAAGACTGGGATCGAGATTCTTGCTGAGGCTCTGCGGATTGATCCGGCCGCCCCGCGCGTCACGCGCATACTCGATGACCGCCGCACTGATCTTCAGCTCGGCATCCGCGAGCTTCGTCACGGCATCGGGCCCGCTCGCGTCGAAGCCGGCCAGGTTCGGCAGTTTGTAGTCCGAAGCGCGCAGCCCGTAATCGTCGGCCTTCGCGATCTCCTGAACCACAGCCTTGCCGCGGGCGCTCAGGCCGTTTTCGCCGACCCAAAGAAGCTTGCGGTCGGGGACGGAGTAGTATTCGGCGAGAGCGATCTGCTCGGCCGTGTCCTTCATGGGCACGGCGCCCACCTGATCCTGCACCGAAATCCGGATTGCTTCAGAACGCGTGACGAGTTCGGCCGGGCCGTCAGGCTCGGCGGCAAACCCCGGGGCAGCGAATGAGACCACAGCCGCAATGCCGATGGCAGCTGATCTCAAGCTGAATGTTGTCATTCCTGGCTCCCTCTGGACCTCTGGTCCACCGTCCCCGCGTCTCGGCTCCTCTTCCCCGCAAACTTGAACCGAATCTCTCAAAATCCAGCTGATTTGCGGGATTATGCGCATCATTCCGCCATTCGACCACCCAATTTCGGCCCCGAAGTGGCAGAACTCAATGGAAAGGTTCGGCCGGCGGAGGCCTCTAGCCGGCGAGTGCGGTGTCGAGGAACTCATTGAGCGATATAATTTTTCCACAGCCGATTTCAATGAAATCGGCCAGCTCCGTGGTGAAGGTCTCGCCGGATGTGATATTTTGGACACGGGCGCTCCAGCGGATCGCCGCCCTGTTCCCATCCATCAGCAAGTCTTCGATCGAGAATTCGTCCAGTGCGAAGCTGTCCGAGAGGGTTCTGAACAGGCTCATGATGCCCTCGCGTCCCTGGACCGATGTGGCCAACATACTGAACTCGGGTGAGCCGACAATCCGGAACCGGGCATCGTCTGCGAACATCGCGCCGATGGCTTCCACGTCTCCTTCGATGCGCGCGGCGTAGAACTTTTTCAGGAACGCCTCCAACTCCGTGCTGTCCATCGGTCAGCTCTCCTCCCCCATCTTGTCGTTGGCCGCGGCCAGCCGGCTCTTGGCTGCACTCGTCTTGGCGGCGCTCGTTTTCGCCTGCGTCCGCTTCTTGGCCGGCGCACGCTTCTTCGCCGGGGCCTTCTTCTTGGCTGGCGCCGCTGTTTTCTTGGCTGGCGCCGTTTTGGCCGGCGCGCTGGCGGGTATGGGAGCCGCCGCGACTATGGCGGGCTCCTTGAGGTCACGGTCGGGCAGCATGACGAAGATCAAGACCGCGAGCGCCGTCATGTAGAAGCGGAAGGCCGACTCCTGGCCGTTCCACGTCGCCGACTGCCACATGGCGAACCACTCCCCGGCAACCACCATGAATCCGAAGAACCACACCAGAAAGGCGACCAGCGCACCCATGACCGTCAGGGCTTTGGCGCGGTCGAAGACGGCCCCCGGGGCGCGCCGGACCATCAATAGACGAATGGCGCCGGCGAGGAAGAGCACGCCCGCCGTTGCTTCGCCGAAGATTATAAGTCTATAGGCCGCCTGCCAGTACGCCGGCTCCGTGACCGCCCGGTACATCAGCTTGTTGCCCGGATAGGTCGTGTCCATGCTCATCACATGCTGCACGAACAGAAAATTGGACTGGTAGTCGGTGAGATTGCCGAACACGACCAGCAGGCAGAAAGCCGCGAGACACGCGACCATGACGATCTTGGCGATACGAGCGGTGTACATGGCGATCCCCCCTGCCCCGAAGGCCCTCAAAACCTCGGGATGGTGTCCTTAAACTTCTGCGTCCGTATGACGATGGGGAACCTTAGAGCAAGACGCCGCGGAACGCGCCTGCCCAAACAAAAAATGGCCGGGACGAGCCCGGCCATTCGATGTCTCTAAGAGAAAATCGCCAAGCGATTAGTTCTTCGACTTGTCGACCATCTTGCTCTCGGCGATCCACGGCATCATGGCGCGCAGCTTCTCACCGACCACTTCCATCTCGTGGCCGTCGCACTTGGCGCGCATGGCCTTGAAGCTCGGCTGGTTGATCTTGTTCTCGAGCATCCAGTTCTTCACGAAGGTGCCATTCTGAATGTCGGTCAGCACGTCCTTCATGGCGGCCTTGCTGTCGCCGGTCACGACGCGCGGCCCGGAGACGTACTCGCCGTACTCGGCCGTGTTCGACACGGAGTAGTTCATGTTGGCGATGCCGCCCTCGTAGATGAGGTCGACGATGAGCTTCACCTCATGGACCGTTTCGAAATAGGCCATCTCGGGGGCGTAGCCCGCCTCGACCAGGGTCTCGAAGCCGCTGCGCATCAGCTCGACGAGGCCGCCGCAGAGCACGGCCTGCTCACCGAACAGATCGGTTTCGCACTCCTCGCGGAACGTGGTCTCGATGATACCGGCGCGGCCGCCGCCGATGGCGGCGGCATAAGACAGCGACAGATCGTGGGCGTTGCCCGTGGCGTCCTGGGCGATGGCCACGAGGCACGGCACGCCGGCGCCGCGCTTGTATTCGGCGCGCACCGTGTGGCCGGGGCCCTTGGGCGCCACCATGCCGACATCCATGTCCGCGCGGGGCTCGATCAGGTTGAAGTGGATGTTGAGGCCATGGGCAAAGAAGAGCGCGGAGCCCTGCTTCATGTTGGGCTTGAGCTCTTTTTCCCAGATATCAGCCTGGAGCTCGTCCGGGGTCAGCATCATGACCACGTCGGCCCAGGCGGCGGCCTCGGAGACGCTCATGACCTTGAGCCCTTCGCCCTCGGCCTTGGCGGCGGAGCTGGAGCCGGGGCGCAGGCCGATGGCCACTTCGGCGACGCCGGAATCCTTCATGTTCAGAGCATGGGCGTGGCCCTGGCTGCCATAGCCGATGATGGCGACCTTCTTGCCCTTGATCAGATTGAGATCGGCATCCCGATCGTAATAGACACGCATACCTCTTCCCCTACGTTCTACAATTTCAATGTCTTCAAAACTTGGCTGTGACGATTGGGTCCGGGTTGTGCCGCCGGACCCGCAAAAAGACAAGTGTCGGATGACCTCGTGAGAGCTACATCCGCTCAGCCCCGCGGGCGATGGCCGCGACGCCGGTGCGGCAGACCTCGACCAGGCCGAGGGGCTGCATCAAGGCGACGAACTGTTCGATCTTGGATTGGCGCCCCGTAATCTCGAACACGAAATGCTCGAGCGAGGCGTCGACGGCCTTCGCGCGGAAGGTTTCGGCAAGGCGCAGCGCTTCCACGCGCTTCTCGCCGACGCCCGCCACCTTCACCAGCGCTAGTTCCCGTTCGATGGTCTCGCCGCAGACGGTGAGGTCCGTGACCGAGTGGATCGGCACCAGCCTGTCGAGCTGGTTCTTGATCTGCTCGATGACCATGGGCGTTCCCGTCGTCACGATGGTGATACGGGACAGATGCGCCTCGTGCTCGGTCTCGGACACGGTCAGCGACTCGATGTTGTAACCGCGGCCCGAGAACAGGCCGATGACGCGCGCGAGCACGCCGGGCTCGTTGTCCACGAGCACGCTCATCGTGTGCGTCTCGAGAGTCTCTACGGGCTTCTCGAGGGAGTAAGCGGAACCAGGCTGCCCCATCAGACCATCACCTTGCCTTCTTCGGAGATGGCCTTCTCGATATCCTCTTCCGTCAGGTCGTCGCCCATCAGCATATTGTTGTGCGCCTCGCCGCTCGGAATCATCGGGAAGCAATTGGCGTGCTTGTCGACCACGCAGTCGAAGATGACCGGACGCGGCGTCTTGATCATTTCGAGGATCGCGTCGTCGAGCTCGTCCGGCTTCTCAGCGCGGATGCCGACAGCGTGGTAGGCCTCTGCCAGTCTCACGAAGTCGGGCAGCGCCTCGCTATAGGAGTGCGAATAGCGGCCGCCGTGAAGCAGTTCCTGCCACTGACGGACCATGCCCATGTACTCGTTGTTCAGGATGAAGATCTTGATCGGCAGATCGTACTGAACCGCCGTTGAGATCTCCTGCATGGTCATCTGCACCGACGCCTCGCCCGCGATGTCGATGACGAGCGAGTCTTTGTGCGCCATCTGCACGCCGACCGCGGCCGGAATGCCATAGCCCATCGTGCCGAGACCGCCGGATGTCATCCAGCGGTTGGGCTCGTCGAAATGGAAATACTGAGCGGCCCACATCTGATGCTGGCCCACTTCCGTGGTGATGTAGGTGTCGTGATCGCGTGTCAGCGCAAACAGCCTCTCTATGGCGTATTGCGGCATGATCACGTCGCTCTTGTTCCGGTAGTGCAAGCATTTGCGCTTGCGCCAGGTCTCGATCTGATCCCACCAGCGCGCGTGCGCCTCCTTGTCGAGGGACGGCTTCTTAGCCTTCCAAGTCTCGATCATCTGATCGATCACGAAGGCGCAGTCGCCGACGATCGGAAGGTCCACATGGACATTCTTGTTGATCGAGGACGGATCGACATCCACGTGGATCTTCTTCGAGCCCGGCGAGAACGCGTCGAGCCGGCCGGTGATGCGGTCGTCGAAGCGCGCGCCGATGCAGATCATGACATCGCAGTCATGCATGGCGTTGTTGGCTTCGTAGGTGCCGTGCATACCGAGCATGCCGAGCCACTGCTTGTCCGAAGCCGGATAGCTGCCAAGCCCCATCAGCGTCGAGGTGATCGGGTAGCCGGTCATGCGCACGAGTTCGCGCAGGCTTTTGCTCGCCGCCGGTCCCGCGTTGATGACACCGCCACCCGTATAGAAGACCGGCTTCTTGGCATTGATCATCAACTCAACCGCCGCGTCGATCGCGTTCTGATCGCCCTTCTGCGGGGGACATAGCTCTTGTGCTGAGAGTTCGAGACGCCCTTGTAGGTTCCCGTCATGAACTGGATGTCCTTGGGGATATCCACGACGACGGGACCCGGCCGGCCCGAGCGTGCGACGTAGAACGCTTCGTGCAGCACCTCAGCGAGCTGATTGACGTCCTTCACCAGATAATTGTGCTTCGTGCAGGGACGCGTGATGCCGACCGTGTCGCATTCCTGAAAGGCATCGTTGCCGATCAGATGCGTCGGCACCTGGCCCGTGATGCAGACAACCGGAATCGAATCCATGAGTGCATCGGTCAGCCCCGTCACCGCGTTGGTCGCGCCGGGACCCGACGTCACCAGCACGACGCCGACCTTTCCGGTCGAACGCGCATAGCCTTCGGCCGCGTGGACTGCGCCCTGCTCGTGACGGACCAGCACGTGCTGCAGCCGGTCCTGTTGAAATAGCTCGTCATAGATCGGCAGAACGGCGCCGCCCGGATAGCCGAAGATGTGATCCACCCCCTGGTCGGCGAGCGCCTGAAGCACGATCTGCGCGCCGGTCATCGTGGCTGCGCCGTTTTCGTTGGCAGACATGTCTCTTTCCACTGACAAAACCGGGCCTCAGCGGCTGGACCAACCACTGCCCGGTTAATCTCGATCAAAATGGCAAAAGTGCCGGATTAGGCCGCGCACCCTAGGGCCTCGGTGTCACAGGGTCAACGACAAATGCGAATGTATGGTAAGTTTTTTCGCACCAATCTTTTCATATATTGCGTAACTAAGTCTGTTTTTGTAAATTAATTACACGATTGGGAAATATGAGGACAAAGGGCCTCATCTTTTCCCACAAGCGTTCTAGACAATGGCTGACGATACGCCTAAGGCTCATACCGATTAGTGGGGCAACCTCGATAAGAGGGACAAAGCCACGCCGGCGCAGAGACGCTCTGGTGGGCCCGTAACTGAAAACGCTTTTCCAGTTCATCACATCCTGAATGCAGCAGACCGCATCGTCAGAACCGGCCGTTGCCAACGGCAATGGACACGGCCACGGCCATGAGCCGGCGAACGCGCCTATAACGAGCCGCGCGTTCTGGGCGCTGACGTTCGGGTCGATCGGCGTCGTCTATGGCGACATCGGCACGAGCCCCCTTTACGCGCTGCGCGAAGCCGTGCTCGCCGCGGGCGGTTCTTACGGCGCCGTGACGGAGGCCGCCGTATTCGGCGTCCTGTCGCTGATCTTCTGGTCGCTGATTGTCGTCGTCACGCTGAAATACGTTGTGCTGCTCCTCCGCGCGGACAACAACGGCGAAGGCGGCACCTTGGCGCTGACCGCGCTCGCGTTCACCGCACTGGGCAAACGCACGCCGCTCGTACTGGGACTGGGCATTGTCGGCGCGGCCATGTTCTATGGCTCCACGTTGATCACCCCTGCCCTGTCGGTGCTGTCGGCCGTTGAAGGTCTCAACGTCGCCACGGACGCGTTCGAGCCTTATGTGCTCCCGATCACCGTGATCATTCTCGTCGCGCTGTTTTCCGTGCAGAGCCACGGGACGGCGCGCGTCTCGGCGCTGTTCGCTCCGATCACGACCGTCTGGTTCCTAGTGTTGGCGATCGCGGGGGCGGTCGAGATCGCCGAATACCCGCGCATCTTTCTGGCGCTGAACCCCTATTACGGCCTCAAGTTTCTCTTCACACACGGCATGATCGGCCTCATCACGCTCGGTGCGGTGTTCCTGGTCGTGACGGGGTCCGAGGCCCTTTACAACGATCTCGGCCATTTTGGACGTAAGCCAATTCAGACGGCATGGTTCATTCTGGTTCTCCCCGCCCTGCTCCTGAACTATTTCGGACAAGGCGCGCTGGTGCTTGCGCATCCAGACGCACTGTCGAACCCCTTCTTCCTACTGTTCCCCGACTGGGCGCTCTATCCCATGGTTGCGTTGGCGACGATGGCCACTGCCATCGCGAGCCAAGCCGTGATCACGGGCGCCTACTCGATAACGCGGCAAGCCATGCAGCTCGGACTTCTGCCGCGCATGGAAGTGCGGCACACATCGGAGTCGCAGGCCGGCCAGATCTACATGCCGCGGGTCAACTGGGTCCTACTGACCGGCGTTCTGCTGCTGGTGTTCATGTTCCGGTCGTCGAGCGAGCTTGCCTCCGCCTATGTGCTGGCGGTGGCGGCGACGGAGTGGGTGGCAGGCATTCTCGGCTTCATCGTCATCTGGAAACTGTGGCGCTGGAAGCTTTACTGGGCGATCGCCCTGATGGCCCCGCTGACCTTCGTCGACACCGCCTTCGTCATGGCCAGCATGCTGAAGATCGTCGAGGGAGCTTGGCTGCCGGTGCTCGTCGGCATGATCCTGGTTCTCGTCATGCTCACCTGGAGGCGCGGCACGCGGCTCCTGGCACAGAAGACACGCCGCATCGAGGTGCCGTTCGAGCCTCTGATCAAGAGCCTCGAGACCAAACCGCCGCATCTCGTGCCCGGAACCGCCATGTTCCTGAGCGCCGATCCGGAGTTCGCGCCGACCGCGCTCCTGCATAACCTTAAGCACAACAAGGTGCTGCACGAGCACAACGTCATCCTCACCATCAAGAACGAGGACATCCCGCGTGTTGCGCCACAGGATCGGGTTCAGTTGGAACCGATCAGCGACAAGTTCATGCGGATGACGTTGCATTTCGGTTTTGTGGAACGGCCGAACGTTCCGAAAGCTCTCGCGATCGCCCGCCGGAAAGGTTGGCAGTTCGACATCATGTCGACGTCGTTCTTCCTGTCGCAAAGGACGATACGGCCGGACCCGCGATCCGGCATGCCGCAATGGCAGGACCGGCTCTTTGTCTATCTTGCGCATAACGCGGACGATGCGTCGGCCTATTTCCAATTGCCGACCGACCGCGTCGTGGCTATCGGCACGCAGGTGACGGTCTAGCGTTCGTTTGGACCTGGTTCCGGCTCTAATGCGACGGCGGCTTCGCTGTCCGGAACCCACGTCCAATCGGCCATGAAGCGGCGCGCCCACGTCATCTGGCGCTTCGCATAGCGCCGGCTCGACGTCTTCGCTTTCTCGGCCGCCTCGTCCAGGCTCATGGCGCCGGCCAAGTGGCCAACGAGTTCAGGGACGCCGCAGGCCCGCATGATAGGAAGCCCCGGATCGAGACCGAGCTCTGTCAGTGCTTCCACTTCAGCAAGCGCGCCACGCTCCAGCATGGTGTCGAATCGGGCGTCGATGGCGGCGTAGATCACGTCCCGCTCCGGCGCGACCACAAGCTTCAGCAGCCCTTCGTCACGAAGCACCGGCTCCCCTTCTGTCTCCTGCCACTCGGCAAGCGACACGCCCGTAGCCTCGACGACCTCCAGGGCGCGCACGAGACGCTGCGTATCCGTGGCCTCGAGGCGCGTGGCCATGACCGGGTCCCGAGCCTCCAGCGCGGCGTGGAGTTCGCTTGCGGGCGCGGTGGCCGCAGTGTCGCGCCAGCGCTGTCTGACCTCGTCGGGAATGTCGGGGACGGGCGAAAGCCCCCGCAGCAGTGTCATGAAGTAGAGCCCGGTGCCGCCGACGAGGATCGGCACGTGTCCGGCCGCGCGCGCCTCTTTGATCGCGGTGGCCGCTTCGCCAACCCATCGCCCGACGGAATAGGCCTCGCGTCCGGGCACGGTGCCGTACAGGTGGTGGGGAACGCCCGCCATCTCCGCCACGCTGGGACGCGCGGTCAATATCCGCAGCTCGCGGTAGACCTGCATGGAATCGGCATTGATGACCGCACCGCCGAGGCGATCGGCCAGCGCCAGGGCCGCCGCTGACTTGCCGCTAGCAGTAGGTCCGGCGATGAGAACGGCTTCAAACACGATGGGCCATTATTGGGGTTCGCGCCGACGGCGACGAGCCACGTCAGCTGATCGGGACGTTGACGAGGCGCAGATCGCCATCCGCGTTGGCGAGAAGAAATAGGATCTTGCGGCGCCCCGATTTCTCCACGGCACGCAGCCTGGCAACGACCTCCTCAGGCCGATGGACGGCCTCCTGGGTCACTTCGACGATCACGTCGCCAACCTCTATGCGCTTCTTCGCCGCCGGACTGTCCGGGTCGACGGCCGTCACCACAACCCCATCGACGGTCCCGCTGATTTCGAACTTGGCCCGCAGATCGGCGGTCAACGGCTCGATCGTAAGTCCAAGGAGTTCTTTCACACCGTCGGAATCCTCTGGCTCGATCGCCTCGTCATCCTCAGATGCAGGCAGCCGGCCGAGCGTCACGGTGAGATCCAAGAGCTCGCCGTCGCGAAGGACCTTGAGGGGCACGTCCGCTCCCACCGTGCCGTTCGCGACCGCGCGTGGCAGATCGCGCATGTTCCGGATGGATTGTCCGCCAAAGTCGAGAATGACGTCGCGCGGCTTGATGCCGGCGCTGCCCGCCGGCCCCTCGGGAGCGACGGAGGCCACCAAAGCCCCCATCGGCTCCTCCAGGCCAAGGGTGGAGGCCATCTCGTCGGTGACGTTTTGAACGTGCACGCCGAGCCAGCCGCGCCGCGTCTCGCCGAATTCTTTCAACTGGTTCAGAACCCGGACAGCCGTGTTGGACGGAACAGCGAACCCAATGCCGATCGATCCCCCCGTCGGCGAAATGATCGCGGTATTCACGCCCACGACCTGACCATCCATGTTGAACAAGGGACCGCCGGAGTTACCCCGATTGATCGCCGCGTCGGTCTGAATGAAGTTGTCGTAAGGCCCCGCGTTGATGTCGCGCTTCACGGCGGAGACGACGCCCACGGTCAGGCTCCCGCCGAGGCCGAAGGGGTTGCCGATGGCCATCACCCAGTCGCCCACGCGCAAGATGGAGGAATCTCCGAAAGTGATCGCCTTGAGCGGCTTGCGCGGCTTGACCTGCAGCAGAGCGAGATCGGTCTCGGGATCGTGGCCGAGGATTTTAATCACCTTCAGCTTCGACCCGTCGGTGAAATTCACGATGATCTCGTCGGCGCCTTCGATCACGTGATTGTTGGTGACGATCAGTCCCGAGGGATCGATCACAAACCCCGATCCGAGCGAACTGACCTTGCGCGGGGAACCGTCGGGTCCCTCCTCGTCGAAGAAGTCGTCGAACAACTCGTCGAAGGGGCTGGTCTTCGGTCCCTTCCGGCCGGGCCGACTCCCGTTCCGTTCCTTGAGGGTCTGCGTGGTCGAGATATTGACGACGGCGTCCTGGAGTCCCTCGGCAATGTCGGCGACCGACACGGGGCCCTTCGCAAAACCCGGCGCCGGCGCGAGGAGCGCGGCAACCCCGAGACCGGCAGTTGCGGCAATAGCGCAGAAGATAAGCACGGCGCATGCGCCCCGAAAACGACGAGCCCAGCTCTGGCCGTTGCGTCCGGACATCCTTCTGCGCACTCCTGTCATCGTACCAAGCTCAAGCGCGCCGAGGCCTCGGAGCGTTCCGCCCATTTTAGCGAGAGTCGTAGGCCCTGAGGAAGCACGGTTTCGCCCCAAGAGGTGCGCAGGAGCAGACCGGCGGCACCGGCCGGGCGACCCACCATCAGCCTCTTATAAGCCAAACGAGGAGGACACCCACCGCCACTGCGAGGGTGCCCGCCAGCCGCAGGGACTGTTCGGGTGTATCGGACGCCGCTTCCAGAAGCCGGCGCCCGAACCGGGGCGCAAGGGCCCAGACCAGGCCCTCGATCACAAGGACGAGACCGATGGCCACTCCCAGGTCTTCCATGCCCGTACAACCCGCCTAAGGCGTCGAACTCAAGGGCCGGCTTACGGCGCTCTTGTCCCCTTTCGGCATGCTGGACGAAGCACCGCGACCGGCGCCCGAAGCGTCGTTGAAGTATTGGAAGAACTGCGAATCCGGGCTGAGCAGCATCCTGGTATCGCCCGACTGCAAGGCGCCTTCATAGGCCTGCATGGAGCGGTAGAAGGCGAAGAAGTCGGGGTCCTTGCCGAAGGCTTCGGCGAAGACGCGGTTCTTCTCCGCATCGCCCGCACCGCGAATCCGCTCGGATTCACCAGTCGCTTCGGCCTTTACCACCGTCACTTGGCGGTCGGCGTCTGCGCGAATGCGGCGGGACGCCTCCTCACCTTCGGCTCGGATCTCCGCGGCCTCGCGCTGACGTTCCGTCTGCATCCGGCGGAAAATGGCAAGGCTGTTGGCCTCGGGCAGATCCGCCCGCTTGATCCGGACATCGACGACCGTCATGCCAAACTTCTGGGCGTTCTCGTTCATCTCGTTGGTGATCTTCCGCATCAGCTCGTTGCGGTCGTCCCGCACGACGGCCTCGAAGCTTGCCGAACCGAGGACGCGGCGAAGCGCGGCTTCAAGAAAATCGCTGAGCCGTGTCCGTGCGTTGAACTCGTTGTTCACCGATTGGTAGAACAGCAGCGGATTGGTGATCCGCCAGCGCGCGAAGGCGTCAACCACAAGCCGCTTCTGATCGGCGGCGATGACTTCCTGAGGCGCCGAATCCAAATCCAACAGCCGCTTGTCGAAGAACACCACGTTCTGGATGAACGGGATCTTGTAGTTCAGGCCCGGGTCATCGATGACCCGCTTCGCCTTACCGAACTCGAGAACCAGGGCCTGCTGCGTCTGGTAGACGGTGAACAGCGTCAGATAGGCGCCGATGGCCAGGATGCCGATCAGCAGCAGAATGAGCGTAAGAGTTGCCTTTTTCATTACTGCTGCCCTCCGGTCTGGAGCGAAGGAGCCGACGTGGACGATGCCGGCGATTGCGGCGGTTTCCTCTGCAATTCCGTGAGTGGCAGATAGGGCACCACGCCGCCGCCGCCATCCTTGTCGATGATGATCTTGTCGGTCTTGGAGAAGACTTCCTTCATCGTGTCGATGAAGATGCGCTGACGCGTCACGTCCGGCGCCTTCTCGTATTCCAGCAGCACCTTCTCGAAGCGTTCCGCCTCACCCTTTGCCTCGGCGATGACCTGATCGCGATAGCCTTGAGCGTTCTGAAGGATCCGTTCGGCCTCACCGCGGGCTTCCGGAACGACCCGGTTGGCATAGGCTTGGGCCTCGTTCTGCAGACGCTCCTCGTCAGCGCGAGCCGCCTGCACGTCGCGGAACGCGTCGATGACCTGAGCCGGCGGATCGACCTTCTGCAGCTGAACCTGCGTGATCTCGATACCGGCCTTGTAGCCGTCGAGCGTGCGCTGAATGAGCTGCTGCACCTTGCCTTCGGTCTGGGCGCGAGACGACGTCAGGATGGGCTCGATATCGCTTTGTCCGACGATTTCACGCATGGCGCTTTCGGAGACGTCCTTCACGGTGCCTTCGGGATTCTGGATGTTGAAGAGATAGTCGGGCGCGTCACTGATCTTCCAGACCACGACGAAGTCGATGTCGACGATGTTCTCGTCGCCCGTGAGCATCAGGCTTTCCTCGGGCACGTCCCGCACCGAAAGCCCGCCGCCTTGAGCGGAGCGAATGCCAATCTCGATCCGGTTGGCGCGCGTCACCTTCGGGAGCATGACCTCCTCGATTGGATACGGCAGGCGGACGTGCAGGCCAGGCGGAAGCTGGCGCACATACTCACCGAAGCGCAGCACGATGCCGACCTCGTCCGTGTTCACCCGAACGAAGAAGCCGAAGAAGCCGATCACAACGGCGACGAGCACGGCCAGGACGGCCGGAAGCAGCCAGCCGCCACCGCCGGGCATGGCTTGGCGCAGCTTGTCTTGGCTCTTGCGAAGTATGTCTTCCAGGTCAGGTTGCTGGCCGCCACCGCCGGAACCGCCCGGCCTGGGCCCCCAGGGCCCATTGTTGCCGCCACCGCCGCTCTGATTGCTCCAAGGCATATTGTCTCTCGTCCTGATTGCTGAGGGGGCTGCGCGCGAAGCCGCCGTGATTGGGCCGCGCCTATTGCAGGGGAGATTAGGCGCACCAAGTGGCGGAACCGCGACAAGAATCCGGGAGGTTATAGGCCAGGACCAAAGGGCGCGCAATCGAAGGCGGCCCTATTCGGTCAAACCCGCTCCAGGATCACGATGCTGAAATCGTGGTCGTCCTTCGGGCCGGCCTCGAAGGCTTCCCGCGAGACCTCGCGCCACTCGTCCGGGTCGAGGTCCGGGAACCAGGTATCGGCTTCCGGGGAAGCGTGGACCTCGGTGAGATAGATCCGGTCGGCTTGGGGCAGGACTTCGGCGAAGACCGCCTCCCCGCCGATGACGGCGATTTCGTCGGCGCCCTCCTTGGCGGCCCAGAGTCGCGCCTCTTCCAGCGCCGCTGGCAGGTCCCGCACCACGACCACGCCGGGCTCCGTGACGGAGCCGTTCCGGGTCATGACGATATTGAGGCGGCCGTCGAGAACCCGCGGCAGCGATTCGAAGGTGAAGCGACCCATGACCACCGGCTTGCCCATGGTCACGGCGCGAAAGAATTTCATGTCGGACCGCAAGTGCCAGGGCAGCCCGCCGTCCAGGCCGATGGCGCGGTTCTCGCCCATGGCGACGACCAGGGCGATGGCGGGCGACCGTCCTCCGGACTCGTCGGTCACACAGCCACCTCGGCGCGGATCGCCGGATAGGGGTCGTAGCCGACTATATCAAAATCGTCGTAGACGAAGTCGAACAGCGAGGTCACTTCCGGGTTGATCTCGAGACGCGGTCGCGCCCGGGGGGTCCGCGACAGCTGTTCGTCGGCCTGGGCCAGATGGTTCAGATATAGATGCACGTCGCCGAACGTGTGCACGAAGTCGCCCGGCTCCAGCCCCGTGACCTGCGCGACCATATGCGTGAGAAGGGCATAGGACGCGATGTTGAACGGTACGCCGA
Organism: Methyloceanibacter sp. wino2; assembly: GCF_003071365.1. Taxonomy (NCBI): domain Bacteria; kingdom Pseudomonadati; phylum Pseudomonadota; class Alphaproteobacteria; order Hyphomicrobiales; family Hyphomicrobiaceae; genus Methyloceanibacter; species Methyloceanibacter sp. wino2. Next base: position 460,522 of record NZ_CP028960.1, read on the forward strand.
GGAACATATCCGCGGAGCGCTGATAGAGCTGGCAGGACAACCGTCCGTCGCCGACATAGAACTGGAACAGGCAGTGGCAAGGCGGGAGCGCCATGTTGGGAATCTCGCCCACATTCCACGCGCTGACGATGTGACGCCGCGAATCGGGGTTCTGCTTGATGCCTTCCACCAGCGCCGTGATCTGATCGACCTCGCCCCCTGAGCGGGTCGGCCATGAGCGCCACTGCTTGCCGTAGACCGGCCCTAGATCGCCGTTCTCGTCGGCCCACTCGTCCCAAATCCTGACGCCGTGTTCCTTGAGATAGTGGATATTCGTCGAGCCCTGCAGAAACCACAACAGCTCATGGATGATCGATTTCACATGCAGCTTCTTGGTGGTCATGAGCGGGAACCCCTCGCTCAAGTCGAAGCGCATTTGCGCCCCGAATAGGCTGAGGGTGCCGGTGCCGGTCCGATCCTCCTTGCGGAGGCCCGCATGGCGGACGTGAGAGAGGAGCTCGAGATATTGGCGCAACGTCAGAGTGTCCCTATATTCACCGAGGTCCGGAATGCCGAGACTCACAGGCCGGGCTCGCTACTTTGTCGATAGACCTTGTAGAAGGAGCATTCAATGCGTCGTCTGACAGTTGTCCTCGGCCTTGCGGCCTGCACTACCCTCGGTTTCGTCTCCACCGCCGCCTATGCCCAGAGCATCGGCATCGAGCGGGTCCGGCAGATGGCCTTCGACCGGGGTATCGTCGACCTCGAAGACATCGAATACAAGCGCAGAAGGAATATCTGGAAAGTCGAGGGCGAAGATGCCCGCGGCGACGATATCGAGATGCACGTCGATGCCACGACCGGCCGCGTCCTCAAGATGGAACGCGACTAGCGCATCCGATCCGGCTCTGCCAACTCACTGTGCAACAAGCCTATTCAAGGGGTGAAGATTGGGGGTTATCTACCTCCCGATCTTTCAATTAACCTCTTTGGGGCTTATATATGTGGTGTCGGCTTCGGCCGACTATGGCGATAAACGGTTGACGTAATAAACCATTCGGACCCGGGGGCGGTACCCGGCGGCTCCACCAGGTTTCAGTCTCTCGAGCACGTGACGTGCGGACCAGAGAACTGTGGCATGGGACTTGCGACGTTAAGTCGGTAACGACTGAAACGTGGCGGGGCCGAAATAGGATCGACGAGGGTGTAAAGGTCGTACTTTCGCTCGGCATGGTATCCGCCGTTATCGGGCCGAACCTTATAGTTGCCAATGACAACTATGCGGAGGCACGTCTCGCTGCGTAATGCGGCGCGATAGCCTAAATTAAAGCCCTAGCCTCCTCGCAGAGGTTAGGCGCGGTTTCGGAGGGCACCGGGCAACAGAAGCCCTCCACTTCTGACGGGGTGGACTGCCTACGTCGCCAAAGAATGGAGCGGCGCCATTACATGGCAGACGATGGAATTCGATACGATCTTCTGACACAGGACGCGCTCCGCGGCGTGGTGCGCGAAGTCCTGACACAAGTCCAGCGCGATGGGCTCCCTGGTGAGCACCATCTCTACATCGCCTTCGACACTTGCGCCGAGGGCGTTTCCATTTCCAAACGCCTGAAGGAACAGTACCCGGAGGAGATGACAATCGTCCTCCAGTACCAGTTCTGGGACCTGTTCGTGTGGGACGAGCGCTTCGAGGTGAAGCTGTCCTTCGCGAATGTGCCCGAGCGGCTGGTGATTCCCTTCAGCGCGGTGAAAGCTTTCTACGATCCGTCGGCGCAATTCGGTCTCCAGTTCGGAAAGCCGGGCGCCGCCAACGACTCGGCGCGCCAACATATGGCCTCCGCTCTGCCCGATGTGGTGAGCGACCAGTCCGACGACCGTCCGGGTACGGAGCCACCGGCAGAGGAAGCGAGCGAAACCGAACCGGTCGAAGTGGTCATGTCCCGGCCTCCGGCCGAGGTCGTGCAGCTCGACAACTTCCGCAAGAAGTAGCGCCCCCCCGAATCAGCCGCTTTCTTGTGCGCCCCGGCGACCGCATGCCCACACATTAGCCATCAGAGCACGTCCGAGTTGGCCAACCCGCCCGTTTGGCAGGACGGTCGACATGGCATGATTTCTGATTGATGCTCGCGGGGTGCGGTGTCACGCATCGGCTGGGGAGACGCATACTTGAACAAACTCGATCTAATCCGTGGCGCGCCCAACGCGGACGGCGGGGCCCTTGCGCCCATTCAGGATTATCTGAACGAGATCCACGCACGCGTCTCGAAAATCGAGGGTGGTGCGCCGGCGGACTATATCCCCGAGCTTGGCAAGGTCGATCCAAAGCTGTTCGGTATCGCCATCGCCACCGTGGACGGTCAGCTCTACACGGTGGGCGATGCCCGCGTGCCGTTCACGATCCAATCCGTCTCCAAGCCCTTCATGTACGGCTACGCCCTGCAGCACCACGGGCGTTCGCGCGTCCTGGAGAAGGTCGGCGTGGAGCCGACCGGCGAGGCATTCAACTCCATTGTGCTCGACGAGGCCGCCAACCGGCCCTTCAATCCGATGGTGAACGCGGGCGCGATCGCGGTCGCCGAAATGATGCAAGGCGACACGCTAAAGCAGCGTACCAACAACATGCTCGAATTGTTCTCGAGCCTCGCCGCCCGCAAGATCGAGATCGATGAAGCGGTCTATAAGTCGGAGCTGGCGACGGGCCATCGCAACCGCGCCATCGCCTACATGATGCTCAACACCGCCATGATCGAGCACGATCCGGAGGAAGTCCTCGAACTCTACTTCCGCCAGTGCGCGCTGAGCGTCACCGCATGTGATCTCGCGGTCATGGCGGCAACGCTGGCCAATGACGGCACGAACCCCGTCACCGATCACAAGATATTCGACACCCAATATGTGCGCGACGTGCTCACGGTGATGAACTCTTGCGGCATGTACGACTATGCCGGTGAGTGGGCCTACGAAGTCGGCATGCCGGCCAAGAGCGGCGTATCGGGCTGCGTCATCGCCGCGATCCCCGGACAGATCGGGATCTGCGTTTACGCGCCCCCGATCGACACGCAGGGAAACAGCGTGCGCGGCATCGCCGTGTGCCAGGATATGTCGCGGGAATTCCAGCTCCACTCCTTCTACAACCACACCAACGTCCGCAGCGTCCTCCGACGGGATTACCGCGCCGACATGGTTCGCTCGAACCGGCTGCGCACGCTGGAAGAGCGTACGCTCCTCGCGGAGGAAGGGCACAAGATCGCCGTGCTCGAGGCGCAAGGCGCCCTCTTCTTCGGCTCGACGGAGCAACTGTTGCGCAAGCTGACCGAGCTCGCCAAGGACTCGAAATACATCGTCGTCGACTTCAAGCGCGTACACCATGCCGACAACGCGGCGTGCAAACTGATCGGCCGGGCGGTGCGCGCGATGGCGAAGAGCGACACGGAGCTCGTCTTTGCGTCCATCGACAACGAGGGATCACTCGACCGGCTGACGCGCGTGCTGGCCGAGACGGCGGAAGGACACGCTTTGCGCCAGTTCCGCGATGCGGACGCCGCGCTGGAGTGGTGCGAGGATCAGCTTCTCACCGGCAAAGGCTCCAGCACCGGCACCAAGTTCTCGCTCAATCAGATCAACCTGTTCGACGGTCTCACGCCCGAAGAATGCCGTTTGGTCGAAGGGATCGTGCGGCCGCTCGTCTTCGACAAGGGCGACGTCATCATGCGCGAGGGCGATCCCGCCAAACTCTTCTTCGTGCTGGCGCGCGGCACGGTCAGTGTCGAGATCAAGCTCCACGACAAGCCGGGCCGTCATAAGCGCGTGGCCTCGATCGGGCCGGGCCTGACCTTCGGCGAGATGGCGCTGCTCGACGGCGGTACACGCTCCGCCGACGTGATCGCGAACGAGAAGGTGATCTGCTACGGGCTCGGCGTCGAAGAGTTGCACGAGTTGGCCGAAGAGCATCCCAACGTGATGATCACTATTCTCGGCAATCTGACGCGCGAATTCTCCGAGCGTCTCCGTCACGCCAACGAGGAAATCAGCGTCCTGGAATAAGGCTCCGACCGGGGCTCCCTGCTCCTAGGCAGCCGGCGCGTGAACCTTGTCGGGAGCGGCGCGCGGCTCGTTGGACGGCGTCAGGGGTACGCTGAGCTCCACATAGAGTCCGGACTTGCGAAACTCGGTCTTGGTCTCGCCGCCGAGATTGTGGCGTATGCCCTGATCGATGAGCTGCGATCCGAACCCTTTCCGGGCCGTGGGCTTCTGCACGAGAGGAGCGCCCTTCTCTTCCCAGACGAGGACGAGCCGGTTTCGCCGCTGCGTCTTCCAGGCGACGTTCAGCTGACCATCGTTCTGCGACAGCGCACCGTATTTCACTGCGTTGGTGGCGAGCTCGTGCAGCGTCATGGCGAGGATCGAGGTGCATTGCGGCGGCAGCAGCACGTCGGACCCCTTGATCACGACCTTCGGTCCGCCCTCGCGCTTGTAGGGCTCGAGCTCACGTTCCACCATCGCCTTCAGGCTCGCGCCGGACCATTGAGATTCGAGCAGCAGATCGTGCGCCCGGTGCAAGGCGCGCAAGCGCTCGGCCAATGTGCGGGCCATGGTTTGCGTCGTCGGGTCCTTGGCCTGGCGCAGGCTGGCCTGGACGAGCGACTGAACGATCGCCAGCGCGTTCTTCACCCGGTGGTTCAGTTCGCCGACCAGCATGGTTTGGCGCTGCGCCGTGCGCCGCCGCTCGGTGACGTCGCGGAACACGAGCACGGCGCCGGCGAGTGAGCCGTCCTGCCCGATGATCGGGGCGCCCGAATGCTCCACGGGGAGTTCGCGATCGTCGCGCGTCAAAAGCATGGCGCCGGACTCCATACGGGACACCTCGCGCTCGCGGAGCGCTCTCAGAGCCGGGTCGTCGACGGGTTTGCGCGTCTCCTCGTCCACGACACGGAACACGACCCAGATCGGCCGCCCGCGCGCTTCCGCCGCCGGCCAGCCCGTCAGTTCCTCGGCGACCCTGTTGAGCAGCAGCACGCTTCCGCTCGGGTCCGTCGCGATCACGCCGTCGCCGATCGAGCCCAATGTCGTCGAGAGCCATTCGCGTTGGCCGCGCAAATCCATGAGCGCCACCTGCCTGCCGCTATCGGCCCTGCGCACGGCCCCAAGCGCCGTCCAGGCGAACAGAGCGAGCACGACAATGCTGGCCACGGCAAAGATGACGAGGGTCGCGGCGCTGTCGTAGAGCGCGTTGACCTCGGCCTCCCGCGCGAACCATCCCAGCACGGGCGGGACGGTCAAAATCCCCGGCAGGAGCCGGCGCAGCATCTCGCCCGCGGGAGACTGCTCCAGAATCGCGGACGCAATGCCCCGTTCCGGGGACGCCAAGATCAGCCCTGTCGCCAGCAAGACGAACGCGATCACGCCATAGACCGTGAGCCGCATAAACGGAAACGGATCGCCGTCCATGTCGACGCCATAGGCCGCACCCGTCACCACGAGCAGAACCTGGGCGAGCAAGACGAGCGTCAAGACTTGGCTGAGGACCGAGGGCGCCACCCGGTGATGCTCGGCATAGAACAACGCCACGCCGAACAGGATGAGCGCCACCACGATCCCGGGCGACGTCCCTTCGGGGACCGGCAGCGGCGCGGGCGGCGCGGCTTGAGCAAAGGAGAACTCATGGCTCAACTGAGCCTGCGGGATGGCCTCCTCCGGAATCAGAAACGTATTCAGCCCGATGTCGCCGAAGGCCGCCTGGCCGAGCATCAAGAGCCCGAACAAGGCCAGCACGAGGCCGATGGTTCGCGAGAGGAAGCGGATCCGCTTGTAGGTGAAGCATAAGAGGCCGAGGCCTGCGAGGATGACGCCGATGGCCGCGATGGGGGGCATGCCGGCCAGGCTCGGCAGGAAGCGCTCTGGCAAGATGCCGATCCATGCCGCCAGCACGACCTCGCCGATGACGCAGACCAATACGGCCGCGAACCGGGCATAGGTTTCGCAAGCTTGCACTGTCTTCGACTGAGGCAGCACGATCTTACTGGACGCCGCCGTCACACATCCTCCTCGTCAGGCGCCTTGGCCTTTCCGGCCCGCGCGCCCTCACCGCCATTGTGGCGATCTTCGCCACATCCCAGGTTCTCTCATCCCTCGCCGCAATGGTATAGCGTTAGGCTCAGATTGTCCGGTCGTTGGCAGGCCAAGGATTCCAGAAACCTGCTCCTCGACCAATCTCCAAGTTACAAAAAGGAAATCTCGCTCATGTCTGCAGCCGACGCCCCGAAATCCTCGTCCGCACCGCGTACGGAGACGGACGCCTTTGGGCCGATAGAGGTCCCCGGCGACCGCTATTGGGGCGCGCAGACCCAGCGTTCGCGCCAAAATTTCCAGATCGGCGACGAACGGATGCCGGAGCCCATGATCCGCGCCATGGCCCTGGTCAAGAAGGCCGCGGCGCTCACGAATCAGGAGCTCGGGCGCCTCGATTCCAAGCTAGCCGATGCCATCGCGACCGCGGCGACCGAAATCATCGACGGCAAGATGGAAGGGCATTTCCCGCTCGTGGTCTGGCAGACCGGGTCCGGTACCCAGACCAACATGAACCTCAACGAGGTCATCGCGAACAGGGCCAGCGAGATCCTCGGCGGAGAATTGGGCACCAAGAAGCCGGTTCATCCGAACGACCACGTCAATATGGGCCAATCCTCGAACGACACGTTCCCGACGGCAATGCACGTGGCCGCGGCCGAGGAGATCGCCTACCGGCTGGATCCGGCCCTGTCCCGGCTCTACGCCGCCCTCAAGGAAAAAGCCGAGTCCTTTCAGGACATTCTGAAGATCGGCCGAACGCATATGCAAGATGCGACGCCGCTTACCCTCGGCCAGGAGTTCGGCGGCTATGCGGCCCAGATCGACCTCGGCATCAAGCGGCTCAAGATGACCCTGCCCGGCCTCTACGCGCTGGCCCAGGGCGGCACGGCCGTCGGCACAGGACTGAACAGCCATCCGGACTTCGCGGACATCTTCGCCCGCAAGATGGCGGAACTGACGAAGCTTCCCTTTGTTCCGGCCGAGAACAAGTTCGAGGCGCTGGCCGGCAACGACGCCTATGTGTTCACCCATGGCGCCCTGACGGCCGTCGCAACCGCCATGTTCAAGATCGCCAACGACATTCGCTTGCTCGGATCGGGACCGCGCTCAGGTCTGGGCGAGTTGCTGTTGCCGGAGAACGAACCCGGCTCGTCGATCATGCCGGGCAAGGTCAACCCGACCCAGTGCGAGGCGGTCACCATGGTCTGCGCCCGCGTGTTCGGGAACGAGACCACCGTCGCCTTCGCGGGCAGCCAGGGGCATTTCGAACTCAACGTGTTCAAACCGGTCCTGACCTACGCGCTTCTCCAGTCGGTGCGGCTCCTGGCTGATGTGGCCGACAGCTTCAACAAGAACTGCGTGGTCGGCATCAAAGCCAACCGGGAACGCATCACGGAGCATATGGAGCGGTCCCTGATGCTGGTGACCGCGCTTGCGCCTCATATCGGCTACGACAACGCGAGCGAGATCGCGAAGACCGCGCACAAGAACGGCACCACGCTGAAGGAAGAGGCCGTGCGGCTCGGTCATGTCGAGGAGGAGGATTTCGACAGGCTCGTCCGCCCGGAGGAGATGGTCGCTCCGAAAAAGTAGCGGCTCCGCACCGATGGCCAATGCCCGCAACAAGCGCTCGCTCACCATCGCCCGGCACCGGACCAGCGTCTCACTGGAAGAACCGTTCTGGGACGCGTTGGCGGAACTGGCGCGCGATCAGGGCAAGTCGATCGCGGCGCTCGTCGGCGAAATCGATCTGGAACGAACCGAACGGGGCGACGGGACCAGCCTGTCGGCCGCGCTGCGCCTCTACGTGCTGGCGCGCATGAAAGAGGCGCGCAAACCCGAGACCTCCTAGACGCTGCCGCTTAGCGGCCGCCGAAGAGGCCACCGAATGGGCCATAGTTCCGGCGCCAGTCGTCGCGCCGGGACCGGCGGATCACGCGCCGGCGCCTCTGCTGCGGTGGCGCAGCGACGGGCGGTTCCTCCGCCTCGGCGTCTTCCGCTATCGTCCCGTCCTCGAGAAGATCCGCGATAGGATCGCCCGGCTCGGCATTGTCGTTGGCCGGTGCGTGGGTCGGCAGCGGCGGCAGAAATTCGTGGGGGACAGACGCGGCCGCATTCGCTTCAGTCGCGGTGCTGGCTTGGGCTGCGGCGGCTGCGGCTTTCGCCTCAGCCTCGATACGTTCCCGCTCCGCGCGCTCCGCCGCGGCGCGTGCCTCTGCTGCCACGCGTGCCGCGGCAGCCTGCTCTGCGGCTGCTCTTGCCTCCGCTGCTGCCTTGGCTTCGGCGGCTGCTCTCGCTTCGGCCGCCGCTCTTTCCTGCGCGGCTTTCTCGGCCGCAGCTTGGGCTTCCGCGGCAGCGCGCTTGGCCGCCTCCAATTCTGCTGCGGCTTTCGCTTCTGCGGCCGCGCGGGCTTCGGCGGCGGCGCGGGCTTCCGCCTCGGCGCGCGCCTCATCGGCCGCACGCTCTTCTGCCGCCGCGCGTTGATCGGCTGCTTCAGCCGCCGCGGCCCTCTCTGCCGCAGCTTGCTCGGCAGCTGCTTTCTGGGCAGCAGCCTCTGCTTCTTGCGCCGCCTGTTCCTGAGCTGCCCGTTCCGCGGCAGCCTTTTGTTCTGCGGCGCGCGCTTCCGCCTCGGCTGTTTCGCGCGCAGCCCTCTCCGCAGCCTCCTTCTCGGCGGCTATGCGGGCCGCTTCAGCGCGTTCGGCAGCGGCTTTCGCTGCAGCATCCGCCGCAGCCTTTTCAGCAGCTTCTCTTTCAGCTGCTTCCTTGGCGGCTGCTTCTCGCGCTGCTGCTTCCTTGGCCGCTGCCGCTGCCTGAGCGTCGGCAGGCGCGCGGCCCCCTGAGACGTCGAGCGACTCAAGCCGTTCAACGTCTTCCCGCAGGCGATCGATGGTGAGCTTGTTCTCGATTGCGGCCGTGCCGACCGCCGGCGAGATGGTGCCCGCGTTGTCGAGCGGACCGGCAAAGACCACTGTCAGCGGCGGCACGTTCGCGGCGCGCGCAGAGGTCAGACGCATCTGCCATTCGCTGTCGAGCTTGAGACCAACGAGATCCACATAGGTCTTGAGCGCCGTCTCGACGTCCTTGCTTACAAGACTCGCCGGTGCGAAGCGCACGGTGCCGTTCTTCACCTCAAAGTTCAGCGTGGCAGGTTCGAAGGCGTAGCGCCCTTGTCGGAGCTCGCCCCGAATTCGCTCGGCATCGGCGTCGATCTGTTCGGCGGTGGCGGCCACATTGCTCGCCGCCGCCTTGGCCGCAATCTGCCGCAAGGGCGCCGCGGTGAACGAGGTCAGTTCGCCCGCCCCAAGCGTCAGGACACCGTTACCCCCGAGGTCGGCGACAATGCCGGGTGGGCTCAGACCATCGCCTGCGACATCGAACGATAGATCGAATGCGCCTTTAGCAAGCGGCGCACCCGCGATCGCCTCGCTCAAGGCGGCAAGGCTGCCTTGCTTGAGATCGGCTCTTGCCGTCAGTGCCGCGCGGCTGCCACGGGGCGAAAGCGTACCCGACCCTGTAAGCGTGCCGCCGTACAAGCCGCCATCGATGGACTCGATGGCCAGCGTCCCGCGATCGACCTTTGCCTTGAGCTTTCCGTCGGATAATTGGAACGGCTCGCCGAGCGACAAAGTCTTGGCGCTGAGCGCGAGGCTGCCTTCCGCCTTTTCGAGAAGTCCGAGTGCGAGTCCACGTGCGGGCCAGACCGTCGCCGCATCGCCGTCGACGGAGCCCAGCATCTCCTCGGTGGACTCGGCCCGTTCCCAGGCCACGAGGAGGCCCATCAGCGCGGGAACAGAAATGCGCTCCGCCCGCGCCGTGATGTCGAACGCGGTGACGTCGCCCGTGCGGTCGAAATGCGCGGCGCCCTCGATCGGCTGCTCCATGACCGTCGCCTTGACCTGCTCGAGATCGACCTTGCCGGACGCAGCCGCGACGTTGGCGTTGACCGACAGCGGTACACCCAACGCACTCGGCGGCGGGTCGAGGCCCAGCAAGGGTAGCGCCAGGCTCGCATCCGTCGTCGCGACGGAGCCGAAGCCGTTCAGCGTCGTCCCGTCATCTTTCAGAGCCCCGATGCCCTCGAACGCGAGCTGCAGGGCGGTGGTTTCCAGGGCGGCACGGCCGGAGAGTTGCTGGCTCGGGATGCCGGCGGCCTTGATGGACAGCGTGCCCTCCCCACCCGCGGCCTCGGCGAGCCGGTCTTGGGGAAGATCCGGGAACCAGAGGACGAGAAGCGCCTGCGGCCGCTCGCCCATAACGCTGCCCGAAATGTCGATCTCGGCGTCGCGGGGGTTCGCCAGCGTGCCTTTTGCCTTGGCGACGACCGCGAGATCAGACCCGCCGACCTGGCCGCTCAGTTCGAGCGATGCGTCCGTCGCTTCGCCCACGCGCGCGGCGACCAGTGCGGCCCTGACATCGAAGGGGGCCAGCGCCGAGAAATGTTCAGACTTCACGACACGGTTCCCAAAGCCGACAAGGCCAGCGAGCGCCCGCAGGTTGTCGGTGCTCTGCGCCTGCAGCGACAAATCGATCTGGCCCGACGGTGCCTCCGACACACTGACGATCCGCCCTTTGGCGTCGAGGGTCATGGCGCCAGGCGCGATGAACGCCAGCGACCGGACGTCGAGATCGCCATCGGTGAGAGAGAGTTCCGCATCGAGCCGGCCCGGCGTGATGTCGGGCAGCAGGAGTTCGCCGATCTCCAAGCGCGCATGCACCTCGTCGCCACGCAGCTGCCTGAGAAGGCTCGCGCCTTCGGAAGGGGCTTGCGGCGTGGCTTCGCCGTTCTGCGACGGCAGCCAGGCGGACCAGATCGGCTCGCCGCCGAGCGTTTCGCGCAAGTCGAGACGCTCGCTTCTGAGATCGATGTTGATGAGATTGGTCTCGCCAGACCGGTAGAGGAAGTTGCCGCCGAACGGCGTACCGCTTACGGCGCCGTTGGCATTCGAGAGGACGACCTCGCCCTCGCCCACCTTGGCATCCGCGGAAAGAGAAAAGTCGCCGACGAAGGACTGTCCGGTGATGGCGCGATCGCCGGCCGCCCAGCGCGTCAGCGCCCGCAAGCCGGAGCCGTCGATCGAGGCCGGTCCCTCGAAGAGCGGCCCCGACTCGCCCTTGCGCAAGGATCCGGATGCCGAGACCCGGTTCTCACCGGGGAGCGTTGCATTCAGCTTCTCGATGGCGACGCCCCCGTCGGTGCTTGCGAGTTCGAGCGCGAGCCCGCCGGCGAGATCGCCGCCAAGGCCTGCCTGTTCCACATCGAGGGACAGCGTCCCCTGCCCGACCTTCGCAGCCTCGTCCAAGACCCAGTCGGCGAACATGCGCACGACCGCCGCAGGCGCAGGCCGATTGTCGGTCCCGGCCGCGCCGAACAGCGCGTCGAAATCGATCCAGCGTGCCGCCAATGTCGCGTCCGCCTTGAACGGCGGCCGGAAGTCGAGCGCGACGTCGCCTTTCAGAATTTGCGGCCGTCCGGACGCATGGAGTGTGAGCTCGAAACCGGTCAGTTCGGCGTGGTCCGGCGTGGCGCTGAGGGGTCCCTTCACTTCGAGGAAGGAGGTGGCATCGCGGAGGCCGCGCGGCGCGGTCTCTTCCGTCACGACCTCCGGGTCCACTTCGCTTACCGGCTCCGTGGCCGGCTCGATATAGATCTCGCCTTCTTCCAGCACCGGCTCCGGCTCGGCGTCGCCTTGTGCAGGTTCGTCCGCGTTCAATGTCTCGAATTTCGAGACGCGCATGATGAAAGTGCCGTCATAGGCGGGCACGGTGCGCAGGCCCGAGATGCTGCCGTCCAATTGATAAGACGCCGAGCGGTCGGGATCCCGCAGCGCCGTCTTGACCCGGAACTTGCCGCTGTCGTCGATGATGCCCGTCGAGAAACGGATGGACTGGGACCTGCCCTCGAAGTCGTAGTCCGCCAAGACCTTGTAGGGTCCCGCGAGGGACGAGGCGCTCGCCTCACCGTCGATATTCGTAAACACGAAGGCGGGGCCGCCCTCTTTCGAAATCTCCAGCGTCCCGCCGGTCACGCGTACGGAGTCGAGCAGCACGTCGCTGGGCACGAACGCCGCGCCCGGCTTGCGCTGTCCGAGATCGCTCCAATTGCCGGTGCCCGTGCCATCGACCTGAAGCCTCACCGTGGATTGATGATCGTGAGCTCATGCGCCTCGACCTTGCCGGTCAGCAATGTCCCCACGTTGAGCTTGGCCTCGAGGGACGAAGCCTCGAGGAAAGGTGTGTCCAGGCTGCCGTCGGCATTGGCCACCCTGATGTCGTCGAACTTGAGATATGGCGCGGGCAGCACGATCAGCTGGACCTCGCCGTCCACCTTGACGTCGCGGCCCACGAGCTTCGTCATCTGCGCTTCGATCGCGGGACGATAGTCGTCCCAATCGACGAAGAGCGGCGCCGCGAAAAGCGCGCTCAGCACCAATATCAACAGTGCCGTGAGTGTCAGCAGAAACGAATTCACCGATCTCTCTGCCTAGGGCTGGGTGTGCCGGCGCATGGTCCCCGTGCAGAACAAAAGGCCAAGAGCCTTCGAAAGACACTGAGCCAATTGCCGCGTACGCCGTTCCTCTCAATAGTAGCGCAAACCATTCAGGGCCATTGCGGGAAACACTTACAAATCTGCAGCAAAAATCTTGCCAGGATTCAGGATATTCAACGGATCGAGTGCCTTTTTTATGGCAACCATTACGTCCACACCCTCGCCATGCTCCGCGACCAGGTAGCGGATCTTTCCCTGACCGACCCCATGCTCGCCGGTGCAGGTTCCCTCGTAACGGAGCGCCCGTTCGATCAGACGATCCAAGAACTGCCGCGCCCGCTCCATCTCGTCCGCCGAGCTCATATCGATCAGCGGCATGACATGGAAATTGCCGTCGCCCACGTGGCCGACGATCGGCGCGATCAGGTCCAGTCTCTCGATATCCTGCTTCGTTTCCGTGACACAGGCCGCCAGCGACGAGATCGGCACGCACACGTCGGTCGCGATCAGATCGGTTCCGGGACGCAAATCCTTCGCGGCCCAATAGGCGTCATGGCGCGCCTGCCATAGCTTACTCCGGTCCTCGGCCGCGCGGCCCACTCTAGAGCACCGCCACCCTCGCCTTGCGCGATCTCCGAGAAGATCTCGACCTGCTCGCGGGCGCCAGCCTCGCTCCCGTGGAACTCCAGGAACAAGGTTGGCTGCTCCGGCAGCGATAGTTTCGAATACGCATTGCAACCGCGCACCTGCACCTCGTCCAGCAGCTCGATACGGGCCAGAGGCAGGCCCATCTGCAGCGCCGCGATGGTCGCGTTGCAGGCCCCTTCCAGCGTTTGGAAGGTCGAGACGCCGGCCAGGATAGTCTCGGGGATGCCGAACAGCTTCAGCGTCAACTCGGTGATGACGCCCAGCGTGCCTTCCGAGCCCACCAGGAGCCGCGTGAGATCGTAACCGGCCGAGGATTTCCGGGCCCGGCCGCCGGTGGTGATGATCCGGCCATCGGCGAGCACGGCGGTCAGACCGAGCACGGCGTCGCGCATGGTGCCGTAGCGGACCGCGTTGGTTCCCGAGGCCCGCGTCGCGGCCATGCCGCCGAGGCTCGCATCCGCCCCCGGGTCGACAGGGAAGAATAGGCCGGTATCGCGCAGGTGTTCGTTGAGCTGCTTGCGGGTGACGCCGGCCTGCACGGCGCAATCGAGATCGTTCTCGTGCACGGCGAGAATCCCGTTCATGCGGGACAGGTCCAGCGAGAGCCCGCCGAACGGGGCGTTCAAATGGCCTTCGAGCGAGCTGCCGGCCCCAAACGGGATCACCGGAACCCTCGCCGCCGCGCAGGCTGCCGCGGCCTCGGAGACCTCTTCGGTGCTCTCGGCAAACAGGACAGCGTCGGGGGCCTGAACCTTCAGCCAGGTCAGGGTGTTGGCGTGCTGCTCCCGCAACGCCTCACTGCGCGAGAAACGGTCGCCAAAACGGGCGGAAAACCGCGCAAAAAGGCCCTCCATGGCCTCCGGAGAGGCCGGGTCGCCAAGCACTTCGACTGCCGAGACTGTCGTCATGGCCCCAGTCTAGACCGAGATCCTGAACAAATTCAGTCTAGTTGTCGCTTTCAGGGACGGCTTTTACGCCGGGTTTCGGGGCGAAGACAGGCGGCAGGCTAGTTGCCGCAAGCCGTGGCGCCGGCTGTGCAGACATAGGGCACGACGACGCCCTTCCAGCACTGCGCATAGGTCTTGCGTGTCACCACATCGGGCTTCAGCAGCATGTCGGGCGTCACGACCGGCCGCACGGCCTTCCAGAACGGGTCGGGCGTCACCTTGCGGGGACGCAGCGTGACGTATTTCCAGCCCCGGCGGCGGCGGATCTGTTCTGCCGTTTGGAGAGCGTTCGCATAAGCGGCCCTTGCGGCGGCAGCCTTCGAGTCCGCGCTGTTGGTCGCCTTCACGATTTCGCAGCCGGCATCTGCCGTTTGGACGGCCCCGAAAAACAGCACAGAGAACCCAAGCAAGGCGAAGCCCGCCTTCCAAACACGAAGCATTCCCACCTCCAAATCACAGCCCACAAGCGGTACACCCCATTTGCCACCGGTTGTTCCCCCCTTCAAGTCTTGCAGTGCAACATTTTGTGAGTGTGGCATTTCGTACGCACACGTCGCCCAGCCGTCTCCACACTCCGGCCCAGCAGGCAGTGGACATAGGTACGCACCGGCTGTTGCGCGCGCGCGCGGTGCTATAGTCCCACGCCATGGGCAAGATTCGCACGGGCGCCGCCGAAAACGTCCCCCCTCCGGGTGACGGGTTCGAAGAGGCGCCACAGACACCTCCCGCCGAGACGCTTTCGATCTCGCAGCGCGCCATGCGGCGCGGGGCGGACCGCTACCTGGAAGCACTTAACCCCGAGCAGCGGGAGGCCGTCGAGACGCTCGACGGACCGCTTCTGGTCCTGGCCGGCGCCGGCACGGGCAAGACGCGGGTTCTGACCACGCGCATCGGGCATCTGTTGCGTCTGGGCCGCGCCCATCCCGGCCAGATCCTCGCCGTTACCTTCACCAACAAGGCGGCGCGCGAGATGAAACAGCGCGTGAGCGAGCTTATCGGCGGCGCCGTCGAGGGGATGCCTTGGCTCGGCACGTTCCACGCCATCGGCGTGAAGATCCTGCGGCGTCACGCGGAACTCGTCGATCTCAAGCCGTCCTTCACCGTGCTCGACACGGACGACCAGATCCGGCTGATCAAGCAGCTTCTCGCGGCGGAAAACATCGATGAGAAGCGCTGGCCGGCACGCGTCCTCGCCAGCATGATCGACGGCTGGAAGAACCGCGGCCTAAGACCCGCGCGCGTCCCCGACGGCGAGAGCTATGGCTTCGCCAACGGCAAGGGACGCGATCTGTATACGGCCTATCAGCGGCGCCTGAAGGATTTGAACGCCGTCGATTTCGGCGATCTGCTGTTGGAGAACCTGCGGCTGTTCCAGGACCATCCGGATGTGCTGGCCCGCTATCAGCAGCGCTTCCGCTACGTGCTGGTCGACGAGTACCAAGACACCAACGTGGCCCAGTATCTATGGCTCCGGCTGCTCGCTCAGCGTGAGGACGGCGAACCGCAGAACGTCTGCTGCGTCGGCGACGACGATCAATCGATCTATGGCTGGCGCGGCGCGGAGGTCGATAACATCCTTCGCTTCGAGACGGACTTTCCCGGCGCCAAGGTCATCCGGCTCGAGCGCAATTACCGCTCGACGGCGCATATTCTGGGCGCCGCGTCCGGGCTGATCGCGCACAATCAGGGACGGCTCGGCAAGACCCTGCATACCGAGGGCGACGACGGCGAGAAGGTCGTGGTGCAAGGCTGCTGGGACGACGAAGAAGAAGCGCGTGTCATCGGCGAGGATATCGAGCAGCTCCAACGCCACGAGCACGCGCTGAACGAAATCGCGATTTTGGTGCGCGCCTCGTTCCAGATGCGCGCCTTCGAAGACCGCTTCATCACGCTCGGTCTCGACTATCGCGTCATCGGCGGGCCCCGGTTCTACGAGCGGCAGGAAATCCGCGATGCGATCGCCTATCTGGACGTGACGCTGAACCCGTCCAACGATCTGAAATTCGAGCGCATCGTCAACGTGCCCCGGCGCGGGCTTGGCGAGGCGACGCTGAAATCCCTGCATCAGCTGGCGCGTGCCAACGAAATCCCCCTCACACAAGCGGCACGGCTCATCGTCGAGACCGAGGAGTTGAAACCGAAGCC
Source organism: Methyloceanibacter sp. wino2 (assembly GCF_003071365.1). Taxonomy (NCBI): domain Bacteria; kingdom Pseudomonadati; phylum Pseudomonadota; class Alphaproteobacteria; order Hyphomicrobiales; family Hyphomicrobiaceae; genus Methyloceanibacter; species Methyloceanibacter sp. wino2. The sequence continues at coordinate 476,797 of NZ_CP028960.1, forward strand.
GCGCCGCTCACTCGCGGGGCTCCTGGCCGATTTTGACCACTGGCGCTCCATGGTCGACACCATGCGGCATACGGAGCTTGCGGAACTGATCCTCGACGAGTCCGGCTATACGGGCATGTGGCAGGCGGACCGCTCGCAGCAGGCCGAAGGACGGCTTGAGAACCTGAAAGAGCTCATCCGTTTCATGGAAGAGTTCGATACGCTCGCGGGCTTCATGGAGCATGTGTCGCTGGTGATGGATGCGGCGACCGAGGAAGGTACCGACCGGGTCAATCTGATGACCCTGCACTCGGCCAAGGGCTCGAGTTCGACACGGTGTTCCTGCCCGGCTGGGACGAAGGCCTCCTCCCCCATCAGCGCAGCCTCGACGAGGCCGGCCGTTCCGGCCTCGAAGAAGAACGCCGCCTCGCTCATGTCGGCCTGACGCGCGCGCGGAAGAACGCGAAGATCACCTTCGCCCAGAACCGGCGGAACTACGGCATGTGGCAGACGGCAGTGCCCTCACGCTTTATCGACGAGCTGCCGCACGAACATGTGCAGGTGGCCGAGGACGACGGCCTGCGCGGCTACGGCCCCAGCCGCTTCGACAGCGAGGACATGTTCGCGTCCGGCAATTACGAAACGCCGGGCTGGCAGCGGGCGCGCGCGAACCGACAGCGTTCGGGAAGCGGGCCGCGGCGCGAGCCGATCACGATCGAAGGCACGCTTGTGGCCGCGAGCACCGCGGAAGGTTCAGGGCTCGAGTTGGGCAACGCGTCTTCCATCAAAAGTTCGGTTACGGACGCGTCTCCGCTATCGACGGCAACAAACTGACCGTCGACTTCGAGAAGGCCGGCCGCAAGAAGGTGGTCGACAGCTTCGTCGAGCGGGTCTGACGCGGCGCCGGGTGACATTGACGATGTGGCTCTTCGGCTATGGCTCTTTGATGTGGGACGGATGGGAAACCCGCTATGGCTGCCGCCGGCGTGTGCATGCCGTGGCGCCCGAACACCGCCGCGTCTTCAACAAGAAGTCGTTGGAACGCTGGGGCACGCATGCGCAGCCGGGTCTGACCCTCAATCTCGCGCCGGCGCGCGAGGACGCTCACCTCTGTAGAGGAATCGCCTTCGACTTTCCCGATGAGCATCAGACAGAGATCGAGGCCTACCTGTCGGAGCGCGAGACTTGTCACGCGTCCGACATCGCCGTCCATCTCCCCGACGAGACGATCACGGCGCGCACCTACATCTATGATGGCCCGCGCCTTCTCGAAGACGGCCTGACGCTGCGGGCGCGTGCGGCGATGATCCTCGTGGCCGAGGGAATCGCCGGGTCCAGCTACGACTACATCGCCAATGTCCGCGAGCATCTGGATCAGCTCGGCGTTTCCGACCCGGCCGTGGATGAGCTGTGGCGCGCGGTTATCGCCGTCCAAAATGGAGAGCACTGTGAGTGAAGCCGCATGGCCCCGGACCTATCGCGCAACCGTCGAAGCCGACGGGCCCGGCGCTGCACGCATTGCCGAACTGCTGGACGAGGCCCTGGACGCAGCGGGGGAGCCGGAAGCGCTCTCCGTCAGCTATTTCGAGTTGGGCAACGGCCTCTACGAGGTCTCCGCGCTCTACCACGCTGCTCCAGACGAAGCCCGTCTGCAGGCGCTTGTCGACAGCGCCACGGATGGCAGCCCTGCGTCGCCGTTGCGTATCGAAGAGGTGCCCGACGCCAACTGGGTCACGATCAGCCAGGGGCAGCGGGGGCCGGTTCGCGCGGGGCGCTTTCTCGTCCATGGCAGCCACGACCGGGAGCGCGTCTCCCGCAACCGCTACACGATCGAGATCGACGCCGACCAGGCCTTCGGCACGGCGCACCATGCGACCACGCGCGGGTGCCTGCTGGCGCTGGACGAACTTGCGAAACGGGGGCGTCCGGACTTGGTTCTGGATATCGGGACGGGCACGGGCATCCTCGCCATTGCGGCGGCCTTGGCCTTCGATCGCCCCGTCGTCGCCACCGACAACGACCCCATCGCCGTCGAGATCGCGGAGGAGAACGCGGCCAAGGCGGGCGTCAGCCAGTCCGTTCATGCCTTCGTCGCCGAGGGCCTGGCGCACCCGACCCTCCAGCGTCTCGCGCCCGACCTGATCGTGGCGAATATCCTCGCGCGCCCGCTCTACGACCTCGCCCCCGCCATGGCGCGCGCCGTCCGGCCGGGAGGCTACGTGCTCCTGTCCGGCATCACCGAAAACCAAGCCTGGGCGACCACGGCGCGCTACGCCTCGCTCGGCTTCGATCTGGAAAAGCGAATCCTTCTCGACGGTTGGGCGGCCCTGCTGCTCGGCCGTCGCAACGCAAGCACTTTGTTCGATTGATTGGCGGCGACGCTTCGGCTTACAAAGCTTCGCATGTATCAAGTGTTCGATGAGACCGGCGCTCCGGCGGAGAGCGGCGAGCGGGTCAAGGCATTGTTGCGGGAGCTCAAGCAGCGGCAGCTCAAAGGCTTCCTCGTTCCCCATAGCGATCAGCACCAAAACGAGTTTCTGCCGCCGTCCGAAGAACGGCTGGCTTGGCTGACGGGCTTCACCGGCTCGGCCGGCGTCGCCGTGGTCACGGACAAGGGGTCGGCGCTGTTCGTGGACGGACGCTACATCCTGCAAGCACCGAAACAGGTCGACACGGACATTTTCGAGGTCCTCCAAATCCCGAAGGCCAAGCCTTCCGAATGGCTGAAGGAGACGCTCGCGCGTGGCAATCGGCTGGGCTACGACCCGAAGCTGCACACGATCAGAGAAATCGAGCGCCTGACCAAGACGCTGAGCGCCGCCGGTATTCGGCTCACGCCCGTTGACGAGAACTCTATCGATAAAATTTGGGGCAAGGATCGCCCCAGCCCGTCGCGCGCGGAGATCTTCATGCAGCCCATGGAGCTCGCCGGCAAAGGCTCGGGCGAGAAGCTCATGCAGGTGCAGATGGACCTAGTCGAGGCCGAGCACGACGCGGTTCTTCTGACCGCGCCGGATTCGATCTGCTGGCTGTTCAACTTTCGCGGCGGCGACATCAAGCACACGCCGGTCGCTCTCGCCTATGCCATCGTGCCGGCCAAGGGGCGCCCGACGCTCTTTATCGATCCGCAAAAAGTGAGCGAGTCAGTGCGCATCGCGCTGAAGCCGTTCACCGAGATCGCCGCGCCCGACGCGCTGGACGAGGCCCTGACGGAACTTGCGAAGTCCGGCGCCAAAATCCGCCTCGATCCCGGATCCGCGTCGATGCGCTTCGCCAGCGTGCTGCAAGCGGGCGGCGCCAAGCACGTGTCGGGCAACGACCCCTGCACCATGCCCAAGGCGATCAAGACGGAAGCCGAACAGGCAGGCGCGCGCGCCGCGCATGTGCGCGACGGCGCGGCCATGGCGCGCTTTCTCGCCTGGCTTGACGAAGTCGCGGAGACGGGACGCGTCGACGAGGTCTCGGCAGCGATGAAGCTCGAGGATTTCCGCCGCGAGACCGGTCAGCTCAAGGACATCAGCTTCGACACCATTGCTGCCTCCGGGCCCCATGGGGCCGTGGTGCATTACCGCCCGACCACGGAATCGAAGCGCGTGCTCGACAAGAACTCGCTCTTCCTTATCGACTCCGGCGGCCAGTATGCGGACGGCACCACGGACGTGACCCGCACGGTCGCCGTGGGCCAGCCGACGGCGGCGATGAAGCGCCATTACAGCCTCGTGCTCCGGTCCCATATCGCCATCGCGGCGGCGCGCTTTCCGGCCGGCTCGCGCGGGCAGGACCTGGACCCGTTCGCGCGCGGACCGCTCTGGGCGGCCGGGCTGGATTTCGATCACGGCACAGGGCACGGCGTCGGCAGCTATCTATCGGTGCATGAGGGCCCGCAACGCATCTCGCGGCTCGGCACCGAGGAGCTGGAGCCGGGCATGATCCTCTCCAACGAGCCCGGGTACTACCGCGAGGGTCAGTACGGCATCCGCCTGGAGAATCTCATCCTGGTCACGCCGGCCGAAGACATCGAAGGCGGCGAGCGCAAGATGCTCGGCTTCGAGACGCTGACGCTGGTGCCGTTCGACCGGCGTCTGATCGATCCCAAGCAGTTCATGCCTTGGGAGCTTGCCTGGCTGAACGACTACCACGCGCGCGTCCGGGAGAAGATCGAACCGTTGATCGCGAGCGAAGACCGGCCCTGGCTCCGTCACGCCACCGCCCCGATCCGCTAGCGCGACACATGGAATTCGTTGTTTCGGCCATTGCGGCGACACTCACCACCATCGCGTTCGTGCCCCAGGCGCTGCACATCATCCGGCACAAGGAAACGCGGGCCATCTCGCTGCAGATGTACCTTGTGTTCGCAACAGGCGTGGCTTTCTGGCTGGTCTTCGGCCTGATGCTCTGGAACTGGCCGATGATCCTGGCGAACATCGTCACGCTGGCGTTGGCTCTGACGATTGTCGCGATGAAGTTGCGCTACGGCTGACCTACTCGATCAGCTTCAGCCACTCGTCCTCTGTCAGAACCTCGACGCCGAGATCCTTCGCGTTCTTGAGCTTGGAACCGGCGCCAGGGCCCGCCACGACGTAGTCGGTGTTTTTCGACACGGAGCCAGCGACCTTGGCGCCGAGCCGTTCGGCCTGGGCTTTGGCTTCCGCCCGCGTCATGTGTTCCAGCGTACCGGTGAACACTACCGTCTTGCCGGATACCGGCGAGGCGTTGTCGACGGCTTCGAGCGGTTTCGGCTTCACCTCCTCGAGGAGGTCGTGGATCACTTCCGTGTTGTGCGGCTCGCCGAAGAAGTCGGCGATCGCGGCCGCAGCGGTCGGGCCGATGCCGTCGATATTCTCGAGGTCCTTGAAGGCTTCGCCCTCGCGATCCTTTGCGGCTTGGCCCATAGCTGTGAGGAAGTTCTCGATCGTGCCGTAGCTGCGCGCGAGCAGCCGGCCCGTGATCTCGCCCACATGGCGGATGCCGAGCGCATAGATGAAGCGGTCGAGTGACACGTTGCGCCGCGCGGCGATGGCATCGAACAGTTTCTGCGCGGAGGTCGCCCCCCAGCCTTCGTGCTTTTCGAGCCTCTCGTCGGCCTTGGCATCACGAGCGGCCAGCGTGAAAATGTCCGGCGGCGATTGGATGAGGCCCTCGTCGTAGAAGGCCTGGATGTTCTTTTCGCCCAGCCCCTCGATGTCGAAGGCATTGCGCGAGACGAAGTGCTTCAGCCGTTCGACCCGCTGCGCCGGGCAGATCAAGCCGCCGGTGCAGCGGCGCACCGCGTCCTCCCTGCCCGTGTTCGGATTGATCTCGCGCACCGCGTGACTGCCGCAGGCGGGACAGACGGTCGGAAACTTGAACGGCTTGGCGCTCTTGGGCCGCTTGTCGAGGACCGGCCCGAGTATTTGCGGGATCACGTCGCCCGCCCGCTGCAGGATGACCGTGTCGCCGATGCGGACGTCCTTGCGCGCGATCTCGTCTTCGTTGTGCAGGGTGGCGTTCTGAACCACGACGCCGCCGACCGTCACCGGCTCCAGCTTGGCGACGGGGGTCAGCGCACCGGTGCGGCCCACCTGGATCTCGATGTCGCGCAGGATCGTGGTCGCCTTCTGGGCGGGAAACTTGTGCGCGATGGCCCAGCGCGGCGAGCGCGAAACGAAGCCGAGACGCTGCTGCAGGTCGAGCCGGTCGAGCTTGTAGACGACGCCGTCGATATCGTAGTCGAGACCAGCCCTGCCCTCCTCGATCTCACGATAGATGCCGAGCATCTCATCGAGCGAGTCCGTGAGCTTCGCCAGCGGATTGAGCGGAAAGCCCCATCTCGCAAAAGCTTCGTACACGCCCCATTGGGTGTCGGCCGGCAGGCTTGCAGCGTCGCCCCAGGCATAGGCGAAGAACTGGAGCGGCCGCGAAGCGGTCACCGACGAGTCCAACTGACGCAGCGACCCTGCCGCGGCATTGCGCGGATTGGCGAATATCTTGGCCCCTGCCTTTTCCTGCTCCGCATTCAGCGCGGTGAAGGCGCTGTGGCTCATGTAGATCTCGCCGCGCACTTCGAACGGATCGGGGAAGTCACGCGCTTTGACCTGTTTGGGAATGTCGCCGATGGTCATGACATTGGCCGTGACGTTTTCGCCCACATAGCCGTCACCGCGCGTGGCCGCCTGCACCAAGCGGCCCCCTTCGTAGCGCAGGCCGATCGAGAGCCCGTCGATCTTGGGCTCGGTGGTGAAGGCCAGCGGCGTATCCGCATCGAGGCCGAGAAAACGGCGGATGCGGTCCACGAAGTCACGCACGCCCTCGTCGTCGAACACGTTGCCGAGCGACAGCATCGGCACTGCATGGGTGACCTTGCTGAAGCCGTCTGCCGGTGCGGCGCCGACCCTCTTTGCCGGACTGTCCTCGCGGATCAGTCCCGGGAAGCGCGCTTCGATGGCCTCGTTGCGCAGGCGCAGCGCGTCGTAGTCCGCATCCGAAATCTCCGGATCGTCCTTCTGGTAATAGAGCGCGTCGTGATGGGCGATTTCGGCTGCAAGCCGCGCCAGTTCCTTGTCGGCCTCGTCTTCGGTCAGATCGTCGACGGGCTTCTCGGCCCGTTCGTCCTGCTTCGTGGACTTCTTTGCGGGTTTCTTCGTGGGTTTTTTGGCCATGTCCTCGCGCCTCACGCCGACTTGCGCAGCAGACGGTCGGCGGCGGCGCGCGCTTCGTCCGTGATGGTCTGACCGGCCAGCATGCGCGCGACTTCCTCGCGCCGTTCCTCGTCGCCGAGCACCGCGACGCGCGTGGTCATGGCCTCACCCTTAGCTGTCGGCACCGTCTCCTTGGCGATGCGCAGATGCGCGCGCGCCAGCGCCGCGACTTGGGGCGCGTGGGTCACCGCCAGCACCTGGACATTCTCGCCGAGCCCCGCGAGCCGTTCGCCGACCGCGGCCGCGGTGGCGCCGCCGACGCCGGACTCGACTTCGTCGAAGATGAGCGTGGGCGCAGAGCCACGCGAGGCCAGCACAACCTTCAGCGCCAGGATGAACCGCGCCAGCTCGCCGCCGGACGCGACCTTCATCATCGGGCCCGGTTCGGTGCCGGGATTGGCCGAAACGAAAAAGGCGATGCGATCGACCCCGAGGGTCCGCCTTCTTGAAGATCGACCGTGTCGACCTGGGTCACGAAGCGCGCCTTTTCGAGCTTCAGCGGGGCCAGTTCGCCCGCCACGTCCTTGTCCAGTTTCTTGGCGGCCTTGGCTCGAGCCTTGCTCAAGGCGAGTGCCGCCTGCTCGTAGGCCTCCCGGGCCTGCTCGGCAGCCTTGGCGAGCTCAGCCGCCTTGGACTCGCTCGTGGTGATCGCCGCGAGATCGGCCTCCAGTTTCTCTTGGAGCGCGGGCAGCGCGTCGACCTGTATGCGATGCTTGCGGGCAAGCGCACGCAGCGCGAACAGCCGCTCTTCGGTGCGTTCCAGTTCTCCAGGTTCGAAGGCGGTGGCAGCAAGGGCTTCCTCTATTCGCCCCCGCGCATTCTCGGTCTCGCTCAGCACCCGCTCGAGTGCGTCCGCCACGGCGGCAAAGGGCGAGCTTGCGTCGGCCCCCGCCGTTGCAGCCTGACGCTCGATCCGCCGTAGCGCGGAGGCGAGCCGGGCACCGGCCGTCCCCTCCCCCTGCAACGCGTCCATGGCCTCGTCGAGTTCGGACGCGATCTTCTCGGCGTTCATCATAAGCTGCCGGCGGGACGACAGAGTCTCCTCTTCGCCGGCTTCCGGCCCGAGCTTCTGTAGCTCGTCCAGAGCGTGCGCGAGATAGTCCGCGTTGGCGCGGGCGGCGGCGACTTCGCTTTCGTGACGCAGGCGCGCGGCGTCGGCGTCGGCCCAAGCCTCGTAGCAGGCGGCGACCTTGTCGGCGTCGCGCTCCAGCCCGCCGAAGGCATCGACGAGGTCGCGATGGCCGCTCGGATCGATCAGGGCGCGCTCGTCATGCTGGCCGTGGATCTCGACCAGCGCCCGCCCCACCTGCCGCAGAAGCTGCACGCTGACGCTCATGTCGTTGATGAAAGCGCGGCTGCGCCCATCAGTGCCTTGCAGCCGCCGGAGGATCAGCACGGAGTCCTCGATCGCGATTCCGTTTTCCGACAGAAGCGCAAACACGGGATGCTCGGGCGCGAGTTCGAAGCTGGCGGTAACCTGCCCCTTTTCGGCGTCACGCCGGACCAGAGACGCATCGCCACGCCCGCCAAGAGCGAGCGACAAGGCATCGAGGAGGATGGATTTGCCGGCGCCCGTCTCGCCGGTCAGCGCGGACAGGCCCTCGCCGAACTCGAGATCGAGCTTGTCGATCAGGACGATGTCGCGGATCGACAGGGCCGCTAACACCGGTGGCCTATTAGGTTTGCCCGGCGCCGGTCCAGCTTCGGGTCTTCCAAGCCCGGGTGATCCACGACCCCTGATATTGCTGAGGCTCGAGACCGCGCTGTCCTAGGAGTTTGTAAGCGTGCTTGTACCACTTACTGTCCGGGAAGTTATGGCCAAGCACGGCGGCCGCCGTCTGGGCCTCATTGACGATACCTAACGCCATATAGGCCTCGGTCAGCCGCATCAAGGCCTCTTCGACTTGCTCGGTGGTCTGGTACTCGGTGACCACCGTCTTGAAGCGATTGATGGCCGCAAGATAGTTGTTCCGGCGCAGATAGTAACGCCCGACCTGCATCTCGCTCGCGGCGATCAGATCCTGCAGGATTCGGATGCGGTTTGCAGCCTCGGCGGCGTATTCCGACGACGGGTAGCGCTGAACCAGCTTTTCATAGGCGCCCAGCGACCGGCGCGCGAAGGTCTGATCCCGCTTGGGATCGAGGATCCGGTCGTAATAGGACTTCGCGATAATGTCTTGCGCGAAGGCCGCCTCTTTCGTGCCCGGGTGCAGCGTCAAATACCGGTCGGCGGAAGCGATGGCCTCGTCGTACTTGCCCGCGCGGTAATAGGAGTAGGAGGCCATGATGATGGCCCGGCGCGCTTCCCGCGAATAGGGATGGGCAATATCGACTTCTTCGTACTGGCGGGCGGCTTCCTTGAACTTGCCTTGATCGGCCATCTGATCGGCTTGGCCGTAGATGACTTCGGCGGGGTCGGTGTTCAGCGGCGGGACCTCGTCCTTCTTGCCGAACCACTTGCCCAGCGGGCCGCCGCCCGAGCCGAGGGAGTCGAAGCCTCCGAAGGAGCCACAACCGCCGACCAGCGGCACGGTGAGAAGAAGCGCAACCGACAGCAGCCCCGAGAGCAGCCGTCCGTTCCGTTCCACCTGTGCTGTCCCAAAAGACGGCCGAGCCGGTCCGGACATGTTCCCCCTCAAATCGCCGGTCATCAATGCGGTCAATGTCACGCAAAATCCGCCAAGGGCAAGCGCTAAGCGGACGAGGCCACAACAAACTCCTGTATTATGGTGTCTTTTGGGCCTCAGGCGCCTCAAACGGCAGACATCGTCCCGCTAGATTAGCGGCACGATGCCACAAATTTACTTCAAATCGTTTAGGAACGAGGCGCGCTAGCTGCGATCGGCCGCAAAGTGGGCTGCCGCCAGGCCGGGGGTAAGTTCGGCATGACGCACGTCGCGGTAGCGCGGGGCCTCGACCATGGTCCAGGCGTCCGGATCCGCGAACAGCTCCTTGAGAACCAGCGCATTGAGCCGATGCCCGCCGCGACGGCTGCGATAGGCGCCGAGGATCGGTGCACCAGCCAGAGCCAGATCGCCAACGGCGTCGAGAGCCTTGTGCCGCACGAACTCGTCGGCGTAACGCAGGCCTTCACGGTTGATGACGCGGTCCTCGCCGATGGCGACCGTGTTGTCGAGAGAGGCACCGAGTGCAAGGCCGGCGGCCCAGAGCTGCTCGACGTCCTTCATGAAGCCGAACGTGCGGGCGCGGGAGATATCGCGGCGGAAAGCGCCCGGATTGAGCTCGATCGACAGGTTCTGCTTGCCGATCAGCGGGGTCTCGAAGTCGATCTCGACGTCGAGATGGAAGCCATTGTAGGGGGTCAGTTCGCCGACGGCGCCGTTTTCCTCGACGCAGATCGGCTTGAGAACCTTCAGGAAGCGGCGGGGTGCCTCGAGTTCGGCGATCCCGACCTCGTCGATCGCTTCGACGAACGGAGCGGCGCTGCCGTCCATGATCGGCACTTCGCCGCTGTCGATCTCGATCAGGGCGTTATCGACGCCGAGACCGCGTAGCGCGGCAAGCACGTGCTCGACAGTCGCGACCGAAGCCCCGTTCCCGTCGCCGAGAACCGTACAGAGCGTAACGCCGGAGACACACTGCTGATCCGCAGCAATCTCAACGCCATCCGCGTCGTCATCATTGGAAATTAGGAAGCGAAGGCCGGTATCGCTGTCGGCCGGACACAGTGTCAAGGAAACAGGAGCGCCGCTATGGACCCCGATACCTGTGAGTGAAATCTCGTTGGCAAGCGTTGTTTGCCTTGCCCCGATGAAACCTTTCATGGCCCCCGTTGGCCCCCGCGCAGTCTTTAGGCCCCTACTCAAGCCCGGAGAAAGCTCCGAGCCCCCCAATCGATCGGCTGTCTTCGGCATTATCATCGATCCGTTTTCCCTATTTCCCGGATCGCGTCACCCATTATTGTCGCTCTATTGGGTGTGCCTATTTGAGTCGGCCAATCAATCTATTAGGAACCATACCCCCTCGGTCAGACATGGGACAAATCACGGTTTCTTACACTCTATTACGGGCCTGTAATGCTCGTAATATATTGATCTAGAATATATTTTTCTAAAACCGGAGTGACGGGGCGGGCATTATCGTTAACGCCCGCCCCCCGTCTCAGTTCGCGCGACGGCGCAGGAAAGCGGGAATCTCGAGGTCGTCGTCCCCGAGCGATTCTACCTGCGCGACGGCTGCAGCCGCCTGGGTGTGGACGACCCGCGGCTGGGTATCGAGACGCTGCGGCGGCCGAGCCTGCTGCACGGCCGGCCGTTGCACATTCAGGGGCCGGGGCGGCTGGGCCGGGGCGGCTTGAGCTTGTGCGGCGGCCGCAGGCGGTGCCGGAGGACGCGGTGCCGGACGGCCCGCCACCGGGGTCGGCGCGAAGTCCGGCTCCATCTTGGGCGACATTTCCGCATCGTCGTCCTTCTTGCCCCGCCCGACGTTCGCCAGGCGCTCCAAGAATCCGACCTTTTTCTTGTGGGCATCCAGGCCGGCGGCATCGTTCTCGCCCGCCTTCGCCTGGAGGGCCTTCTGAGCCACCATGGGCAGCTCTTCGACACTCGGCATGCGGCGTACGGGCCGCTTGATGGCGGCCGGAGGCGCAGGCTGGAAATTGCGCGGCGCTTCCGACGGCTTCGGCGCGGCCGGCGGCCGCGGCAGGGCAACGCCGCCGACAGCCTGAGGCCGCTTCTCGATGGTCACGTCATTCGGCGCATGCCAGACCTGAGCATCCTTGGCCGGCTCCTGCGCAGGCACCATGAGGCTCTCGTCCAGATCGACCGGCTCGTCGGGGCTGCCGCCCGGGACCATCGTGAGCCCGGCCAGACGCTCCGTCAGACGCCCGCGGTCGGCTTGCGGCTGTGCCGCCGTCTCCGGGGACTGCTCCTCGGCCGAGAGTGTCCCTATCCCCGTGGCAACCACGGACACGCGGATCAAGCCGTCGAGCTCGTCGTCATAGGTCGCGCCGACGATGATGTTGGCGTCCTCATCCGCCTCGGTGCGGATACGGCTGGCAGCCTCGTCGACTTCATAAAGCGTCAGATCGCTGCCGCCCGTGATCGAGACCAGAAGACCGCTCGCGCCCTTCATGCAGACATCGTCGAGCAGCGGGTTCGAGATGGCAGCCTCGGCAGCGTCGATCGCGCGCCGGTCGCCGCTCGCCTCGCCGGTTCCCATCATGGCCTTGCCCATGCCGGCCATGATCGTCCGGACATCGGCGAAGTCGAGGTTGATGAGGCCTTCCTTGACCATCAGGTCGGTGATGCAGCCCACACCGGAGCGCAGCACGTCGTCGGCCATGCCGAAAGCGTCCGTGAAGGTCGTCTTCTCGTTGGCGATCCGGAACAGGTTCTGGTTCGGAATGATGAGCAGGGTATCGACGTATTTCTGCAGTTCCTCGATACCGGCCTCGGCGGCGCGCATGCGGCGCGCGCCTTCGAACTGGAACGGTTTGGTGACGACACCGACCGTCAGAATGCCTTCCTCGCGGGAGGCGCGGGCAATAACGGGCGCAGCGCCTGTTCCGGTTCCACCACCCATACCGGCCGTGATGAAGGCCATATGGCAACCGACGAGGTGGGCTTTCACGTCCGCCATGGCTTCTTCGGCGGCGGCAGCGCCGATCTCCGGCTTGGACCCGGCACCGAGACCCTCGGTGACGTTGTTGCCCATCTGGATGCGGCGTTCGGCGCTCGAGCTTGCCAGGGCCTGCGCGTCGGTATTGGCGACAACGAATTCGACCCCGTTGAGCCCGCGCTCAATCATGTTGTTCACGGCGTTTCCGCCGGCGCCACCCACACCGAAAACGGTGATCCGCGGCTTGAGCTCGGTCAGATCTGGCACTTTGAGATTGATCGTCATGGTGGCTTCCAATCCTTGCGAATTGCCCCTTGCTATTGAGCCGACACCCACACCCCCATTTAACGCGGGGCGTCCGGCTTCGTGTCCGTTAGAAATTCTCCATGATCCACTCGCCCATCCGGGCGAAGTAGCCTGTCCCCGTACGCAAGAACCGTTGCCCGGTTTGGGTTCCGAGCCTTTCGTCACCGCGCGCCCAATGCAGAAGCAGACCGATCGCGGCGGAGAAATCCGGCGCGGCGGCGGCAGGCGGCAATCCCGTCATGACGCGCGGGCGGCCAAGCCGCGCCGGGCGTCCAAACATGTTCGAGGCAAGCTCGACGAGGCCCGTGAGCTGGCTTCCACCGCCGGTCAGCACCAGATGCTGGGCGACCTCGGCCGGGAAGCCGCTCGATGCGAGCCGGTGGCGCATGAGATCGAGGATTTCCTCGACGCGCGGACGGATGACGCAGGCGAGCTGGGCCTTCGTGATTTGATTGATGTTCCCCTGCGCGACGCCGGTCACGCACGGATAGGTGATGATCTCGCGTTCGTCGGACAGCGTTGCGAACGCACTGCCGTGCAGGGTCTTGAGCCGCTCGGCATGCTCCATCGGTGCGCCGAGCGTGCGCGCGATATCGACCGTCACGCCGTGACCGCCGAGCGCGATCGCATCGGCATGCAGGAAATGCCCGTCGGCGATGACCGACAAAGTCGTCGTTCCGGCACCGAAGTCGATGACCGCCACGCCGAGCTTCGCTTCATCGGGCGTCACGACGGACAGCGCGCTGGCATAGGGCGCCGCCACCAGACCGCCGACGCCGAGATGGCAGCGTTCGACGCTGAGCATCAGGTTGCGGGTCGCGGCATCGTCCGCGGTAACGGTATGCAGATCGACCGACAGGCGTTCGCCGCACATGCCGTGCGGTTCGGAGATGCCGCCGTTGTCGTCGAGGCGAAAATCAGTGGGCAGAGCATGCAGCACCGTGCGCCGGTCGCGGGCGGCGTATTGGCGGCCGCCGGCGAGCAGGCGCTGCACATCGTCTTCCCGAACAGAACCGGACGGAAGTCCAACGCCCGCCGAGAAGCTGTCGCTCTTGAGGCGTCCGGCCGTCACCGAGACGTGCACGTCCTCGACAATCACACCGGCCATGCGTTCGGCGGAATCGACGGCGGCACGGATGCAGCGCTCGGCGCTGTCCAGATGGGTCACCATGCCGGCCTTGAGGCCTTCGGCGCGTGTATGACCGAAGCCGAGCACGTCGAACTGGACGGCGTCAGCGCCGCCCTCGGCCCAATCGGGCATGTCGGAGGTCTTGCCGATCAGGCAGCACACTTTGCTCGTACCGATATCGAGAGCGGTAACGATGCGCTGGCGCTTTCCTCTGATCGTTGGGTTGTAGGTCATCCCCGTGCCCTCAAGCTCCCTCTTACGTTCTGCCGTTGGGTTGATGGATTACGGGCTGATTGATCGTGCCGGTCGCCGATGTGGGCACGCCGGCAGGCGTCGTGACGTCCTGAGCGGACGCGGCCGTGGTTTCGCGCAGCCGCAGCGTGACCCGGTCCAGGAGGCGCATGTCGATGGCCGCGATGTCCTGCTGGAACACCCCGCGCTCGCGCTCGAGCTTCTGAAGCGCATCCAGAGCCATTTCGATATTGCCGTCGGGCAGCATGATTTCGGTGCCCGTGCGCAGCTTGAGCGTCCAGCGGCGGTCGCCGACGCGCAGGGCCGCAAGCATCCGGCTTCTCAGATCCTTGTAGGGCTCAAGGGTCTGGTAGAGGGCTGCCGCGTGCTTACCGGCGCCCTCGCCGACGACGAGAGGCAGGTGCGGAAAGGCTTGAGGCAACGCCGGCGCCAACACGACGCCTTCGCTGTCGACGACGAAGGTCTGTCTCTTGTTTTGCCAGATCGCGTATGGGTCGCGCTCTTCGATCTCGACCTGCAAGGTCGAGGGCAAAAGGCGCATCACGCGCGCATGGCGGATCCACGGAACCGCCTCAAGACGGTCCTTGGCGGCGTCCGTATCGAACCCCAGCATGAACGTCTCGGGCCCGGCGCCGAGAGCCGTCGTGATCGCATAGTCGGTGGCATTCTTCTGCCCCTCGACGACCACGCGCTTGACCCCGAAACCCATCGCAACGGCGGCACGCTCGGCGCCTGTTACCGTCGCGTTAAAAATTTTTTCGATTTGACCGCCGACGATCGCGCCATAGAGCACCGCGCTGGCTACGAACGCGGCGCACAGGAGCTGCCACTTGGCGCCGAGGGGGCCCCGGCGCGTGCGGCCGAGCTGTATCTGCCTCGGTCCCTTCGTCGCGACCGACCGGCGTCCTTGCGGCACGGGGAGCTGGCGCTCGTAGGGGCTCGCCGCGCGGTTCGCCATCGGCGCCCTGCGGGACCCTCCTTGTCTGCCGTAACCTCTTGACGTGCCTAGCGATTGCACGACGCATCCTCCACGATCCAACGGACCAGCTCACCAAATGATCGCCCTTTATGGGCGGCAAGCTCCGGCACCAGTGACGTGGACGTCATGCCCGGTTGGGTGTTGACCTCAAGACAGATCAGTTCCCCCGTTCCATCCGGCCGGTCGTCGTAACGGAAGTCGCTCCGACTGACCCCACGGCAGCCCAGTGCCCTATGAGCCGCTACCGACAGCTTCTGTACCAATTGGTAAACATTTAGTTTAATTGGCGCCGGGAGGACGTGAATTGACCCTCCCGGGGCGTATTTCGACTCGTAGTCGTAGAAGGTGAGGCCCTCGGCCGGACGGATCTCGATCACGTCCAGCGCTTCGTCGCCCATCACGGCGCAGGTGAGCTCGCGGCCAGGGATGAAACGCTCCACCATGAGTTCCTCGCCCAGCGCCCAATCGGCGGACATCAACTCCTGCGGCGGGTGCGCTTGGTCTTCACGGATGATGTAAACGCCGACGGATGAGCCCTCTGCCGGCGGCTTGATCACGTAAGGCGGGTCGATGGGGTGCCCCTTGGCCGCTTCGGCCCGGCTCACGACCCGGCTTTCGGCCACCGGCACACCGGCCTCGCGGAGAACGGCCTTCGCGCGTTCCTTGTGCATGGCGAGCGCCGAGGCCAGAACGCCCGAATGGGTGTAGGGCAGCCCCATGGTCTCGAGAACGCCTTGGATGCAGCCGTCTTCACCGTATTTGCCGTGGAGTGCGTTGAAACAGACATCCGGCTTGATCGCGGCCAAACGCTCCGCGACATCCCGGCCCACATCGACCTTGGTGACCTTGTAGCCTTCTCCCTCGAGGGCCTCGGCACAGGCGGTGCCGGACCGGAGCGATATCTCGCGCTCGGAGGACAGACCTCCCATCAGAACGGCGACGTGGGTTTGTTTTTCGGTCATGGAACGGCCCTTGTGACTTGGACGGAAGCGCGGAAAGAGCGCCTCGCGTCCTTCACTACGCAAGACACTCCGATTTGGTTAACGCTGCATTAACCGTAATTGCGCGACGGCGCACGCCGATTGATTTTGAGCGAAAAATGGGAGGCTGCGGACTTTGGGCCACGCCCAAGGATGGGGTGGGACGACGGCTAGGCGGGCTTGCCGAGCCGCTTGATTTCCCATTCGAGCTGGACGCCGCTCGTTTCCTTGACGCGCTCCCGCACGGTCTCGCCGAGCGTTTCGAGATCGGCCGCCGAGGCATTGCCCTCGTTGATGAGGAAGTTGCAGTGCAATTCGGAGACTTTCGCATCGCCCACGGCGAGCCCCCGGCAGCCGGCCGCGTCGATGAGCTGCCAGGATTTGTTGTCTTGCGGGTTCTTGAAGGTCGACCCGCCCGTACGGCTTTTGATGGGCTGCACCTCTTCGCGATAAGCGGCGATCTCGTCCATCTCGGCGAGAATCTCGGCCGGATCGCCGGGGCGCCCCTGGAACAGCGCCTCGGTGAAGATGTAGTCCTCTGGAGCGCCGCAATGGCGATAGGTGTAGCCCATGTCTTCCACAGAGAGGACGTGGACGTTGCCCGACCGGTCGACGGCCCGCGCCTCGACGAGGACATCGCAGGTCTCGGTTCCGTGCGCGCCGCCGTTCATGCGCAAGGCGCCGCCAATGCCGCCCGGAATGCCCCGGTAGAAGGCAAGCCCGGCGATCCCTGCGTCTGCCGCTGCCCGCGCCACTTTCGTATCGGGCACAGCGGTGCCGACGCGAAGCCGACTCCCCTCCTCGACTTCGATTTGGTTGAAGCCGCGGCCGAGGCGGATGACAACACCGTCGATCCCGCCGTCGCGCACAAGGAGATTCGAGCCGAGCCCGATCGTCGTTACCGGTACGTCAGCCGGCAGCGCCTTCATGAAATAGGCGAGGTCCGCTTCGTCGGCGGGCGAGAACAGCACTTCGGCGGGACCCCCGACGCGGAACCACGTGTAGTCCTTGAGGACCGATCCGGCGCCGAGGCGCCCCCGCAAGTCCGGCATCGCCGCAACGAGTATTTCGTACAATTTCGTTCCGCTCACGAGGCGCCTCCCTGCGCGGCGAGCTTGGCAGGCAGCGCATTGATCCAATCGGTGATCGTGCCGGCGCCGAGCCCCACCACAAGATCGCCGTCCTGCGCTACCGAGGCGACCGTGCTTACCAGCGACTCTCCATCGTCGACCATGAGCACATTCGCATGACCGTGACGCCGCAGACCTGCGGCAAGTTCGTCCCGGTCGATGCCGGGGATAGGCGCTTCACCAGCCGAGTAGACCGGCGTGAGGATCACGACGTCGGCGTCGTCGAAACACGCCGAGAAATCGTTGAACAAGGCCTGGAGGCGCGTGTAGCGGTGCGGCTGCATGACCGCGACGATGCGGCCCTTCCCAGCCGCGTTCGCACCCCGCAAGACCGCCGCGATCTCCACGGGGTGATGGGCATAGTCGTCGTAGATCGCGACGCCCTGCCATTCGCCGACACGCGTGAAGCGGCGCTTCACGCCAGAGAAGTTCGCCAACGTGGCCCGGATCGCCTCATCGCTGATACCGGCTTCCGTGGCAACGGCGAGCGCCGCGATCGCGTTCAGCGCATTGTAGTGGCCCAGCGCCGGAAGCATCAAATCCTTGATCTCACGCGCGCCGCCGGCGACGCCGGAGCCG
This sequence comes from Methyloceanibacter sp. wino2, assembly GCF_003071365.1. NCBI lineage: Bacteria > Pseudomonadati > Pseudomonadota > Alphaproteobacteria > Hyphomicrobiales > Hyphomicrobiaceae > Methyloceanibacter > Methyloceanibacter sp. wino2. The sequence goes on from NZ_CP028960.1 coordinate 494,388, forward strand.
AGACGGACGTCGAACGTCATGGTCGCGTGATCGGGGCGCAAATTGAACAGCCGCAGATCCGCCGAACGCGACACGCCATAGGTCAGCGTGCGCCGTCCATTCTCTGCGCCACCGAGCGCGGCCATCAGGCTGCGCACGACCGGATGGTCGATGCAGGCCACGATCGTGCCGTAGAACGGGATGCTCTCGATGAATTGCTCGAAGGCTTGGTGGAGGACTTCCTCGGACTCCCAAAAGTCCATGTGCTCCGGATCAAGATTGGTGATGACGCCGATCTGGGTCGGCAGCTTGAGGAAGGTGCCGTCGGACTCGTCGGCCTCGACGACCATCCATTCGCCCTGGCCGATCCGGGCGTTGGTGCCCCAAGCGTTGATGATGCCGCCGGTGATCACGGTCGGATCGAGCCCGCCGCCATAAAGGAGATCCGCCACCAACGACGTGGTGGTGGTCTTTCCGTGCGTGCCGGTCACAGACACGGTCGTGCACGGACGCATGAGCTCGGCCAACATTTCGGCGCGCCGGATGATCGGGATGCCGCGTTCTTGCGCCGCCTCGAACTCCGGGTTGCCCGGCTTCACCGCGCTGGAGATCACGAGGTAGGACGCGCCCTCGACATTGCCGGGGTCGTGCCCGATGAGGCACTCGATCCCATGATCGCGAAGCCGCGCCAGGTTGGGCCCGTCCTTGAGATCGCTGCCTTGGACCCGGTAGCCGCGCGTGTGCATGACCTCGGCAATGGCGCTCATGCCGATGCCGCCAATGCCGACGATGTGAAACAGGCCTGTGGTGTCAGGCGGTGGCAAATGCATGGTCGCCTACGCTCCGTCCGGTCCGGCTAGATCCGCCACGAGGTCGGCGAGCCTGTTCACCGCATAGACATTGCCCATGGCCTTGGATTTGGCGGCCGCCTGCGCCAGCCTGTCCGGATTGGCGAGCAATTCCTCCAGCCGACCGGCCAAGAACTCCGGCGAAATACTGGACTGGTGCATACACCAGCCGCCGCCGCTTTCTTCGAGGCGGCGTGCGTTCTCGAGCTGATCGTTGTCGATCGCATGGGGCAGCGGCACGAGAATGGCCGGACGCCCGATCGCGGTCACCTCGGCCACGGTCGACGCGCCGGCCCGGGAGACAATGAGATGGGAGTTCGCGATCCGCTCGGGCAAATCCTTGAAGAACGGCGCCACGTGGGCCGTGATTTCCGCTTCACGATAGGCGTCGCGCACTTCAGCGACATCCTCGGGCCGCGCCTGCTGCACGACCGTCAAGCGCCAGCGCAGGGGCGACGGCAGCCTAGCCAGAGCTTCCGGCATCATCTCGGAGAAGAAGCGCGCGCCCTGGCTGCCGCCAAAGATCAGCAGCAGGAGCCGGCCCGCGGCTTCCGGCGGCGCATAGTCTTGATCGCGGAACCCCACGACCGCATCGCGCACGGGATTGCCGGTCACGACCGACCGTTTCTCCGCACTGCGCCGCAGATGTTTCGTCGTCGCGAACGACAAGGCGATGGCATCGGCAAAACGGGACAGCAGACGATTGGCGCGCCCCATCACCGCGTTCTGTTCATGCAGGACCGTGGGGATCGCCAGCGAGCGCGCGGCGAGCAGAGGCGGCAGCGTGGGATAGCCGCCGAAGCCGACCACCACATGGGGCTGCACCATCTCAAGCAGGCGCCGGGCCCGGAAATAGCCCTTCCCCAGCGTGGACAGCGTCTTCATCACCGCGCCCGGAGACCGCCCCGAGAATGTGGCCGAGGGCACCTCGTAGGTGGCACGGGCGGGAAAGTCGGTGCCGTACTGCCCGGCCCGCTCGTCGGTCGCCAGCTCCACCGCGAAGCCGCGGCGCGTCAGTTCCTGGGCCAGAGCCGTCGCCGGGAAGAGATGTCCGCCCGTGCCTCCGGCGGCGAGTAGAATGGTCTGGGTCAAGCCGTCTGCCCCTGGCCTTCGCAGGATCCCCATCATGCGCGGCGCTTGCCGAATACTCCAAACGCCCCGCCCTCGGTCTTTTGCGGGTCAACCCCAGCGTAAAGCCCATGGTGAGCGCCATGGCAAGCATGGATGAACCGCCGAAGGAAATGAAGGGCAGCGTCATCCCCTTGGCGGGCAACAGGCCGACATTCACGGCCATATTGATCAAAGTCTGCAATCCGAACAGCATCACGAGCCCCGCGATGGCGTGCCGGATGAAGCCATCGCTTTCTTGAGAGGCCTTCGACAGCCCCCGCAGCACGATGAAAGCGAACAAGATCAACAGGATCAGACAGGCGATCAGGCCATATTCCTCGGCCGCGACGGCGAAGATGAAGTCCGTATGGGAGTCGGGCAGGACATCCTTGACGGTCCCCTCGCCCGGCCCGCGCCCGAACCACCCGCCGCGCAGGAAGGACTCCAGGGAGCGGTCCGACTGGTAGGTATCGCCGGAGGCCGGAAACAGGAACCGGTCGATACGCGAGGCCACATGGGGCAGCAGGAAATAGGCGGAGAGCAGCCCCAGGACGCCAAGGCCGATCAGGACCACGATCCAGATCATGTTGATCCCTGCCATGAAGAACAGTCCGCCCAGACGATGCTGACGAGGAGCGTCTGGCCGAAATCCGGCTGCAGGATGAGGAGCAGCGCGAACACGGCGTAAATCAGGATCGCAAGCTCCAGCCCGGGGACATCCTTGCGTTTCTGGCTCTCGTTGAAGAGCCAGGCGGTGAGCACTATGAAGGCGGGCTTCACGAATTCCGAGGGCTGGATGCCGATGGGACCCATGTGCAGCCAGCGCTTGGCGCCTTTCACCTCCGGCCCGACGAACAGAATGCCTATCATCAAGGCGATGCCGATCAGGAAGATGATGAGGCTCGCACGCCGGATTTGCTTCGGCGTCAAGGTGGAAGCGGCGAACATGATCGCAAATGCCGGCAGGAGCATCGCCACATGGCGCCGCACGAAATGGAACTGATCAAGCCCGAGCTTCTCGGCAATGGGCGGGCTGGCGGCCAGCGATAGCACCACGCCCGCGCCCATCAGCAGCATCAAGGCGACAAGCATCAGCCGATCGACGGTGAACCACCAATCGGAAAGGACGCTTTTGTCGGCGCGCGTGATCCTCATGACACGCAACCCTACTCGCTAAGGCTTGTGACACCGTTACGCTGCATCACGAGTTCTTTGAAGGCGTCGCCCCGCTTGGCGAAATTCGGATACTGGTCGAACGACGCACAGGCGGGGGACAATAGCACAACCGGCTCATCCGCTTGCGATTGGCTCGCATCGGCCGCCGCCAGCTCGACGGCACGGTCGAGCGTCTCGCAGGCAACATGGGAGATGGCGTCCCCGAGCTGTCCCGCGAAGGCATCCGAGGCTTCACCGATGAGATAGGCGCGTGCAATTCTGGGATAGAAGGGCTCGAGTCCCGCAAGGCCGCCCTCCTTGGCCACGCCGCCGACGATCCAATAGATGGTGTCGAAGCTGCCCAGGGCCTTCCCGGCGGCATCCGCGTTGGTGGCCTTGGAGTCGTTCACGAACAGCACCTTGCCGGCTTTGGCCACCTGCTCCATGCGGTGTGCGAGACCGCCGAAACTCCTGAGACCCTCTTGGAGCACATCCGGCGCGACGCCTTGGCTACGGGCCAGCGCATACGCGGTCGCGGCGTTCTGCCAGTTGTGGGCGCCGCGCAGCGACCCGATCCCTGCAAGGTCGGCGCGCGCGACTTCCTTGCCGCCTTCCATTTCCATGAGCGTCGCATCGCTCGCCCAAACGCCGTTCTGCACGGTCTGGCCAATTGAGATGCGCTTGACTGCATAGGGCCCCTGAAGCGTTTCCGCGATGGCCCGGCAGGGCACGTCGTCGACGCCGATCACGGCGGTCGCGTCGGGCGCAAGCTGCGCGAAGATCCGCGCCTTGACGCTCGCATAACCGTCGAGCGACCCGTGGCGATCGAGATGGTCGGGGGTGATGTTCAGGAGCGCCGCCGCGTCAGGCTTCAGCGAGGGCGTCAGGTCGATCTGATAGGACGACAGTTCGAGGACATAGACACGCCCCGGCGCGAACGGGGCGAGGTCGAGCACGGCGTTGCCGATGTTGCCGCCAAGGGCGACATCCCTCCCCGCCGACTCCAAGAGGTGCGCCGTCAGCGCCGTCGTCGTGGACTTGCCGTTGGTGCCGGTGATGGCGACGACCTTGCAGTCGATGCCGGAGGCCTCCCGGGCCCGGAAGAACAGCTCCACGTCGCCGATGACTTCGATGCCGGCGGCGCGCGCCTTCTTCACGCTCCAATGGGGTTCGGGGTGGGTCAGCGGAATGCCGGGCGCGAGAATGAGCGCGGCAAACGCGCCGAAGTCCGCCTCGGACAGATCCTCGACGGCAAACCCGGCCTCGGCAGCCTGAGCGCGGCCCGCTTCCTTGTCGTCCCATAGGACGACGTCCGCGCCGCCCTCCTGCAGGGACCGCGCTGTCGCAAGACCGCTGAGGCCAGCGCCGACGACCGCCAGCTTGCGCCCAGCGAAGATCGTAACGGGAATCATGATGGACGAAGTCTACCGCAATTTCAGTGTCGCCAGACCGGCGAGCGCCAGCACCACGGAGATGATCCAGAAGCGGATGACGACGGTCGATTCCGGCCAGCCCTTCTGCTCGAAGTGATGGTGCAGCGGCGCCATCCGGAACACGCGCTTGCCGAACATCTTGAACGACGCGACCTGAACGATCACCGAGACGGCCTCGAGAACAAAGAGACCGCCAACGATGGCCAGTACCAGCTCGTGCTTCGTCGCCACCGCAATCGTGCCGAGCGCACCGCCAAGCGCGAGCGATCCGGTATCGCCCATGAAGATGAGCGCGGGTGGCGCATTGAACCAGAGGAAGCCGAGCCCCGCTCCCACCAGCGCGCCGCAGATGATGGCCAGCTCGCCGGTGCCGTTGACGAAATGAATCTGGAGGTAGTCGGCGAAGAGGGAGTTGCCGACCACATAGGCGATGAAGCCGAATGTCGCGGCGGCGATCATGACCGGCACGATCGCGAGACCGTCCAGACCGTCGGTGAGGTTCACCGCGTTGCCGGCGCCCACGATGATGAATGTGCCGAAGATCACGAACAGCCACATCCCTAGCGGAATTACGGTGTCCTTGAAAAACGGAATGGTCAGTGTGGTGGAGAGCGGCGGCTCACCGACAGAGGCGATGATGTAGGTCGCGATGATCGCCGCGCCCGCCTCGATGACGATCTTGATGCGGCCCGCGAAACCCAGCACCGATTGCTTCGTGACCTTGAGATAGTCGTCGTAGAAGCCGACCGCGCCGTAGACCAGCGTCAGCAGCAGCACGACCCAGACATAGGGGTTGGAGAGGTTGCCCCACAGCAGCACCGAAACCACGAGGCCCGAAAGGATCATCAGGCCGCCCATAGTCGGTGTGCCCTGCTTCTGGATGATGTGGCTCTGGGGACCTTCGGTGCGGATCGGCTGACCCTTGCCCTGGCGCACGCGCAAGGAGCGGATCACGCGCGGCCCGAAGAAGAACACGAACAGCAGGCCGGTGACGATGGCCCCGCCGGTGCGGAACGTAATGTAGCGGAAGATATTGAGAACGGCGACGTCAGGCGCAAGTTCCGCCAACCAGTAAAACATCGCGCTTCTACCCCCCTTGATCGACGGCCCTTTGGGGCCCCGCGGCTCCAGCGGCCGGAATTAACGGTCTTCGAACTCGCGCTTGAGCCCCTCGACAAGCGGCGCCATGCGACTGCCCAGCGAACCCTTCACCATCACGATGTCGCCGGGCTGCACACTCGACAATAGCACCGGCGCCAGCTCCTCCGACGTTTTGGCGTAAGCCCCACGGCGCTCTTTCGGCAATGCTTCAAACAACGAGGCCATGTCCGCGCCGGACGCAAAGACAACATCTATACCAGCCGCGTCAACGGCTTCCGCCAGTTCTTTATGAAGTCTTGGGCCTTCCGTGCCGAGCTCGAGCATGTCGCCAAGCACGGCAACCCGCCGCTTGTATTCGCTGCGGGGCGTCAGCCCCAGGGTCGCGAGTGCCGCGCGCATGGATGCCGGATTGGCGTTGTAGGACTCATCAACGATGCAGACGGGTCCTCGTTCCGTCGCGATTACGAACCGCTGGCCGCGGCCCGCCGGTGGCTGAAGCGCGCCGAGCGCGTCGGCGGCAGCCTTGAGATCGGCACCGGCGAGTTTCGCCGCCGCCAGAACGGCGAGTGTATTCTGAACCACATGGCGTCCCGGCGCGCCCACGCGGTAGGTCAGCGTTTCGCCGAGAATGTCCGACTTGACCGTCGAGCCGTCCGGGCCGAGTTCGCAGTGCATGAGCCGAACCTTCGACTGCTCATGCTCGCCGAACGACACAACCTCCGCGCCCTCGCTGCGCGCGGCCGCGGCCAAGCGTTCGAAATGCGGGTTGTCGCGGTTGATGACGGCGGACCCGCCCGGTACCAGCCCCTCGAAGATCTCCGCCTTGGCATCCGCGATCTCCTCCACCGAAGCGAAGAAGCCGAGATGGACCGGCGCCACGGTCGTGACGATCGCGATATGGGGGCGCACCAGACGCGTGAGCGCCGCGATCTCACCGGCGTGGTTCATGCCCACTTCGAACACGCCGTAGTCTATGTCGCGCGGCATGTCGGCAAGCGTGAGCGGCACGCCCCAGTGATTGTTGAAGGACTTCGCCGAGGCGTGAACGCTGCCGCTCGGCTGCAGCGCGACGCGCAGCGCTTCCTTCGTTCCCGTCTTGCCCGCGCTGCCGGTGACCGCAATCACGACGGCATGGTCGGTGCGGTCGCGGCCCGCCCGGCCGAGATCGTTGAGCGCATCGAACGTATCGCGCACTCGGACCAGACGCGTCTCGTCGAACTCGGTGGGCGCATCGGCGTCGCGCGGCGCGATTGAAGTGTCCGCCGGAAACGTCTCCTCGACCACGGCGCAACCGGCGTCCGCCTCCAGGGCCTTCGGAACGAAGTCGTGGCCGTCGCGGTTCGGCCCACGGATCGCGATGAAGCCTTCGCCGGGCTCGATGGCGCGGCTGTCAATGGAGAACCCGGTAATCGGCGCGGCGGGGTCTCCCTCGCAGCGACCATCCGTAGCTTCCGTAAGCTCGCCCAAGGTCCAGAGTGGATCAGCCAAGTCGTGCCCCCTTGGTCAGCGCGGCGGCGACCGCGTCGTGATCGGAAAACGGGATGACGGTCGTTCCAACGGTCTGGCCGGTCTCGTGGCCCTTACCGGCCACAAGCAAGACGTCTCCCGCGCGGATCATGCGTATCGCCTCGGAGATCGCCGTCGCGCGATCGCCGATCTCGCGGCCTCCCGGAACGGCGACCAGAATCTCGTCGCGTATGGCGGCGGGGTCCTCGCTGCGCGGATTGTCGTCCGTGACGATGACCACATCGGACTTGGCCGCCGCGGCCGCACCCATCTGCGGGCGCTTACCGCGATCGCGATCACCGCCGCAGCCGAAGACGACGAAGAGCCGTTTGTCCGCGTAGGGCCGCAAGCTATCGAGCGCCTTGGAGAGCGCATCGGGCGTGTGGGCGTAGTCGATGAAGATCGGCGCGCCGTAGTGAGATGTTCCTGCGAGTTCCAAACGTCCCGTCGCGCCCTGCAAATGTTCGAGGCGCGACAACACCTCTTCCGCGCTCGCGCCCGTCGCCATGACGAGCCCGGCAGCTACCAGCGCATTGCTCGCCTGAAACTCGCCCACGAGCGGCAGCAGCACCGTGTAGATCTTTCCTGCGTGTTCGATCTCGAGCCGCTGCGCGAAGCCTTCGATCTCCGCCGAGACGAGGCGCAACGTCTCGCCTGCCCGCCCGACGCTGAGAACCGTCAGGCCCCGGGCTTTGGCGGCGTCGGCGACACGCGTGCTCTCCGCGCTGTCCATGTCGATGACTGCGGTCGCGCCGGGCTGCAGAAGCTCCGTGAACAGTCGCAGCTTCTGGGCGAAGTAGTCTTCGAAGCTTGCGTGATAATCCAAATGATCGCGCGAGATGTTGGTAAACGCTCCCGCTTTCAGCACGGCGCCATCGAGCCGCCGTTGCTGCAGCCCGTGACTGGAGGCTTCCAGCGCGAGATGCGTTACGCCATCGCCTGCGAGGCCGGCGAGAAGACCATGCAGTTCGATGGGATCGGGGGTGGTGTGCCGCAGTACCTTGGTGCCGCTCGGCGAGACGACACCGACGGTGCCGAGACTCGCCGACGCATGGCCCGCATCGCTCCAGAGTTGACGCGTGAAAGCCGCGACCGACGTCTTGCCGTTGGTGCCCGTGACGGCCACCGTCGTCTCGGGCTGCGAACCGAAGAAGCGCGCGGCGATCAATGCAAGTGTTCTGCGGGGATCGGGAACCGCGATGACCGGAGCGCCCACATCCATCGGCTCGGATGCCAAGACGGCGACGGCGCCACGCGTCACGGCGTCGGCTGCGAACCGGGCACCGTCCGTGTTGACCCCTGGCAGGGCCGCGAAGAGAAAGCCCGGCTTCACTTCCCGGCTGTCGGCAGCAACACCTGCAACCGGGAGCGCCGCAACCGCCGCGCTCAGCTTCGCCTCCGGTCCTACCAATTCACCGAGGGTCATGTCGGATTGCCCGCAACCGGCTCATATCAATAGAAAAACTCTGGGCCGCGACGGGTGGTTTTTGCCCCGGCCGTCTTCTAATAGGTGGCCGATGTCTTGGCGTCAAACCGCGAGGCGGTCTCGCCGAGCTTGGGCTGCACCCCGAGGATCGGTGCGATCCGCGCCACGACCTTCCCGACGGTCGGGGCCGCGTTCACGCCGGCAGTGGAATTCCAGTTCGTGGCCTCGACGCGCTGAGGCTCGTCCAAGGTCACGAGGACGACGTATTGCGGATCATCGGTCGGGAAGACGGACAGAAAACTGTTCAGCAGCGAGTGGCGCGCATAGCGCCCGTTGACCACCTTCTCCGCAGTCCCAGTCTTGCCGCCGACGCGATAGCCTTCCGCGTTTGCCCGCTTGCCCGATCCGCGCAGCACATTCTCCCGCATCAGCTTCACCATGGCCGCGCTGGTCTCCGGCGAGACGACACGCTTCGCCTCCGCCATCGCTTCCTTGCGGGTACGCGGCAGGAACGTAGGCGGAATCGCATAGCCTCCATTCATGAGTGGGACGGTCGCCGTCGCCAATTGAAGCGGCGTCACCGACAGTCCGTGCCCGAAGGCAATCGTCATCGTGTTCAGCTTCTTCCAATGCTTGGGCACGATCGGCGCGGCGCTTGGACCGAGTTCGGTGACGACAGGATCGAGCAGACCCAGCTTCCTGAGAAACGCTTGGTGGGCCGGCACGCCCATATGCACCGCCATTTTCGCCGAGGCGATGTTCGACGAGTAGATAAAGGCCTCGGTCACAGTGAGCGGGCGGCGCTTGCCGTGGAAGTCGCTGATCGAGAAGCGGCCGAAATAGATGGGGCTGGTCGCGTCGTAGACGGAATTGACGTTCGCCAAACCGGAATCGAGGATGCCCGCGACCGTGATGGCCTTGAAGACCGAGCCTAGTTCGTAGACGCCGAAGCCGACGCGGTTGATCCGATTCTTGTCCAGCGCCTCCTCGCGGCGATGAGGATCGAAATCGGGCAGCGATGCGAGCGCGACGACCTCGCCAGTATGCACGTCCATGACTATGCCCGAGGCCGCCTTGGCCTCATAGAGCTTCATCGCGTTCGCGAGCTCTTCCCGCAAGACGTGCTGCGCCCCGACGTCGAGCGACACCGCTACGGTCTCACCGCCCGACTCCGTCTGCGGGTTCATCATCGTCAGCTGCGGATTGTTGTCGATGAACTTCTCGATGCCGCCGAGACCGCGATTGTCCACGTCGACCAGCCCCACGACATGACTGGCGGTCGGCCCGACCGGATAGAAGCGCCGGTACTCCTGAATGAAGCCTAGGCCCGGAAGCCCGAGATCGTGTACCCGCTGCTGCTCGCTGGGCGCCAACTCGCGGGCGATGCGCACGAAGCGTCCGCTTCCTGAAAGTTGCTTGCGGAGCTTGGCCCGGTTGATGTCCGGCAGCACGCTCGCGACGCCGTTCACGACTTCATCGGCATCGAGGATGCGCTTGGGATCGGCGAAGAGCGTTGCGCCGCGAATATCGGTCGCCAGCAATTGACCGTTGCGGTCGAGGATGTCCGGGCGATGGATGGTGGTCGAGATGTCGTAAGCGCCACCGCGTCCCGGCCCGCTGCCGGCGAGGCCGAGCGATACGAGCCGTCCGCCAATCAAGACGAACGCCAAGGCGAAGCCCAGGCAGGCCAGCCGGAACCGGGTACGGCAGCGTGTGTGATAGGCGCGCGCCGCGCGCGCTTCGGCTGGGGTGGGAGTCGGGTTTTCGGGCTGTGCCATTCGGATCCGTGCCTAGTTCGCCGCCTTGTAGTTTGCGGCTTTGGCATCACCCGTCTTGGCAGACTGCGCCAACTGGCGGACCCGCGCGAAATCGTTCTCGGTGACTTCGTCCAGAATGACGATCTGCTGCGGATTGGCAGGGTTGAGTTCGAGGTACTTCTTGGCGAGACGCTCGATGCGCTCGGGGCTGTTGAGAAGGCTCCATTCGGCCCGCGCTACAGCAAGAGAGTCGCGCTCTTCCTCGATCTGCCGCTTCAGCAGTACGATCTTCTCGTCGAGGCTCCGGGCCTCGTATTTCACTTGGTAGATCACGGTGGCCAAGGCGGCGAGGCCGAGCACCAGGCAGATATTCACAAAACGCAACATCACGACACCGCGTCCAAACAGCGACGCGCCCCTCAACGCAAAATTTCAAGCGCCCCCCGTTCGGCGCAGTTCGGGCACCCCAAGCCCGGCGAAGTCCGGTTTTTTGGCCGGAGCCTCGGTCCTGCGCCCGGCTCTGAGCCGGGCTGACCGGGCCCGCGGGTTGCTTCGGACCTCATCCTGACTCGGTTCTACGGGGCGACGGTTAAGAAGCTGGAAGCTTGGCAAAAATTCTTTGCCTTCGTGATCGGGCAGATGCCGTGACCCTTTTTGGGGCGGCGCGCTGCGGCTGGTGAAGAAACGCTTAACGATTCGGTCTTCCAGGGAGTGAAACGTGACCACCACCAGGCGCCCGCCGGGCTTCAAGAGCCGTTCGGCGGCGCTGAGACCCTCTGCGAGTTGCTCCAATTCCGCGTTCACATAGAGCCGAAGGGCCTGAAACGTGCGCGTGGCGGGGTGTTTCGTGTGGTCCCGGCCACGGCCGAGCACACCGGCCACGATGTCCGCCAGCGTGCCGGTCCGCGCGATCGGCGCCTCGGCGCGGGCCCTGACGATGGCCTTGGCGATGGCGCGCGAGCGGCGCTCTTCTCCAAAAACATAAATGATTTCAGCAATCTGAGCTTCTTCGAAGGTGTTGACGACATCGGCCGCCGAGATACCGTCCGGTCCCATGCGCATGTCGAGCGGACCGTCCTTGGCGAAGGAGAAGCCGCGTTCCGGCTCATCAAATTGCATCGACGACACGCCGATATCGAGCACGATGCCGTCTGCGGCCTCGATGCCGTTTTCACTAGCGAGGCTTTCCATGTCGCTGTAGCAGCCGAGCACGGCCTCGAAACGCCCCGGGAAGTCCGATGCGAGCGCCGGCGCGTTGGCCAGCGCCTCCGTATCGCGATCGATCGCGAGTACACGGCAGTCGGCCGCTTCGAGAATGGCTCTCGAATAGCCCCCCGCTCCAAACGTGCCGTCGATGATGATGTCGCCGTCTTCAGGCCCGAGCGCCGTCAGAACCTCGGAAAGCAACACGGGAATGTGACGGACCAGTCCGCCAGCGACAGACAATGGCCTGCCGCGGTCCGTCATCATTCCCGTGTTCCCTCTGCACCGCCGCTTCCGCGGCGCCCCGCGCCGAGTAACTTGCGGAGGTCGCGGACTTTGTCCCGCGCCTCCGCCAAATGCGCTTCAAAACGTTTCGGCTCCCAGAGCTGAAATTTTTCTCCGAGCCCCACAAAGGTGATGTGGCTGGTGATGCCGGCGTGTTCGCGCAAGCGCTCGGGAAGAATCGTACGACCGTCTTGATCGATTGAGAGAATTTCGGATGTGCCGAAGAGCGCCGTGGCGAGCTGATCGCGCTCATCGGAGTACGGCGCGATGTCTTCGACGAGAGAATTGATTTTATCCACGAGGCGCTGGCCGCCGGCGTCGAGCGCGGGCGCATCAAGCGATGGATAGCAGTAGATGCCGTCGAGCCCGTCTTTGGCGAGAACCGTGCGGAAGGATGCGGGAACCGAGACACGGCCCTTGGCGTCGATCCTATTGGTGAATGATGAGACAAACTGATCCATCTCCCCCTCACGCGCTACGAAGCCGACTGGATGAACACGGAACTAAAAACTGCGCTTCGGCGCTGGCCTTCCGCGAATTCGGTAACGGGTGGAGGAAGCGGCGCGGATCCCCCCGTGGCCTCAAAGGAAGCGCTGCCTTGCTTCCTCCACCCCACTCACCGAACGGGCATTTATGGGATAGCATGGGATATCATGGGCGTCAATGGAAACGGTCGGGATATACGGTGATTTCATGGGAAATGGGTGCACCTCAGCCTTGCGCGCAACGAACCATGTGCGCCCGCCGATTGTCGGCGAGCCGCGAAGCGCGCTAGATGTGCTTCAGGGGCGCGACCGACGTGAGTTCGAGGACGCCCGGCGAGGCTGATCCTCATGGCCACATAGCCGGCGCAATTGCGACGCCTACTGACGGCCTGAGACAAGCCATTGACGGGATGGCGATGCGCGATTGGCGGCTATGCAGGGAAGAACTCTCCACCGCATTTTAGGCCTGACGGCTTTCACGATTTTGGTGCTGGCCGCGAGCGTTCCGGCCGTGCGAGCCGCCGCCGTCTCGATGATGGCCGACGGTCCCGCCTTCATGCGGCTCGGACCGCCCGAGGCACCGGTCAGGCTCTTCTACGAGACCAAGGGCAAAGGCTCGCCCATTCTTCTGATCCACGGGTTCGGATCGAGCACGTACACTTGGCGGCGGATCGCGCCGGCGCTAGCGGAAAACCACAAGGTGATCGCCGTCGACCTGAAAGGCTTTGGACAATCCGACAAGCCGCTCGACGAGCACTACTCGATCTTCGACCAAGCCGAACTCATCAAGCAGCTCATCCTCGATAACGACCTCAAGAACCTGACCCTCATCGGCCATTCTTATGGAGGCGGCATTTCGTTGATGCTTGCGCTCGACGACGACCCACGGCTCGCGGGACGGATCGAAAGGCTCGTACTGCTGGACACGATCGCGTACCCGCAAAACATCCCCGTCGCCTTCAAGATGATGGACATGCCGCTGATGTCTCATCTCGGCGTCCGCATGGTGCCGCCTGAGGTGCAGGCGCGCGTCGCGCTCAAGCTCGCCTATTTCGACGACACCAAGATCGGCGAGGATACCGTCGAGATGTATGCTGCTCCGTTGCGCACCACGGCGGGCAAGCACGCGGTCATCCACAGTGCCCGCCAGATCGTACCGCAAGGCCTCGACGAGATTTCGAAGCGCTATCCGACGATCAAGCAGCCGACGCTCATCGCCTGGTGCGACAGCGACAAGATTGTGCCGCTCGACATTGGCCTCGAGCTTCGGCGCAACATGCCGACCTCCCGGCTCGAAATCATCGAGCAGTGCGGACACATGCCTCAGGAGGAGCAGCCCGAGGCGACGCTCCGGCTCATCCAGGACTTCCTGGGAGGCTGAATCAAACCTGTCTTGGGACGCCGCTAGGGTCGTTTTGCGCTGAGTCCTCGGGCCTTGGCTGACACGCGTCAGTATTAGTTTTTCTTATGATCGCAATAAGGAAATACGATTTGCCCTTATCGCACTCAGCGCGCACTGTGCCCTCAACCGGCGCATGCCCTTGGGGCACCCCAAGACCAAGCAAATAAAAGTAGGAGATGAGGAAATGGACGCGAAAGTCGAGAAATCGGGCGGCTGCCCCGTGATGCACGGAGCGGTTACCGAAAGCGGCAGCTCCGTCATGGAATGGTGGCCGAATGCTCTCAACCTGGACATCCTGAGCCAGCACGACACGAAGACCAACCCGATGGGTAAGGACTTCGACTATCGCGAGGAAGTAAAGACCCTCGACTTCGATGCGCTCAAGAAAGACATGACCGCGCTGATGACCGAAAGCCAGGAATGGTGGCCGGCAGACTGGGGCCACTATGGCGGTCTGATGATCCGTATGGCCTGGCACGCGGCTGGCTCTTACCGTCTGGCAGACGGCCGTGGCGGTGGCGGTACCGGCAACCAGCGTTTCGCGCCGCTGAACAGCTGGCCGGACAATGTCAGCCTCGACAAGGCCCGCCGTCTGCTGTGGCCGATCAAGAAGAAGTACGGCAACAAGGTCTCCTGGGCCGACCTCATCATCCTGGCCGGCACCATCGCTTACGAGTCCATGGGTCTTAAGACCTTCGGCTTCGGTTTCGGCCGCGAGGACATCTGGCATCCGGAGATCGACACCTATTGGGGTGCCGAGAAGGAGTGGCTGGCACCGAGTGACGGTCGTTACGGCGATCTCGAAGATCCCATGACCATGGAGAACCCGCTGGCGGCCGTGCAGATGGGCCTGATCTACGTGAACCCGGAAGGCGTGAACGGCAAGCCGGACCCGCTGAAGACCGCCGCGCAGGTGCGCGAGACCTTCAAGCGCATGGCCATGGACGACGAAGAAACCGTCGCGCTGACCGCTGGCGGTCACACGGTCGGCAAGACCCACGGCAATGGCGATGCGGACGAGCTCGGTCCGGATCCGGAGAGCGCGGGCCCCGAGATGCAGGGCCTCGGCTGGGCCAATCCGCACATGGAAGGCAAGGCTGCCAACGCCGTCACGTCCGGTCTCGAAGGCGCGTGGACCACGCACCCGACCGTGTTCGACATGGGCTATTTCGATCTGCTGTTCGGCTACGACTGGTGGCTGAACAAGAGCCCGGCCGGTGCGTATCAGTGGGAGCCGATCGGCATCAAGGAAGAGGACAAGCCGGTCGACGCAACGGACCCGTCCAAGCGCCACAACCCGATGATGACCGATGCCGACATGGCCATGCGGTTCGACCCGACCTACAAGGCGATCTGCGAAAAGTTCATGGCGGATCCCGAGTACTTCAAGGACGTGTTCGCGCGGGCTTGGTTCAAGCTGACCCACCGCGACATGGGTCCGAAGCCTCGTTACATCGGTCCGGACGTCCCTGCGGAAGATCTGATCTGGCAGGACCCGATCCCGGCTGGCACCACCGACTACGACGTGGACGCCGTCAAGGCCAAGATCGCAGCATCCGGTCTCAGCCTCTCCGACATGGTCTCCACCGCGTGGGACAGCGCCCGCACCTATCGTGGGTCTGACATGCGCGGCGGCGCCAACGGTGCCCGTATTCGCCTCGCCCCGCAGAAGGACTGGGAAGGCAACGAGCCGGAGCGTCTGGCGAAAGTGCTGTCCGTCCTCGAGCCGATCGCCAAGGAATCCGGCGCCAGCATCGCCGACGTCATCGTGCTTGCCGGCAATCTCGGTGTCGAGCAGGCCGCGAAAGCCGCGGGCTTCGACGTCACCGTGCCGTTCGAGCCCGGTCGTGGCGACGCCACCGACGAGATGACCGACGCGGAGTCCTTCAACGCGATGGAGCCGCTCGCCGACGGCTACCGCAACTGGCTGAAGGAGGACTACGTCGTCACGCCGGAAGAGCTGATGCTCGACCGTACCCAGCTCATGCGCCTGACGGCGCCTGAGATGACCGTTCTGGTCGGCGGCATGCGCGCCATGGGGACCAACCATGGCGGCACCAAGCACGGTATCTTCACCGACCGTGAGGGTGCGCTGACGACGGACTTCTTCGTCAACCTGACCGACATGGCCTACAAGTGGGTGCCTACGGAAGACGGCATCTATGAGATCCGCGACCGCAAGACCGACGAGGTCAAATGGACCGCGACGCGCATGGACCTCGTCTTCGGATCGAACTCGATCCTGCGCGCCTACGCCGAGGTCTATGCCCAGGACGACAACAAGGAGAAGTTCGTGCAGGACTTCGTCGCGGCTTGGGCCAAGGTCATGAACGCGGATCGGTTCGACCTGGCGTAAGAGACAGGGCGACGCGCGTCGCCACTGAGCCAAAGCTGAAGCGCCCCTCCCCCCATCGCGGCGCTTCCTAAGAGAACGGCCGGCGTGATTTCACCGCCGGCCGTTCTTCTATTCTGTCGGCTGATATGCCCGCGCGTCAGCGCGCTGCGCCTCGCACCACATGCATGATCAGCGATGCGACGAGGAGGACGAGGAAAATAAAGAACAAAATCTTGGCGATACCAGCCGATGCGCCGGCGATGCCGCCAAAGCCAAGTAGTCCTGCGATCAAAGCGATTACGAGAAATGTCAAAGCCCATCCAAGCATGACGATCTCCTTTCGTTGAGTTTACAGTCTACTCGAATAAACACGGAAACGGGAGCGTTGTTCCCAAAGACGCCGCAGCAGTACGCTCAAGGGGCTGAAAATTGGAGGCCGGCGTGAGGTTTCCCACACGCCGGCCCTAAACATGTCACCAAGCCTGTAAGCCGGGTTCTGTACCTCGCATGGTGCGAGGTGATGGCCATTCATCTGGGGCGCGTCTTGCGAGGCGCCTCGTGCAACCAACCCGGGCCGCCGGTCTGGAAACAGACTTGGACGAAAATTCGCCCCTGCGGCCCCTATTCGGTCTTGCTCCCGGTGGGGTTTGCCCTGCCGCCTTTGTTACCAAAGACGCGGTGCGCTCTTACCGCACCCTTTCACCCTTACCCTTGTCCGGCCTTGCAGCCGTCGAACGGCGGTTTGCTTTCTGTGGCACTTTCCCTGGGGTCGCCCCCGCCGGACGTTATCCGGCACCGTGCTTCCATGGAGCCCGGACTTTCCTCTCCTCAAGCTTGAGGAGCGGCCATCCGGCCTGCTGACTGCCCGACATAAGGGGGAACCGGAGCCTATCGTCAAGTGCTCCGGCCTTGCGGCTTTCTGCCCAAAACCCGGCGACGTCGCGGTTGCCAACCTTCCGAACTCGTCACGGCTTTTTGATCCCCGGGTTACCAATGTTCCCATATGCTCGCGTCAACTTGCCGCATAATGGCAAAAACAGAGCGTTTCCGCGGCGCGCGGACACGTTGCAACCCTGGGCAACACGACTTCGAGCAATGACCAATCAGGTTCTCATCGCACGCTGGCTCACCGTCTTTCCGGAGCTGGCAGAGCTTGAGGCGGAGACGAAAGACACCCTGTTCGACGTCACGCAGTTCCAACGGCTGCGGCGCGGCGACGTGGCCTACTATCAGGGTCAGCTTTGCCGGAACTACCTCATGTGCATCGAGGGGCAGACGCGCGTCTTCAAGACCTCGGAGACCGGCCGGGAGATCATGCTCTACCAGGTCGGGGCCGGCGAAACCTGCGTCCTGACGACATCCTGTTTGATGGCCGGGAACCCCTTCCCCGCCGAAAGCACTGTCCAGGCCGACCTCTTGCTCGCAGCCATACCCGCGGACATGTTTCATCGGCTCATGTCCGCGTCGCCGAAGTTCCGGAACTACGTGCTGTCGAACTACGGCGACCTGCTGTCGAGCCTGATCATGCTGGTGGACGAGGTGGCCTTCGCAAGCCTTGATCTTCGCTTGGCCCGGCGCCTGCTCGCGGAGGCAGAGGACGCGAGCGTTATTTCGAAAACGCATCAACAACTGGCTCTGGATCTCGGGAGCGTGCGCGAAGTCATCAGCCGCTACATCTCCGAATGGGAGCGCATGGGCTGGGTGCGCTCTTCGCGCGGATCGATCGAGGTTCTGAACCGAAGCGCCCTCGCCGCTTACGGCGCGGGCGATAGCGCCTCCCACGGCGCGACGCTGCAATCGGGCTCGCAAGCGTGACGCGCGCACAACGTAACTCAGGTCACAGACGAGCGCCGTGATCAGGACCTAAGGAGGTTGAGGACCAACGCTCCTCAAAATGGAACAAACACTAACGCGTGGCCAACGAGACGAAACGCCCAAGGACCGATGACAATGACGGACACGACACCGACACGGTTTATTACCCGGCTGACATTGCGAGCGCTCTTGGCGGGCATGCTTGCAACGGGCCTCCCGGCGATTGCGGTCGCCATGGATGATCACGGAGATACCGACGCAGAGTTCGACGAGAGCTGTGCCATGGGGCTCGCCGACGGGCAGATGGTGAAGACGGATTGCTCGGTCAGTTGGACAGACGAGGACGGCAAGGTCTACTGCTTCTCGTCCGAGAATTCGAAGTCCGCGTTCCTGAAGGACCCGAAAGGCAATATCGCCAAGGCCAAGATGTTTCTCGACGAGCAGGAGGCCAAGGCGGCCTCCGGCCAGAAGGTTTTCACCGACAAGGACGTGAATGCGCGGGTGAAGGAAGTCATCGAGGAACGCTCTGATGGTGGCGCCTTCGTGTTCCATGACCCCAAGCTTAACGCCGACCTCAATCTGAAGTTCGACGAGATCAAGATCGTGCGCGGCATGGAAGGGTACGGCTGGTTCGCCAATGTCATCTTCAGCGATATCGAAGAGCCGAAGAAGCAATATGCCCTCGACTTTTGGTTCAAGCCCGAAGGACAGCAGCTCACGCTCCAGGACATCCGCGTGCAAAAGGGCCCCAAGCGCGACGGCGACGGCTACTTCATGATCACGCGGCTCCCCGTTGCCTGGTGGTGGCTGCCCGTGCAGGAACATCCCGGCAGCATCGAAGGTACGCGGGCCTGGGAAGTGATGGCTTCGATCCACGACTACATCCTCGAGAACAAGGACGAGGACGGGAACATCACCGTCAAGGATGACAAGACCGGCGAGGATCTGACCCTGCAATTCGTCGAGATGCACCGGCCGGTGCGTCGCCTCAAAGGCGAGGACAAATACTTCGCCTGCACCGACTTCCGTAAACCCGGCAGCAAGGACGAGTATTACGATCTCGACTTCTGGGTCGACGAGAAGGACGGCTCGCTGAAGGTCGGCAATGTGAAGGTTCACAAGGTCCCGGTCCAAGAGGACGGTATCTGGACCCAGGTCGACCGCTACACCTTCGAAGGCATGGACTTCGACGAAACGCTTTAATGGTGTGGGCCCGTCTTCGGGCGGCCCACCAGAAACGATCCGCCGCCCCTCATGCCAACGGGGCGGCTTTTCTTTGCCAAAGTTCCGGCTGGAAATCGCGAAGTTGTGATGGCCTCTGCGTGATCCCAGTCACACTCCCGGCGCGTTGTCCCTCTGTAACATGATCAAACGCTTGCGATAGGCGGGACCAACAAGGCCTGCCCGCAAAGCGGAGACATGGAACGGAGAGAGTAATGGAGGAAACCATGACGAAATTTCTGACCCCCGTCCTTATCACAGGCGTTCTTCTCTTCACCGGCTCGGCGATCGCCGCGACGGGTGAGTACGACAACATGTGCGCCATGGGCTTGGCCCTCGAGAAGAAGGTCGAGACCGATTGCTCCGTCAATGCGGAGATCGACGGCAAGACCTATTGCTTCGGCAACGAGACGGCCAAGACCCTGTTCATGAAGGACACCGAGGGGAACCTCAAAAAAGCGCAGAGCTTCTACAACGACAATCAGTAGGCTCTGCCCCACGTCCAAGGCGCATGCCGACAGCGTCTCTCAACGACGTGTCTTCGGAAGATCCGGCGCGTAGCGCCGGACCTTCCCACCGGCTGGCTTCACTTCCTCGGGTTGGTAGAGCAATTGTCCATTGACGGCGCGGGCATTTCTGACGATTCAATGCCGTCTCATCGGCCGAATACGCCAGATACACGAAAGTCTCGTACGTAAAGTCTTGGAGGAAGAATTTATGAAGAAGGTTGTTCTTGCCGCTGCGGTTGCCGGCACCGTGATTGCTCTTTCCGGTTCCGCTGCTCTTGCCGCCGGTGCTCTCGGTGAATTCGGCAACAACTGCGCCTGGGGCCTGACCCAGGGCACGAAGAAATACACGGACTGCTCGGTCCACGAGAAGGTCGGCGACAAGCTCTACTGCTTCAGCAAGCAGGAAGCCAAAGAGGAGTTCATGAAGGACCCCGAAGGCAACGTGGCCAAGGCCGAGAGCTTCTACAACGACAACTAGTCACGCCGACGGCGCGTTCAGCGCCGAACGCTAGGCAGCAAAGGCTCGCCCAACTCTTGGGCGGGCCTTTTTCGTGACGGCCAAGGCTAAGTCAGCGCGGCAGTATCAGACGGCAGCGCCCGCACGGAGCACAAGCAGTCTCTTCAGCGTCTCGCACGTAGAACGGTCCGCGCGGCCATCGACGCGCTCCGGCCGATAGTGCCGCTGAAACGCTTCCACGACGCTCTCGGTGCCGCGGCCGTAGGTCGAAGTGGCCTCCACCCCGTAGCCGAAATCCAAGAGATCCTGCTGCAGGTCGGCGACCGCCGCGCTCTCGTCGCCAAGACCAAGGCCGGAATCCTCGCCGGCCGGTACCGGCTCGGTCCAGAGGCCGATGCCGGCGCGGGCGAGCCGCGCCCAATCGAAGCGCTCGCCCGGGTCGCGCTTGCGCCCTGGTGCGATGTCCGAATGAGCCAGGATGCGTGCGGCCGGAATCGCATGACGGCTCAAAATGTCCTGGCACAGCGCCTCCACCGCCTGCATCTGCACGTCCGGAAACGGCGGATAGTCGAAATCATGACCGGGATTGTGAATCTCGATGCCGATCGATGCGGAGTTTAAATCCGTCTCGCCGGCCCAGTGACTTTGTCCCGCGTGCCAGGCCCGCTCGGACTCCGGCACCATCTGGGTGATCGTCCCATCTTCGTCGACGACATAGTGCGCGGACACCTTGGAGTCCTCCGATGCCAGCCAATCGCGCGCGGCATCGTGGGCCTCCATGCCCGTATAGTGGAGGATCAGCATATCCGGCCGCCGTCCGTCGCGACGCGGCTCGAAATTGGGCGACGGAACCCAGTGCGCGGCGAGCTTACTGTCGGGCGAAGACGTCATCCGACCGTGTCCTCATGCAAGATCATCCACGCTGCAAGTCGGTCCCTGCACCGGCGCTGAGCCGGCCCCAGGATTCCCGCACGCGTGGCAGCAGCGGAATACGCGGCCCTAGAGACCGCGCTCTTTCGCAATCTGCTGATAGGCCTCGTTGATAGCGGCGACCTTGTCCGTGGCGATGGCGATGAACTCTTCCGGCACGCCGCGGGCAATCAGCTTGTCCGGGTGGTTGTCCGCGATGAGCTTGCGGTACTGGGCCTTGAGCTCGTCGTTGGAGATGGTCGGCTGGACCTCGAGCACCTCGTAAGGATTGCGCTTCGACGCCACCACGTGCCGCGCCTTGATGTAGCTGAATTCGGTGTCGGTGAACCCGAAACGCTTGGCGACCTGATGCAGGAACTGTTCTTCGCTGGGATCGAACTCGTCGTCGGCCTTGGCGATGTGGAACAGACCATCGAGGACGTCTTCAAGCAGTTTGCGGTTGCCCTTGAACATCCCCGCGAGCTGGTCGGCATAGGCCTCGTAGCCGGAGACCTCTTGCTTGGCGAGGTTGAACACCCGTGCCACGTTCTTCATTTCGCCGTCGGGGACCTTGAAGACCTCTTTGAAGGCATTCACCTCGTCCATGGTGACGACGCCGTCCGCCTTGGCCATTTTGGCGCCCAGCGCAATGACACCGACCGTGAAGGCCACCTGGTCCTCACCGTCGCCGCCGCCCTTCTGTTCACCGTCCCGGTCGATCACATAGTGTCCGGCGACACCGCCGACCAGCGCACCGATCGGCCCTCCGACCGCGAGACCTGCGGCTGCACCTGCGAGCTTTCCCCAAACCGACATAGTGGACCCCCTTGAAACTCTTGATCCTGTTAAACCATACGGGCTTTTCAGCTGCACCGCATGGGATATTCGTCCCCGTAGCGTCTCGCTGCCGGGCGCATTGCCTGCTGCTATCCTCGCAGATTGGCCAGTATCGACATTTTCGGCTCATCGACCTCGAGGCCGGCCCCAAGGCGCCGCTCCACATGCCACGACCGGACGAAGGTCCAGACGGCGAACCACAGCGCCAGAAGGGCGTTGGCGCCGCTCGCGACCCAGACAAAAGTCGATCCCAGCTCGAAGAGATTGGCCGCGGCAAGGACAAAGGCCTCGATCACGATCGCGAAGCCGCCTGCCATCACGATGGCGGCGCAAAGCGAAACGATAAAGATCGTCAGCGGATTTCCGCCCTTTTTGGTGTCTTCGGTGCTCATCAGCTCGCTCAAACCCTTGAGAATCTTCTAGGGGCGCTTTTCCTTACCGGGGCGATCCCCTTGTTACAAGAGGTTCGAGCACGCCGGGCGGCCGGATGTCCGTCCCGAACTTGCATGACAAGGATGCCTCAGAATTGTATCCACGGCAGCGAAGCGGCGAAAGGAGCAACGATGGCGGTCTACGAGCTTGACGGGCAGGCACCCGAATTTCCCGAAGACGGGCTCTATTGGGTCGCCGAAACAGCCGTGCTGACGGGCAAGGTGCGGCTGAAGTCCGACGCCAGTGTCTGGTACGGTTCGGTGCTGCGCGGAGACAACGAGTGGATCGAGATCGGGACGCGCTCGCAGGTTCAGGACAACTCCACTCTTCACACCGATCCAGGCCTCCCGCTGACCATCGGCCAGGACTGCGTCATCGGGCACAACGTTATCCTTCATGGCTGCACCATCGGCGACAATACGCTGATCGGTATGGGCGCGATCGTCCTCAACGGCGCCAAGATCGGCTCCAACTGCCTTGTTGGCGCCGGTGCTCTCGTCACCGAGGGCAAGGAGTTTCCCGACAACTCCATGATCATCGGATCGCCCGCCAAGGCCGTGCGCGAGGTGGACGACAAGATGCGCGCCATGATCGCCCGGGGTGCCGACGTCTATGTCCGGCGCTGGAAGCAATACGCGGCAGGCTTGAAGCGGATCGCGTGACAGGCGGATACACCGCGGCATGACCGGCAAGTGGCAGTTCTTCATCGACCGGGGCGGCACGTTCACCGACATTGTCGGGCGCACGCCCGACGGCGCGCTCGTCACCGCGAAGCTGCTCTCGGAGAATCCGGAGTCCTATGAGGACGCTGCCATCGCCGGGATTGCCGATCTGATCGGCGTGGCGCGCGATGCGCCCCTGCCCCCTCACCTCATCGAAACCGTGCGCATGGGCACGACCGTCGCCACCAATGCGCTGCTCGAGCGCAAGGGCGACCGCGTTCTCCTGATTGTCAGCGAGGGCTTTCGCGACGCTTTGGAGATCGGCTACCAGGCGCGGCCGAAGATCTTCGCGCGGCATATTGAGAAGCCGTCGATGCTCTATGAGCGCGTCGCCGAGGTGCCCGAGCGCGTGCACACCGATGGCACGGTTGAGGTTCCCCTCGATCTCGATGCCACACGCGCCGTTCTCGAAGACGCCCGCAAGGAGGGCATCAAGTCCGTCGCCATCGTCTTCATGCATGCCTACGCCCATCCCGGTCATGAGCACGCGGCATCCAAGCTCGCCCGCGAGATGGGCTTCGCGCAGGTCTCCGTGAGCCACGAAGTCAGTCCCCTCGTGAAATTCGTCGGCCGGGGCGACACCACCGTGGTGGATGCGTATCTGTCGCCGCTGCTCAGCCGCTACGTGGACCGCGTGGCGGGCGCGCTGTCGGCCGACGGTGGCACGAAGGATGGCGGCGCGAATGCCGGCGGCCACACGCCGCGACTGCTGTTCATGCAGTCCTCGGGCGGACTCACGTCCGCGCATTTGTTCCGCGGCAAAGACGCGATCCTGTCTGGCCCCGCCGGTGGCGTCGTCGGCGCCGTGGAGACAGCGGAAGCGGCCGGATTCGGAAAAGTCATCGGCTTCGACATGGGCGGCACATCGACCGATGTGTGCCACTACGACGGCCAGCTGGAGCGCACCTTCGAAAGCGTCGTGGCGGGCGCGCGCGTCCGCGCCCCGATGACGCTGATTCACACGGTGGCTGCGGGCGGTGGATCGATCCTTCATTGCGACGAGTCCCGGTTCCGAGTGGGCCGGATTCGGCGGGCGCCGACCCTGGACCGTGCGCCTATCACCGCGGCGGTCCGCTGACCGTCACGGACGCCAACGTGATGACGGGCAAGCTCCAGCCTGACCTGTTTCCGCGCATCTTCGGTCCCGACCAAGACCAGCCTCTCGACCGCCGCGCGGTGGTGAAGGCGTTTCATGGACTTGCCCGGCAGCTCGGCGACGGGCGCCAACCGGAAGAGATCGCCGAAGGCTTCATCAAGATCGCTGTCGCCAACATGGCCAATGCCATCAAGACGATTTCCGTGCAGCGCGGCTACGACGTCGCCGGCTACGTGCTCAATTGTTTCGGCGGCGCGGGCGGGCAGCATGCCTGCCTCGTGGCCGATGCACTCGGCATCGAAAACGTCCTGCTGCATCCGTTCTCGGGCGTGTTGTCCGCCTATGGCATGGGGCTCGCGAGCGTCCGCGCGACGCGCACGCAGGCGGTGCTCGCGCCGCTCGACGGCGAGGGACTTGAAGAACTCGCCGAGACCCAAGCCCCCATAGAGCGCGACGCCCGGCGCGAACTTTCCCTGCAGGGCATCGATGCCGACAAGGCCACGGTCGAGGCTCAGGCGCATCTGCGGTACGCCGGCACGGACAGTTCATTGCCCATTCCCGTCGCATCGCTGGCGGCGATGCGGTCGGCGTTCGAGGCGGCCCATCAGAAGCGCTTCGGGTTCATCAGCCCCGAGAAGGAAATCGAGATCGAAGCCGTCGAAGTGGAAGCCATTGGCGGTGGTGTCCCCATCACGGAGGCCAACATCTCCCTTCCCAACGAGCGCGCCGAGCCTGCCCCACACACGCGGGCCGACATGTTCACCCATGGGAACTGGCATGACGTTCCCGTCTACACCCGCACCGATCTGACACCGGGCGCCGCTATCGAGGGTCCCGCCCTTCTGATCGAGGACCACCAGACCGTCGTGGTCGAACCCGCGTGGCGCGCGGCCGTGACGGCGAAGAACCACCTCCTGCTGACGCGCACGCGCGAGAAGCTGACCAAAGAGGCCGTCGGCGCCGAAGCCGATCCGGTCATGCTGGAGGTGTTCAACAGCCTCTTCGTCTCCATCGCCGAACAGATGGGCTATGCGCTTCAAAACACGGCACGCTCAGTCAACATCAAGGAAACGGCTTGACTTCTCCTGCGCCATTTTCGATGCAAGCGGTGCGCTGATCGCGAACGCGCCGCATATCCCCGTGCATCTCGGCTCGATGGACAAGAGCGTGGAAACGATCGTGCGGGAGGTGGGCCGCGACCTTCGCCCCGGCGATGTGTGGATGCTCAATGCGCCCTACAACGGCGGGACCCATCTACCCGACATCACGGTCGTGACGCCCGTGTTCGACGAAGCGGGCGCGGAGATCCTCTTCTTCGTCGCCGCGCGCGGCCACCACGCCGATGTCGGGAGCATCGCGCCGGGGTCCATGAGCCCGCAGGCCGCGACGATCGAAGAGGAAGGCATCTATATCGATCCGTTCCGCTTAGTCGGCGGGGGGCGCTTCCAGGAAGACGCCGTACGGCGTCTCTTCACCGACGCGCCCTACCCGGCCCGGAACGTCGAGCAGAATATCGCGGACCTGAAAGCTCAGGTCGCCGCCAACGAGAAAGGTGTCATCGAGCTGCGCAAGATGGTGCGCCAGTACGGCCTCGCCACGGTCGTAGCCTATATGGGTCACGTCCAGGACAACGCGGCCGAGGCCGTGCGCAAAGTCATCGGCACGCTGAAGGATTCGCGTTTCGCGCTCGAGACGGACCAGGGGAGCCGCATCGAGGTGGCCATCACGGTCGACCGCGAGACCAACAAGGCCCTCGTCGATTTCACCGGCACGAGCGGGCAGACGGAGACGACTTTCAACGCGCCCGAGCCCATCACGCGGGCCTGTGTGCTTTACGTGTTCCGCACCCTGGTGGACGACGACATTCCGCTGAATGCAGGCTGCCTCCGGCATATCGACATCGTCGTGCCAGAAGGGTCGCTCCTGAAACCGCGCTATCCGGCGCCGGTCGCGGGCGGGAATGTGGAGACGAGCCAAACTGTCGTGAACTGCCTTTACGGTGCGCTGGGTGTCCTGGGGTCGGCGCAAGGCACGATGAACAATCTGACCTTCGGCAACGCGCGGGTGCAGTATTACGAGACGATCTGCTCAGGCGCGCCGGCGGGACCCGGCTTCGACGGCGCCTCCGCCGTCCAGACGCATATGACAAATTCCCGTCTGACAGACCCGGAGGTCCTCGAACTACGCTACCCCGTGCTGCTGGAGCGCTTCGAGATTGAACGCGGCTCGGGCGGCGCGGGGCGTTGGCGCGCGGGCGACGGGACGGTCCGGACGCTGAGATTTTTGGAGGAGATGGACTGCGCGATCCTGTCGGGCTTTCGCAAGCGGCAGCCCTTTGGCACAAAGGGTGGCGCACCGGGCCGCACCGGAGAGAACTGGGTGCGCCGGAACTCCGGAACTCTAGAGCGGCTGAGAGGCTCCGATCAAACCTCAATCGCTCCCGGCGAAGCCGTGATAATCAGAACACCGACCGGCGGCGGGTATGGTAAGCCGTCCGGGGATAAGTCCGCTTAGATGATAAGCGTTGGCGCGAGGTATGGGCGCGCCGATGCCTGGGGCAATTGGCAAGAACGTTCGCGCGCGAAGGGCAAGAGTGCATGGCGATCAACGGCAGGGTCTTAATTTCCGGCGCAGGGATCGCCGGGCTCACGCTCGCCATTTGCCTCAAGGAGTATGGCTGGGACCCCGTCGTGGTGGAGCAGAGTCCCGAACTGCCCGACCAAGGCTACATGATGGACTTTTTCGGCTCCGGCTGGGACGTGGCCGAGCGCTTGGGCCTCACGGACAAGCTCCGTGTACTGCGCTATCCCATCGACAAACTTCAGTTCGTGAACGCGGACGGGAAGCCGTACACGTCCGTACCGATCAAGCGTATCAAACGCGCGCTCGACGGAAAGTATGTCTATGTGCGCCGACCTGATCTCGTACGCATCCTTTTCGACCGCGCTGAGGCCCTTGGTGTTCAAGTCCGGTTCGGCAAAGAGATCGCGGACCTGCTAGAACGTGAAGACCATGTCGACGTCAGGTTCGACGACGGCAGCTCCGACGAATTCGCGCTCGTGTTCGGGGCCGACGGCGTGCACTCGGGCGTTCGCCGCCTGATGTTCGGCGAGGAGAGCCAGTTCGCGCGTTTTCTCGGGGCCTATGTCGCGGCGTTCCATATCGAGGACCACGACCTACCGGTCCGCCGGACGGCGCAGATCCACGAGGAGCCGAACCGCGTCGCCTTCTATTATCCACTCGGCGATCGCTCGCTCGACGCCACGTTCGTGTTCCGGCTCGACGAGGTGGATGTCCCGCACAACCAGCAGCTTTCGTTCGTCCGGCGCGCCTTCAAAGGCTCCGGCTGGATCGGCGAGGCGCTACTCGACTCGTATAAAGGAACCGAGCCCCTCTATTTCGACACGCTGACGCAGATCGCGATACCGCGCTGGTCGCGCGGCCGAGTCACGCTGCTCGGCGATGCCTGCGGATGCCTGACGCTCCTGGCTGGACAGGGTTCGCATATGGCGATGGCAGGCGCGTATCTCCTTGCGCAGGAACTGCAGCGCTACGACGGCAACCATGTCGCCGCCTTCACCTCCTACGAGGCGATGATGAAGCCCGAAATCGCTAGACGGCAGGAGGACGCCGCGGCCTTCGCCAAGATCTTCATGCCCACGGCGCAGTCGAAGCCGTGGCTGCGGCGCCTCGTGATCCAGGCCGGCTTCAACCCGCTCGTCCTGCCGTTCGCCCTTCGCTACTTCGGATCGAAGAGCATCCTCGAGAACGAAACCGATGAAAATGGAGAGGCCTAGGCTCGCCGAAAATGCGTTCGCCTAGAAGCTGACCTTCGCGGTCTTGGCATTGAAGATGACGACTTCCCTGTCCGGCTCGATCACACCGGACACCGAGTAGGAGTGCGGCTCGAAGGTGACCGTCGCCTCGCATTTTCCACCAGCGCAGTCGTCGGCAAACTTTTCCTTCGCCTCGTCCGGGGTGATGTCGTCCGTGTCGAGATAGACGCCGTCCTTTGTCGTGCACTCATAGCCCAACACGTCGCCCGACCTGCCGCCCTTGGTGCAGTACGCCTTCATCTCGATTTGCTGCCCGAGATATTTCTGGGGCTCTTGATGAGATCCTCGAGCTCGCTGGCCTGGACCTGCGTGACGCATGCGAACAAGCCTACGCCGGCAACAAGAAAAGCCGCGTGGCGGCCCATGGAACAAGTCATCGCTTCCTACCTCGAACGCTTACGAGTTTCAGTGCCGCACCCTTTGCGCGGGCGCGTTGGGCTGCATCCTACAAATCACCTTGGCGATGAAAAGACCGGACCGCACACAAAATTAAAGGCGCGGGGCAAGACCCCGCGCCTTCCAGAACTCGTTCGCAGGGGACGAACGCGCCTAGCTTGTCTGCACCGGTTGAACCTGCTTCCGCTCGGCCATGAACTGGTCGAACTCCGCCTTGTCCTTGGCATCGCGAAGCCGTTTCAGAAAAGCCTGAAACTCATCGGCTTCTTCTTCGAGCCGCTTCAGGGTTTCCTCGCGGTAGGCGTCGAAGGCACGGTTGCCGGTCGAGCCGAAACCACTTTGGAACCGCTGCGCCTCTTCCTTGAAGTACGAGCGCCAAGCCTTCTTATTTCCGCATCCCATTCGTCCACTCCAGATTAGATAAGCCAAAACACCAAGGCCGATTGGCCACCAGACGATAAAGCCGAGGATCGTCGCGGCGAACCAAGCGGGCTTTCCGTACTCGTCGAGGGTCGCAACTAGCTGCATCGGGGTCCTTTCAGGGGGTAAGTGAATGTTATTCACATTCACATATATGGGCCCTGCTGACAAGCCGTTCAACGCCCCCGCGCCTGATTCTCGTCTACCTTTTGCGGTTTTCGGAGGCCACCGGTGCGACTCAAGGTGCGCCACCGGCCAAGACAAAATTAACCGCAAGTCGCGAGAGTTCCCCGTCAATTCGCTGAAAAATGTACGGTTATCGGGCGTTTTCTGGGGGCGTCACTATGAGTTCTGCGTATCGCCAATTTGTCAGTTTTGCCGTCGCGGTAGCCGTTGCTGCCGGAGCGTTCGGGAGCGGCACGGCCGTGGCCCGGTCGCTGAAGGACCACAAGCCGCATGCGGGCGTGAAACGGGCCCATTCCATGCCGGTCCAAGGAATCGACGTCTCCTACTGGCAGGGCGACATCGACTGGAACCGGGTCCGCCAGGCGGGCATCGAGTTCGCCTATATCAAAGCGACCGAGGGCGGCGACCACCTCGATCCGAAGTTTCGTCAGAACTGGAATGCGGCCAAGCGCGCCGGCGTCGCGCGCGGCGCCTATCACTTCATCTATTGGTGCCGCTATGCCTCGGAGCAGGCCGACTGGTTCGTCCGGAACGTGCCCGCCGATCCCGATGCGCTGCCGCCGGTTCTGGATCTCGAGTGGCACCCGGATTCGAAGACCTGCCCCAAGAAGGTCTCCCGGGATCTCGCGCTCAAGAAGATCAAGATCATTCTCGAGGCGATGGAGCGCCATACCGGCAAACGGCCGATCATCTACACCGACCCGAGGTTTCATAAGGACATCCTCGAGGGCCAATTCCAGGACTATCATTTCTGGCTCCGGTCGGTCGCGGCGGAACCGCACAAGAGATATCCCGGCCGCAAATGGGCCTTCTGGCAGTTCACCGCAACGGGAAGCGTGCCGGGCGTGCCGGGCAAGTGCGACCGCAATATCTACAACGGGTCGCGGGCGGACTGGAATCAGGTCCTGAGATGGCTCGAGGCGAGCGCTACGCAAGCGGGCCAGGTCTCCAGAACCGCCAGCCGCTAGCGCTACTCCGCGGACGTGCCCTCGTCCGGCGACTCGGGCAGCACACCGAGACCCTTCAAATAGATGAGCAGGCCGCTCTCCAACACCTCTTCCGCCGAGAGCGGTACCTTCTTGGCCGCACTGCCCTCCTGAATGAAGAGCGATGCGACGCCATGGGACATCGTCCAGATGTGCATGGCTACGAGTTTCAGCGGCGGGCGTTCGCTCTCCGGCAATTGCCGGCATAACGCGGCAGCGGCCTCAAGAAGCACGTTGAAGGCCTTTTCGGCAGCCGGCGATGACGTGGCGGCTTGGATCGCCTCACCGCCCTCGTCCACCGACGCGCCTGTCTCGAACATGACCGCATAGCTGGCCGGCTCATCGCGGGCGAAGGTGAGATACGCGCGGCCCAAGGCCTCGAATGCCGATAGCGGCGTCGGAATACCGTTATTCCAGGCCGCGTCCAAACGCGCCGCGAAACGCTCGAACCCGCTGCGGGCGACTTCCGCAAGCAAGGCGTCCCTGTCACGGAAATGCCGATAAGGCGCCGCCGGGCTGACGCCGGCCAGCCGCGCCGCTTCGGTAAGGCTGAAGCCGAAGGCGCCGTGCTCTTCGATGAGTTTGCGCGCGGCTTCCACCAGCACCTCTTTGAGGTTGCCGTGGTGATAGGAGCGCCGCTGCCAACGGCGGCTGGGATCGGTCATGTAAACGGCTATTACATAAAAGCCGGTCGCTCGGCTAGCTTCACCGTCAGGTCCCCCCTGTTATACCGGTACCAGAATCAGTCCAAAGTCGTTCCCGCAAGCCTTTCCAAGGGGCGGACCTTCCCGCAGGCCCCGTCTCATAGAGCAGTCATGAATAAGCACATCCTGTTGCACGCAATCGCGCCGGCAGTGGTCGGCGGCCTTACGGCCGTAATCTTCGTCCTGTTTGGCGCCGACCTCCTGTCGAACCTCGAGAATCACCTGAAGTCCACCCTGCTCTTCGTTTGGCTGTTTCCGGTCATGATGTGGTGCGCCTATGCGGTGATGCAGCAGGGCGAAGCCGTGGCAGAGGAACTCGGCGAACCCTACGGCACGCTGATCCTGACGCTTTCGGTGATCATCATCGAGGTCGCCATGCTCGCTTCGATCATGCTGCAAGGCGAGAACAACCCGACGCTAGCCCGCGACGCCATGTTCGCCACGCTGATGATCGTGCTCAACGGCATGGTGGGCCTTGCCCTGGTCATGGGGGCGCTACGCTACTGGGAGCAGGACTACAACCTCGCGGGCGCGCGGGCCTTCCTCGTCGTGCTCACGGCTTTGTCCGTGTTCGCCCTGGTGGTCCCCAACTATACGCAGACCGCGCCCGATCCGGTGAATGCTCCCGGGAAAGCGATCCTGTTCGGAGCGATCACCCTGCTCTTCTATGCGGCCTTCGTGATCATTCAGACCATGCGCCACCGCTCGTTCTTTGACGAGCCGGAGCAGAATGGGACAGCAGCCTCGGCGCGCGCGGACGGGGCGGATACTGGCGAGGAAGGGGAGAAAACCCATTCGCTAACCTTCCACACGATCATGCTGGTCCTTTGCCTGCTGCCGGTGGTGGTCCTCGCCGAGTATCTCGGTGAGATCGTCAACTACGGCATCGAGGACCTGGGCCTACCGGACGAACTCGGCGGCGTGCTGATCGCGGTGCTGGTCCTGACCCCGGAGGGCCTAAGCGCCTTCTCCGCCGCGCTGGCGAACCGGCTGCAGCGATCGATCAATATCTGTCTCGGCTCGGCGCTCTCGACGATTGGGCTGACGGTGCCGGCGGTTCTGGCCATCGGCATGATCACCGGGCGCGATGCGGAACTCGGGCTGACGCAGCTGGAAACGGTCCTGCTGGTCCTGACCCTGTTCGTGAGCGGCATGACCTTTGGCGGCGGCCGGACCAACGTGATCAACGGCGTGGTGCACCTGCTGCTGTTCTTGGTCTACGTGATCCTGATCTTCAGCCCATAGCCTCAGGCGTCGCGGTTGCGCCCTCAAATTCCCTCATTTTCTGCCATTCCGCACCAAATCGAGTTAGGTTATGCTGCGCAAAATTGCCTAGGGAGCCCAGACAAAATGCAAGATCGTGGCAGCGGAATTGCAATGCGTTGGCGTAAATGGTTGGTCGCTGGCATTGCAGCCACCGCCTTGGCCGGCTCGTCCGTTATCGCGCAGGCGCAAGACGCCGAGACGGCCGATCCGTCGAAGGCGCCCTGCACCGACGACGCCATGATCGTCTTCGACGCTTCGGGCTCCATGTCGGGGAATCAGGAGCTCGGCATTCCCAATTCCAAGCCCCGTATCGATGAAGTGCGCTGGGCGCTGGCGCAGGTTCTTCCAAGCGCGACACGCTACCGCCGCGTCGGTCTCGTGACATACGGTCCCGGACCCTACAATCAGTGCAACGTGTCGCTCGCCCTGAAGCCGACCGCCAACGCGGCCAAGAAAATCATGCGGGCCGTCAACCGGATCATCCCGGCGGGTAAAACGCCTCTCACCTCCGGGGTCGAGCAGGCGGCCGAGGCACTTGACTATCGCAACAATCCCGGCGTGATCGTCGTCGTGACGGACGGCGAGGAGACTTGCGGCCGGGCGCCGTGCGAGCTCGCCAAGCGGCTTCACGACAACGCGGCGCGGCTCACCATCCACGTGATCGGCTTTCGCTACTCGGGCTATTCCTGGACGGGCCAGAACAGCGTCATGGATCTGATGTGTCTCGCGAATGAGAACAACGGGCTCTACATCAAGGCCAACAACGAGGAAGAGCTCGCCGACGCCCTCGAGAAGACGCTCGATTGCCCGATGATTTCGCAGGCGCCATTGTCTATGGGCGCAGTCCGCTAGGGCCCCAACGCCTCCTCGCTTTTCATCGCCGATCTTTTCATTGACGCGTGCCGCCAAACCGGCTCAAGAAGCCATCGATCAGGTTTTTTTGGGGATGGGCGGCAATGGTTCTGTGCGGGCGGGCATTCGTCGCCCTTGGCATCCTGATGGCCGGACTGTCCCACGCCGTAGCGGAAGATCCCGCGCCTGCAGCGGCGGACCCGGAAGACAGCCTCCTTTCCCGCTGCTGGAGCAGTGACGCGCTCGCGGGCACAGACAAGGAACGGGCTTCCAAATTCGACCGGACGCGCGTGGATCTCGAGACCTTGCGCAAGATTGCACGGCCCGAGCGGGCGCCTATTGCCAAGCCGCTGCGTGGTTCGATCCGCAGCGTGAAGGTCTCCCCCGACGACAAGGTCATCGCCCTCACCTTCGACATCTGTGAGAGCAACGGGCATCGGACCGGCTATGACGGCCATGTCATCGACTATCTGCGCGCGGAGGACGTCAAAGCCACGCTGTTCGTGAGTGGCAAGTGGTTCGAAAGCCACCCCGAACGGGCCGCCCAGCTCATCGCCGACACCCGCTTCGAGATCGGCGGCCATGGCCTCGCCCACCGCGATTTCACGAAAGCAAGCGCGGCCACAATCGACGACGAAATTCATCTGACGGAGGCTGCCTTCCTCCGCGCCCGCGATCAGCTCGTCGCGAAGAGCTGCGCCGCGGACCTTGCGGAGCACGCCGCCCCGCAAGACCAACTGACCCTGATGCGGTTCCCGTACGGCTGGTGCAGCGCCAAGTCTTTGTCCGCCGTCGCCGATGCGGGACAGCTCGCCATTCAATGGGACATCGTGACCGGCGATCCCGATCCCGGTCTCTCCGCCAAGCGCATCGCCAAGGCCATCATCGACCAGGCCCATCCCGGCGCCATCGTCATCGGTCACGCGAACGGACATGGCCGCAATACGGCGGAGGCCCTCAAGATCGCCATCCCCAAGCTGAAAGAGGACGGCTACCGCTTCGTGACTGTGAGCGAGTTGCTCGCAGCCGGTGAACCGGTGATCGCGCAGAGCTGCTACATCGAACACCCGGGCGATCAGCACCGCTACGCGCAAGTCAAGAAGCGCCGCCGGGCGCATAGAAAGTGATGCCGTCGCCCTTCCTGCCAACGGCCGATCTCGGGGGCGCGCAATTGTGCCCCATCACGGACGATGCGCGGCAGACGTTGGCCGCGGCGCTCGCGACCATGCCCCCGTGGTCGACACTGGCCATTCCGGAAGACGGCCTTTCTCGCTTTCTGGCTGGTGGAGACGGGGGTACCCAGCACTACGCCATAACCGTCGGCGGCACGACGGCGGGCGTTATCTGTACACGCTTTCCCTGGCTCAAAGGCCCGTACGTCGAACTCCTTGCCATCCTTCCCGGTCATCAAGGACACGGGCTCGGGACCAAGGCTCTGACGTTCGTCGAGGCCGAAGCCAAGCGGGCCGGGACGCGCAATGTCTGGGTCTGCGCCTCTGAGTTCAACGGCCCCGCACGGCGCTTCTACGACCGCCGCGGATTCGTCGAAGTCGGGACGCTGCCCGATCTCGTCACGGACGGTTTCGCCGAAGTGCTGTACAGAAAGGCGCTCGCCTAGCACCGCCGTTTTTGGGCGCGAGCAAGGCCCCGAGCCCGATTCGCCAGGCCAATTGTCCACACGCTATGCACCGGCCCGCGCGCAACGATGTCGCACCGGCCAGTCCTCTGCACGGCGCTCAATCCAAGGCCGAAAATCAAAATAAAATGCGTCACGCGCGAACCGAATTCCACTTGACGCGTTGAATGGCAACGCTTGCGGCGTTCAGTTGTTTGTGCGGCGCAACAAGGAAACAGCTTGGCACGTAATTCGGGGAGTTTGTAAAATGATGACCTTGCAGAACGGGCACCCCTCCAATCGGAAAGGAGAACTTCCGATGGAATTCACAGCCAAACTGACCGTGGCTTCGGTCGTACTATCGTTCAGCTTTCTCGCCGCCGTCATTCTTGGAATGATCTAGGGCGAGCAATTGGGCCCAAGGCCCGCCAACATCAAGCCAGCAGAGAACAAACGCCGTAGACGGACGACCCCGTCTTGGCGCCCCCTCTGTTGTGTTGGCTTTTACGCCGCCGCGTCGGTGACCTGCTTCGGATCGTAATTGAGGATCGGCCCGAGCCACTTCTCGGCCTCGTCCAGAGACCAGCCCTTGCGTGCCGCGTAATCGGCGACCTGGTCGCGGCCGATCTTACCGACGCCGAAATACCGGGCGTCCGGGTGTGAGAAGTACATGCCGGACACGGCTGCTCCCGGCCACATGGCGCAAGACTCCGTGAGCTTGATGCCGATCTCCTTCTCCGCATCCAGCGTGCGGAAGAGCGTACGCTTCTCTGTGTGGTCAGGCTGGGCCGGATAGCCGGGCGCTGGGCGAATGCCCGCATAGTCCTCCGCGATCAGCGCGTCGTTTGACAGCTTCTCGTCCGGCGCATAGCCCCAGAGTTCACGACGCACCTTTTCATGCATCGCTTCTGCGAAAGCCTCGGCCAGACGGTCTGCAAGCGCCTTCACCAGGATCTTGGAATAGTCGTCATTGGCGAGTTCGAAGCGGCGCGCGACCTCGTCCTCTCCGACGCCGGTCGTCACAGCGAAGCCGCCCAAATAGTCGGGGAGTCCCGTCTCCTTCGGCGCGACAAAATCGGCCAAGGCCAGGTTCGGCTTGCCCGTATCGCGCGCCATTTGCTGGCGTAGCGTATGGAAGGTCGCGAACGGCTTCTCCCGGCTCTCGTCCGTATAGAGTTCGATATCGTCGCCGACGCTGTTCGCAGGCCAGAAGCCCACCACGGCATTTGCCGTCAGCCATTTCTCGTCGATTAGCTGCTTCAACATCGCTTGCGCGTCTTCGAAGAGCGGCCGCGCGGCCTCGCCGTATTTGTCGTCGTCGAGAATGCGCGGGTATGTCCCTTTCAGCTCCCAGGCATGGAAGAACGGCGTCCAGTCTATGTAGCGCGCGAGCTCCGCGAGATCGTAGGCTTCGAAGGTCCGGGTTCCCAGGAACGATGGCTTCGGCGGCGTATAGCCAACCCAGTCGAGCTTGAGCGCATTGGCGCGCGCCTGTGCGATGCTTGCCCGTGACTTCTCCGCCTGACCGCGAGCGTACTTCTCGGCCATCTGAACGTATTCCGCGCGAACCTTTGCGATGTGGGCGTCCCGGTGCTCCTTCGAGATCAAGCCGGAGACAACGCCCACCGCGCGGCTGGCGTCCGTGACGTAGATCGCCTGGTTGCGTTGGTAGTTGGGGCTGATCTTGACGGCGGTATGGACCTTGCTCGTTGTCGCGCCGCCGATGAGCAGCGGAATATCGAACCCCTCCCGCTCCATCTCCGACGCGACATGGCACATCTCGTCGAGAGACGGCGTGATCAAGCCCGACAGGCCGATAATGTCGACGTTCTGTTCCTTCGCGGTATCGAGGATGACCTGCGAGTGCACCATGACGCCGAGGTCGATCACCTCGTAGTTGTTGCACTGGAGCACGACGCCAACAATGTTCTTGCCGATGTCGTGGACATCACCCTTGACGGTCGCGAGGAGGACCTTGCCGGCCGCGGGCCGGTCGACGACGCCGAGTTCCTCCTTTTCCTTCTCCATGAAGGGCATGAGATAGGCGACCGCCTGCTTCATCACGCGCGCGGACTTCACGACCTGCGGCAGAAACATTTTCCCTGCGCCGAACAGATCGCCGACCACGTTCATGCCGTCCATCAGCGGGCCTTCGATCACGTGCAGCGGACGCTCGGCGCGCTGCCGCGCTTCTTCGGTGTCTTCCTCGACATAGGTGCCGATCCCGTGCACGAGCGCGTAGGTAAGCCGCTCCTCGACCGGCTTCTCGCGCCAGGACAGATCCGCTTCCTTCTTCTGCGAGGCGCCGCCCTTGTAGCGCTCGGCAGCCTCCAGCAGACGATCCGTGGCGTCGTCGCGGCGATTAAGGATCACATCCTCGGCAAGCTCGCGCAGTTCCGGCTCGATGTCGTCGTACTGGCCGAGTTGCCCCGCATTGACGATGCCCATATCCATGCCCGCCTGAATGGCGTGATAGAGAAACACCGTGTGCATGGCCTCGCGCACGCGCTCATTGCCGCGGAACGCGAATGACAGATTTGAAACGCCGCCGGAAATGTGCACGTACGGCAGTTCGGCCTTGATGCGCCGCGTGGCCTCGATGAAGGCGCGGCCGTAGTCGTTGTGTTCTTCGATGCCGGTCGCGACGGCGAAGATGTTGGGATCGAAGATGATGTCCTCGGGCGGGAAGCCCACCTCCTTCGTCAGCAGCTCGTAAGCCCGCTTGCAGATCTCGAATTTACGCTCGGCCGTTTCCGCCTGGCCCGTTTCGTCGAACGCCATCACGACCACGGCCGCGCCGTAGCGCAAAACCTTGCGCGCATGCTCCAGGAACGGCTCCTCGCCTTCCTTCATGCTGATGGAGTTCACCACCGCCTTGCCTTGCACACATTTGAGCCCCGTCTCGATCACGGACCATTTGGACGAGTCCAGCATGATGGGCACCCGCGAAATATCGGGTTCCGAGGCGATAAGATTGAGGAAGGTCCGCATGGCCTCCTCGGAATTCAACATGCCCTCGTCCATGTTGATGTCGATCATGTTCGCGCCATTCTCGACCTGCTGGCGCGCGACTTCGAGCGCGGCTGCGTAGTCGTTGGCCTCGATCAATTTGCGGAAGCGGGCGGAGCCCGTGACATTGGTCCGCTCACCAACCATCACAAAATTTTGGGCAGCGTTGGTCATTGTCCTACTTGGCCTCAGTGGTCTTGCGGCGGAGCCGGTCAGCGTCGTTCACTTTTTTGTTGAGCTCTAGCAGCTGCGCGAGGGTTATCTGCCTTTGCCCATTGCTGGGGAGCTTTCGAGAGCTAAGGCGCTCGACAATCGGTGACATCGGCCCATTGTAAATTTCCTCAAAGCCGGCATCCCGCCCAAGTCGGAGGACAAGACATTTTTCCGGCTGAAAGTCAGCATCGTGATCGCGAAAAGCTACTCGATTGTTGAATGTGGCCTTGATCTCGACCCGCTGGCCATCCTTGGTCCACGCATCGCATGCCTTCGTCGAAGGGTCCGTCAACTCGAGATCATAGGCGCTCTTGGCCAAGACCTCTCCCAAACTGCCAACCAAGTGACCGTCCGGTGTGAAAGGCCGTTTGGTCATTTCCTGGAGCTTGTCGGTTATCCGGAAAAGTTGCTCCACAAGTTGCTTTGCTTCCACGGGGTCGAAGGTCACCTGGCCGCTCACCCGTGCACGAACGGCTCAAGGCCGGAGAGGCGGAGCGCATGCTCCACGTTAGGAATGACGCGCGGCTTGTACGGCGCCACCGCTTCCGCGATCGCCCGGATGTGCTCGGGCGTCGTGCCGCAGCAGCCGCCGACGATATTGATCAGCCCGTTCTTGGCCCAATCCTCCAGTAGCCCCGCCATGTGTGCGGGGGTCTCGTCATACGCGCCCATCTCGTTGGGGAGGCCCGCATTGGGATAGATGCTGACATAGGTGTCGGTCACGTTCGAGATCTCGTCCACGGACGGGCGCAACTGCTCGGCACCGAACGAGCAATTGAAGCCGATGGAGAACGGCCGCAAATGGCGCATGGAGTACCAGAACGCTTCCGGCGTCTGGCCGGACAGGTTGCGCCCGGACAGGTCCGTGATCGTCCCCGAAATCATGATGGGCAAATGCACGCCCATCTCGTCGAACACCTCCTCGACCGCGAAGCCCGCGGCCTTCGCGTTCAACGTATCGAATACGGTCTCAATCAGGATCAGATCAACGCCGCCTTCGATCAGTCCGCGCACCTGCGTCGAGTAGGCGTCAACCAGTTCGTCGAAGCTCACATTGCGGAAGCCCGGATTGTTGACGTCGGGCGAAATGGAGGCGGTGCGGTTGGTCGGGCCCATGGCGCCGGCAACGTAACGCGGCCGGTCCGGTGTCTTGGCCTCCCACTCATCGGCCGCTTGGCGGGCGAGCTTTGCGGCCGCGACGTTCATCTCGTAGCTCAGGTCTTCCAGGCCGTAATCGGCCTGGCTGATGGCCTGCGCATTGAACGTGTTCGTCCCGATGATATCCGCGCCCGCTTCCAAGTAAGCACTATGGATGTCGCGGATGATGTCCGGCTGGGTGAGGACCAGGAGGTCGTTATTGCCTTTCAGATCGCGGTCGAAATCCTTGAAGCGCTCGCCCCGATAGCCGTCCTCGTCCAGCTTGTGGCGCTGAATCATGGTGCCCATGGCGCCATCCAAAATGAGGATACGTTCTTTGACGGCCTCGTAGAGACGCTTGATACGTTCTTCGCGGGTCATGACGCCACCTTTGCGATCTTTGTCGGCTCCGAACTCTCGTCCGCCTTATGCGCGAACGCCTTGGCCGGCCGCAAGCCAAGCAGATGGCAGATCGCGTAGACGAGATCGGCCCGGTTCAGCGTATAGAAGTGAAACGAGGTGATGCCCTGGTCGACGAGGCCAAGTACCTGCTCAGCCGCAACCGCGGCGGCCACGAGATGGCGCGTTTCCGCATCGTCCTCCAACCCTTCGAAGCGCCGCTCCAGCCAGTCGGGGACGCTCGCGCCGGATCTCTTCGCGAAACTGGCAGCTTGCTTGAAATTGTTGATCGGGATGAGGCCCGGAATGATCGGGATGTCGATGCCCGCGGCCCGCACCCTGTCGAGATAGCGGAAATAAACTTCATTATCGAAGAAGAACTGCGTGATGGCTCCATCCGCACCGGCATCGACTTTGGCTTTCAGCATGTCGATGTCAGCTTCGACCGACGGCGACTCCGGATGCTTCTCCGGGTAGCACGCCACCGAAGTCGTGAAAGGAGCAATGTTCTTGATGCCGGCAACCAGCGCCGCAGCGTTTTCATAGCCGCCCGGAGTCGGAACATAGCGTTCGCCGACGCCTTCCGGCGGGTCGCCGCGCAAGGCCACGAGGTTGCGAACCCCAAGATCCCAATACTCACGAATGATGTCGTCGACCTCTTCCTTGGTCGCGTTCACGCACGTGAGATGCGCCGCCGGAATGAGTGTCGTTTCGCTCAAGAGGCGCGCCACGGTGGCGTGCGTGCGCTCGCGCGTCGACCCCCCGGCCCCGTAGGTCACAGAGACGTATTTGGGGCGCAACGGCTCCAGCCGCCTGATCGCACGCCAGAGCGTCTCCTCCATCGCCGGGTTCTTCGGCGGGAAGAACTCGAACGAAACCTCAATGTCGCCGCGACCGAGAAACCGGCGCTTCGGCGGTTGCTGGCCTTGCGTGTCTTCAG
Organism: Methyloceanibacter sp. wino2; assembly: GCF_003071365.1. Classification (NCBI taxonomy): domain Bacteria; kingdom Pseudomonadati; phylum Pseudomonadota; class Alphaproteobacteria; order Hyphomicrobiales; family Hyphomicrobiaceae; genus Methyloceanibacter; species Methyloceanibacter sp. wino2. Next base: position 534,370 of record NZ_CP028960.1, read on the forward strand.
TTCCGGACATTATGCGGCGACCTCCACCTTGCCATTCCGTCTTCTTGTCTTGCCCGTCGCGGCCGGCTTTTCGCCGAGCCACAGAGAGACCGTCAACTTGCCTTCCGGAGACGCCTTGTCCCGCGACGCGGAACCAAGCGGGTTCAGATCCTGGAAGCTCACAAGCTTGAGCCCCGTTGTCTCCATCATGCGGCCGAGCTGCGCGCGGCCAAATCCCAACCGTCGATGTGCCGATTGCTCCCGCAGGAACTCGAGCTCGTGCGGTGCGAAATCGACCACGAGCAACCTACCGCCGGGCGCGAGCAGACGCGCGGCTTCCGCAACGGCGGCCGCCGGATCGTCGAGAAAGTGCAACACCTGATGAACGACGACCGCGTCGGCCGCGCCATCGGGCAGCGGAATGTTGTAAAGGTCGCCGTGGCGCACCTGTGCCTGGCCAAGCCCCTCGCGCTCCAGCTTCGCCCGCGCATAGGCCAGCATGTCGTGGTTCAGGTCGAACCCGAGCGCCTTATCCGCGCGGGGACCGAACAGCTCCAGGATGCGGCCCGTGCCCGTGCCGAGGTCGACCAGTAGCTCGAAGGGCCCGGGGCCCAGCGCCTGCTCCATCGCCTTTTCGACCTGGCTCTCGGCCACGTGCAGCGCCCGGATCGAGTCCCATTCGGCGGCATGGGCTTTGAAATAGTCCTGTGCGGCCTCGGCCCGCGCCTTCTGAACCGCCTCCGCCCGCGCCCGGTCGCGCGCCAGCGTCAGGTCCGACGGATCGAGACTGTCAACGATGGCTCGCGCCAACGCGCCTTCAGGGCCCGTATCGGCGATGCGGAAGAACACCCACGAGCCTTCGCGGAAGCGGGTGATGATCCCGGCCTCGGCCATGAGCTTCAAATGCCGGCTGATACGGGGCTGGCTCTGCACCAGAATTTGCGTGAGGTCCTTCACGTTATGCTCGGTCGCCGCCAGCAGCGCTAGAATGCGCAGGCGCGTGGCCTCGCCAGCACCGCGCAGTGCCGCAAGCACTTGCGCGCTGGACAATCCCTGCCCCTCGTCCAGGCCTTGCGCAGCCGTGCGTTTCCCGGCCACGGCCGACGGTGCCTCGGGCGATTGAGCGGTATGCTGGAGACCATCTGACATAAAGATATGTTTATATCTTCTCCTATCCGCCCGCAACCCCCAGGCTCACGCGAAAGGGCTAAAATGCGGTCAGGTTTTCTCGGCGCTCTTTGGGCAGCGGCAACGGAAAGAGGCCCACTATGGGGATCAATCGCAGGTTCTTCTTCGATTTTGCGCGGCGCGTGCTGTTCAAGGGCAGGATGAGGCAAAAGCAGGTCGAGGGCCTGAACTTCATTCTCGATACGTGGGAGGCGCACCATGCCCGCAAGGACGAGCGTTGGCTCGCCTACGCGCTCGGCACCACCCACCACGAGACGGGCGCCACGATCCAGCCCATCAACGAGTATGGCGGGCCCCGCTACTTCTTCCACATGTACGACATCGAGGGAGACCGCCCGCGCGTCGCGCGTCAGCTCGGCAACATCTATCCGGGTGACGGCATCTTGTTTCACGGACGCGGATTCGTGCAGCTCACGGGCCGGGACAACTACACAAAAATGCAGCGCAGATTCGGTGTCGATCTCACAATTTCGGACAAGGCCGCCGACCGTGCGCTCGAACCGGAACTTGCCGCCAAGATCATGTTCTACGGCATGGAGCATGGCGTCTTCACCGGCAAAAAGTTTGCGGATTACTTCGACAAGGATACAGACCGCTGGATCTCGGCACGCGCGATCGTCAATCCCGGCGACAAGTCGCGGCTGGTGGCGGACTACGCGCTCGATTACTACGCCGCCATCAGCCACACGGTCTGATCCCGCGAGCCCCCAATTCAACAAATCTTGAACGGACGCAGGGGCTTGTGTGTCGCCATAAGCTGCTACGTTGATTGCGAATCTGCCATCCAGCCAAGAGGACTTAGATGATCGCACTGCGTACACGCTCCACCCTTCTGCTTCCGATGCTCGGACTCTTCGCAATCGCTTCGTTCGCGGCGCGCGCGGAAGAGACACCGGCCCAAGACAGCCGCCTGAATGAGATTGTTGCAGGCGACCACCGGTCGGCGGAGAACAAGGCGCGTGACAAATACCGCCACCCGTACGAGACGCTGACTTTCTTTGGACTCAAGCCGGACATGACGGTGGTCGAGGTTTACCCAGGTCGGGGCTGGTACACGGAAATTCTCGCGCCCTACCTCAAGGACAGCGGCACGTTCTATGCCGCCCAACGCCCGAGCGACCCCTCCTACGCGCCGGGTCAGAGAGCGGTCGAGGCTTTCGACCAGAAAATGAAGGACGCGCCCGAGCTTTATGGAGAAGTGAAACGCACAACGCTCACCAACGAGGGGGACATGGAGCTTTCGGAGCCGGCCGATCTCGTCCTCACCTTTCGCAACACCCATAGTCTCATGAGAAGGGGTGCTGAGGATGCGACCTTCACCGCCATGTTCAACGCATTGAAGCCCGGCGGCGTGCTCGGCGTCGTCCAGCATCGTGGCGATCCCGACGTGGAGCAGGACCCCAAAGGCGGCAAAGGGTACGTGACCGAAGACTACGTGATCGCGATTGCCGAGAAGGCGGGCTTCGAACTCGCTGAGAAATCCGAGATCAACGCCAATCCGAAGGACACGAAAGACTACGACAAGGGCGTGTGGACTCTGCCCCCCTCGCTAACTCTCGGCGACGAGGATCGCGAGAAATATATGGCGATCGGCGAGAGTGATCGCATGACGCTGAAATTCGTCAAGCCCGCGAGCTAGGCCGTAAAGACGCCCGGGCTCACTCAGGTCCGGGCGAACTTCTTGTACTTGATGCGCTTCGGCACGATCGAGTCCTCGCCGAGTCGGCGCTTCTTGTCTTCCTCGTAATCCTCAAAGTTGCCTTCGAACCACTCCACATGGCTGTCGCCCTCGAAAGCGAGGATGTGGGTGGCGATGCGGTCGAGGAAGAAGCGATCATGGCTGATGATGACGGCGCAGCCGGCGAAGTCTTCCAATGCCGCTTCAAGGGACGATAGCGTCTCCACGTCGAGATCGTTGGTCGGTTCGTCGAGCAGGATCAGGTTGGCGCCGGACTTCAGCATCTTGGCGAGGTGGACGCGGTTGCGCTCACCGCCCGAGAGCTGGCCGACCTTCTTCTGCTGGTCGCCGCCCTTGAAGTTGAACCAGCCCACATAAGCGCGCGAGGGCACTTCGCGTTTGCCAAGCGTCACCACTTCGGCGCCTTCGGAAATTTCTTCGTAGACCGACTTCTTCTCGTCGAGCGCGTCGCGGGACTGATCCACATAGCCGAGCTTCACGGTATCGCCCACACGGATCGCGCCGTTGTCCGGCGTCTCCTGGCCCACGATCATGCGGAACAGCGTGGTCTTGCCCGCGCCGTTCGGCCCGATCACGCCCACGATGCCGCCCGGTGGCAGCTTGAAGGACAGATCGTCCACGAGCAGCCGGTCGCCGAAAGCCTTCTCCAGGCCCTCGGCCTCGATCACGACGTCACCCAGCCGCGGGCCCGGCGGAATGGTGATCTGCGCCTTCGTGGTTTTGTCTGCGCCGGCCTCCGCGAGCAATTCGTCATAAGCCTTGATGCGGGCCTTGGACTTGGCTTGCCGCGCCTTGGGGCTCGCCCGGATCCAGTCGAGCTCGCGGGCAAGCGTGCGCTGTTTGGCCTCTTCCTGCTTGCCCTCGACCTCCAGCCTCTTCTGCTTCTGCTCGAGCCAGGACGAGTAGTTGCCCTTGTAGGGAACGCCCTGCCCCCGATCGAGTTCGAGTGTCCAATCGGTGATGTTATCCAGGAAGTAGCGATCGTGGGTCACCATCACGATCGTGCCGGGATAGTCGCGCAAGTGATGTTCGAGCCACGCAACGCTCTCCGCATCGAGATGGTTCGTCGGCTCGTCGAGCAGCAGGATATCGGGCTTCGCGAGGAGCAGCCGGCACAGGGCCACGCGGCGGCGCTCGCCGCCCGACAGCTTGCTCACATCCGCATCGCCGGGCGGGCAGCGCAACGCATCCATGGCCTGTTCGACCTGGGTATCGAGATCCCACAAATCCTGGGCGTCGATCTCGTCCTGGAGCTGCGCCATCTCGTCGGCCGTCTCGTCGGAGTAGTTCACCGCGAGCTCGTTGTAGCGGTCGAGCTTGGCCTTCTTCTCGGCCACGCCCTCCATGACGTTGCCCATCACGTCCTTGGCCGGATCGAGTTGCGGCTCCTGCGGCAGATAGCCGACGCGGACGCCTTCCGCAGCCCAAGCCTCGCCCGTGAACTCCTTCTCGTCGCCGGCCATGATCCGCAAGAGCGTCGATTTACCAGCGCCATTCACGCCCACCACGCCGATTTTCGCGCCGGGGAGAAAAGCGAGGGTCACATCCTTCAAGACCTGCTTCCCGCCGGGATAGGTCTTGTTGAGTTTGGTCATGACGTAGACGTATTGCGGGTTGGCCATTCGGGGTCCCTTGGCGTGTGTCTCGAATAGAGGAAATTTGCCCGCAGCTTTAGCGGGTCGTGCGCGCGAACTCAATGTCGTAGCGGCCTATCCGAGTCGAAACATGTTTCCCTCATCACAGGGTTGAAATGGCTCGGGGGCAGGATGATAGTTCCGCCAGCTCCCGGCAGCTGACGCGGCCAAGAGGCCGACGACAGAGCGAAGACCGGAGCCCAGGGAGGAACGCTTGAAAAATGCCGTATTGGGGCTGCTTGCCCTTTGCCTACTCGCGCTGCCCGCGGGGCGCGCCGAGGCCGACTACACCGTCGTGGAGGTCAACTTCATTCTGGCCGACAAGGATGGGGACTTGCTCCTCAGCAAGACCGAATATCTGCTCGCGCCCATCGAGGTTTTCCAAAAACTCGATACGAACGCCAACAACGCGCTTGAGCCTGAGGAACTGGGTGACCTGGCCAAAGATGCCGAGTTCGGCGACGGCGATAGCGACAAGAGCGGGAGCCTGTCGCTCGAGGAAGTCATCGCTGAGAAGCTCGCCGATTTCGAGGCGGCCGACACCAACAAGGACGGCGCGCTGAACGTCGACGAAGTCACCGAATACGAAACGAAGAAGAGCGAGGGGAACTAGCCATGACCGTTTCCAAGTTTCACAAGCGTGGTCTCGCCCTCTTGGCTGGTGTGGCAATCGCAACCTTGGCGATGACCGCTCCTCGTCCCGCGATGGCTCAAGAGGGGGCGCTGGTCGGCGGCGCGATCGGCATTGGCGTCGGCGCCGCGCTTACACGCGGCAGCGCGGTGGGCGTGATTGGAGGGGCGTTGGTCGGCGGCGTGGTCGGCAACGAGATCCAGAAGGACAGGCGCCGTCAGCGCCGCAACTACGACAAGCGCCACAGGCGCTAGCCTTCTCCGGCGGCCAGGATCAGAATAACTGCGGCAACCGGACTTTCAGCTTCTGCGCCAGGGCATCGAGCGGGTTTTCCTGCAAGGGCTCGATCGTGGACAGAACCTCCGCGAAGTGGTCCGGCGTCAGCTCGGCGATGGGGATCGTGCGCGACCAGCCCTTGCCCATCAGGAAGTCCCGGTAGAGCTGCTCGTCCTCGGTGAAGCGGGCAGCACGCGGCGACACGCCAATGACGGGCAGCCGCGCCGACACCGCCTCGGAGATCATGGAGCTGGAATCTTCAGTGCAGACGATGGCGTCCGACTTCGCGAAGATCTGCGGTAGGGTGCCCGGCCCGGCGGTGCGGAAGTCGACGAACTTTTCCACCACGCTCTCGTCGCGGGCCATCTCGGCGATCTTGTCGGCCACACTATCGGGCGTGCGCCGGGAGGTGGAGATCAGCCACCGCGTGCCCCAGGCCTTCGACACCGCCGCGACAAAGGCGAGTAATGCAGCCCAATCGCTGTCGCGATACCGGAAGCCCCCTGCCTGACCGCCGACAAGCAAGCCCAGGGTCTTTGGCAGGTTCTCCAGTCCATAGCGGGACACGGTCGCAGGCCGCCCAAGCTCGTCCGGATCGATTGAGGATGGCTTCAGCACGACCAGATGCTTGTCGCTGCCTTCGTCGCGCTCGTAGGACGAGATGATCAAGCTGAAATTGTCCGGCTCGAGCCCCCGCAGTAGCGAGCCGCAAAAGATGTTGGGCACTTCCAATAACCGCGTGACGCAAATATTCGGCATATGCGTCTCGCCGCCCGCCGAGACCACGAGGTCGGCTTCGGGGAGCGTGTCCGCGTCGATGCGGTAGGCCATGCGCAGCATGCGCGGCGGATAGAAGCTGTCGGCGTTGATGCGCGCCCGCAGCCACCTTGTCGGGACGATCCATTTGCGTTTCACCTCAATCCGGGTGACGTCGACCGGCCGCAGCCGCGCCAGGGCCGCAATTACGCCTTGGGCGATGTGGTAGTGCCCGGGCCGCGTATCGGCGAGGAAGATGACCCGAAGGGGCGTTGTGTCTGACATCGATGCGGCAACCCTTCTGGACCGGCGGCAGGTTGATACCGCACCCTGGCGGCCTCTTCAAAGCCCTTCAAGCGTGCTTGGCAAACCGGCCGGGTTTCAGCACAATCCGCCCAGCCATTACGCGGCCGAGCCGTGACGCGAGAAAAGGAGCCCTCCGTGAGCGACAAAACTGGCAGCTGCGACGTGATCTTGAAAGCCATGGTCGCCATGGCGAGTGCCGACGGGCACCTGGATTCGCGCGAGGTTGGCCTCATTCAGGATATCTTCAAGGACTGCACCGGTAAGGCGCTGGGGGCGGATGCGGTCGCGCGCGCGGCCCATCAGAACGAAGCTGAGGATATCCGCAACGTTCTCGCGGACCTGGCTCCCTCCCTCGACCTGACCACGAAGGACGAGATCCTGTGCGCCGCCTATCGCGTGCTCCTGGCGGACAACAGGGTCGCCGGCGAAGAACGCAAAGAGCTGCACGAGATGGCCAGGGCCCTTCACATCTCGGAGATTCACCTCAGCGCGCTCCTCGAGGAACTCGCCGCCTCGCTCCACGAGTAGGCACCAATCCGGCTTGCGAAAGCGCCCCGGAACCGACTAGGGTCCGGCCCGCACGTCTCGCGGCACACGGACCCATGATCCTCTCACACAAGCACAAATTCATCTTCATCAAGACGAAGAAGACGGCCGGAACGGCGATCGAAGCCGCGATCTCGCAGCTCTGCGGGCCGGACGACGTCATCACACCCTATCGCGCGGCGAGTGAGAAGGACCGCAAAGGTCTCGGTCCGCAAAACTACCGGATCGACCATCCGCTGAAGCCGCAGCGGCCGCTCTGGCGCAAGCTCCTCGGCCGGCCAGAACGTTATTGGCATCCCACCATCGGCTATTACGAGCACATGCCCGCCTGGCGCATCCGAAACTATGTGGGCGAGGAGATCTGGAACAGCTACTTCAAGTTCGCGTTCGACCGGAATCCATGGGACCGGCAGGTGTCCTGGTACAACTACAAGACCAAGTCGAAGAAGACGCGCCCCAGCTTCGAGCGTTACATGCAGCGGCCCACGGCCTATGTGGACAATCACGAACTCTACATGCTGGACGGAGCATTGGCCGTCGACTTCCTCGGCCGCTACGAGAATTTGGAAGAGGATCTGAACACGGCGCTCAGCCGAGCCGGTGTCGAGATGAAAGTCAGCGTGCCGAAAGTCAACGTGACGCCGAACAAGGATTCGGAACGCAGTTACCGCAGCTATTACACGCCGGCGCTCCAAGAGCAGGTGGCGAATTGGTACCAACCGGAAATCGAGCTGCTGGGTTACGATTTCTGATCAGTTGTCTGATGGTGTCGTGGGCGCGTGCGGCAGGCCGCGTCCGGCCCGCCGCTCCGCGCGACGACCTACTCCGTGCAGGAGCTGCTGTCGGCGTTCCACGTACCGCCAGCGGCCTCACAGTCGGCCTGGTTGTCCGGGCCGGCGAAAGCCGGTGCAGCGGCGGCAAGCGTGGTAGCGAGAGCGAGCATGGTGACGAAATACTTCATGGTCTTTTCCTCCGTTTGAACGCACCTGCGATTGCTGCAGGCGGACGAAAAAACGCCGGTCTTGGAGGTTGGTTCCCTCGCGGGCGAACTAAGGCAGCGTGCCCTGAAATGACCCGAATTGCGCCTCCGATGCTAAGCGCCGAGATCACGCAAAGCTGAGCTTCTCCGCCACCCTCGCCTGTCAAAGAGGGCCCGGCTCCCCTATGACCGAGTCCTCGTGGGGGTGTCGATCGCGACCTTGGTTTCCTCACCCCGCAGCCGCGCAATGATGGTCGCGCAGCACGCATCGCCCCAGACATTCACACTGGTGCGGCACATATCGAGCACCCGGTCGAAGACCATGAGCACACCGATAGCTTCCACCGGCAAACCGACGGCGGCGAGAATGATCGCGATCGCAACCAGCGACGCTGACGGCACACCGGCAACGCCGATCGATGTCAGAAGCGCGATCGTGACGATCGTGAACTGCACGCCGAAACTGAGTTCCAGCCCGTAGGCCTGAGCCAGGAACATCGCCGCCGCGCATTCATAAAGCGCCGTCCCGTTCATGTTCACCGTGGCGCCCAGCGGCAACACAAAGCTCGACACCTGGTTCGAGACCCCGACCTTCTCTTCGACCGTATCCATGGTGACCGGCAAGGTTGCCGAGGACGACGATGTCGAGAAGGCGGTGAGCAAGGCCGGCGACATCGCCCGCAACGTCGCAAACGGTTTGACCCGGCCGATGAACCGCAAGAGCAGCGGCAACGTGATCAGCGAATGCAGAAGGAGCGCTGCGACAACCGCCAGCGCGAAATTGGCCAGCGGTCTCGCAGCCGCAAACCCTGTTTGAGAGATCACCGCAGCGATGAGGGCAAACACGCCAATCGGCGCGAACTTCATGATGAACTCGGTCATGTGCATCATGACGTGAAAGACGCCGTTCCAGAACTTGAACAAGGGCTCGGCATAGTCGTGCTGGAGCCTCGTCATGAAGAAACCGAACAGGATGGCAAAGAAGATCAGCCCGAGCATCTGCCCCTCGGCCGCCGCCATGACGATATTCGGCGGCACCAGGCGCTTGAACAATTCCACGACGTCGCCGACGCCTCGACCTTCGATCCTGTCGCTGATATCTTCGGGTGGCCCCTCGAGCGCCAGAATGTCGCCGGCGGGTTCGCCGTCGACATAGCCCGGCGTCATGATGTTGATGGTGATGAGACCGATCAGAATAGCGGCCAGCGTCGTCACCGCATAAAACAGCAACGTACGTATGCCGAGCGCGCCGATATTGCCGCCGGATCCGATCCCGGCAACGCCGACGATGATCGACGACGTGATCAGCGGCACGATGATCATCTTCAGGGCGTTGAGAAAGATCGCGCCGACAAACTCGAACACCGAAACGAAGCTGACTCCGAAGAACCCCGGCGCGAAAGTATCAGTCGTGACTTGCTTGACAATCGACCCGACAACGGCCGCAAGGACGATGGCGATGAGTATCTGCCAGTGGAGTGCAAGCTTGCGCACCGAGATTTCTCCTCAAGCGGGCCGAAAGGAAGCGGTTCGAGTGCCGCATCTCTATCGCCTCGGTGTCAACCGTGAATGTCGGCTCAGCGCCGAATGAGGAACTCGATCGGCAATACGAGATGGACCTGCTCGCCGGGCTGCCGGTCCGGCGGCTCCGGAAACGGGCTCGCCCGGCGCAACACGGCCAATGCCTCTTCGTCCAACGGCTCCGACCCCGATCCGCGAATGATCCGCGCATCGACGAGCTTGCCCGCGGCGTCGATTTTGAATTCGACCTTGGTTACACCCTGAACGCCCCGGGCGCGCGCGGCCGCGGGATAGCGCTTGTACCGGTTGAGGTGGAACAGGATTTCCTTCTGCCACGCGATCTCCGCGGGGTTGGATCTGACATTCGCGCCAAGGGATTGCGCCGTGATGGTCTCGCCGGGAACCGCGTCCAATTTCGGCGGTGCCGTGGCCACCGCCGCGGCCGCGTTCAACTCGATGCCGGGCTGAGCCTCGCGCAGCGTGTCCACCGTTTCGGCCTCTTGCACCGTCTCCACCATTTCGGCTTTCGGCAGTGCGACCTCGGGGTCCGGCGCCAGCGGCGCCTCCGCGAGCTCGGGAAACTCGGACTCTTCAGGCACGGCTTCGTCGATGGGCTGGAGCGTCGGCACCGACTCCCGCAAAAGTGGGCCGATCGCCAGATCCTCGGGCCTGAGCGGCGCGACCGCCATCGCGGCAAGTTCCATCACCACCGCACCGGCAGGGTCCGGCTCGACCTCCTTCGGCCACGTGACCGTTGCCGCGATCCCTCCCCCCACATGAAGGACCAGGATCAGCGCCGCGATCTCGCACCACCGGTGGAAGCTCGGGGCGCCTTCCTTGAAGACATCGCTATGGAGCGTCAACGTGCTGCTGCCCCTCGCTCACCGTCGTGCCCTCAAGGCCGACCAGCGCCACCTTGAGGTAGCCGGCGGCACGCAGAAGATTCATGACCTCCATCAGCTCGCTATAAGGCACGGTCTTGTCCGCCCGAAGAAACACGCGGCGCTTCCGGTCCCCATTCGTCTCCTTGTCGAGTGCCGCGGCCATGCCGCCGCGCGCCAGGGTGTCGTTGCCGACCGCGATCGTGAAGTCCGATTTGATGGTCAGGTAGAGCGGCTTGTCCGGCTTCTTTTTCGGCGCGGCCGTCGAGACCGGCAGATCTACGGGAACGTCGACCGTCGACAGCGGCGCCGCCACCATGAAGATGATAAGGAGCACCAGCATCACGTCGATGAACGGCGTGACGTTGATCTCGCCGTTCTCCGTGAGATCCTCGCCGTCGTCGTTGAACTTCATCGACATCGCGCTACTCCGCCGCCGCCTGGATTTCGGGCTTGTCTGCGCTCGGTGCGGCATCCAGATCGCGCGAAAGCTGACGCATGACCTCTGCCGCGGCGTCGCTCACAAGCGCGCGGTAACCCGCGATTGAGCGGGCGAAGTAGTTGTAGACGATCACCGCCGGAATGGCCGCAACCAGACCCAGCGCCGTCGCCAGAAGGGCCTCGGCGATGCCCGGCGCCACCACGGCAAGATTGGTCGTCTGGGCCTTCGAAATGCCGATGAAGCTGTTCATGATGCCCCAGACCGTGCCGAACAGACCGACGAACGGCGCCGTCGAGCCGATCGTGGCGAGCACGCCCGTGCCCGCGTTCATCTGACGGACCGCGGCAACACGCAGCCCGTCGAGACGCGACTCCACACGCTCCTTGATTCCGGCCGCGTCCGCGCCACCCTGAGAGAGTTTCAGTTCCATCCTCGCGGCGTCGACGAACGCGGGAACGACCCCGCGGGCCTTTCCGAGCCGCCGCGCGGAACCGGCCAGGGAACTCTCTTTGGCGATGAGTCCAAGCGCACGCCGCGCCTTGCCTCTGGCCGCCGACAGCTCCAGCGACTTGGCCAGGAACACCGTCCAAGTGACGATTGATGCGATGACCAGACCGATCATCACCGCCTTCACCACGATGTCCGCGGCCATGAACATGCCCCAGGGGGACAGATTATGCGGAAGGGTGTCGCCCTGGTTTGCGGCCGTCTCTTCGCCAGCAGGCTCGACTGGTTCCGGTGTGACCTCGGGCTCCGGGACAGCCTCCGCAGCAGAGGGCTCGCCGTTCGGCGGGGCCGCCTCCTCGGACTGCAAGGGGGTCTCGCCGAGCGGCGAAACCGGCACTGGCGCGTCGGATTGCAGCGCCGCCTGCGCGTAGACGGCAGGCACAACGATGGGTGTAAGCGGGCTCGGAATTGCTCCGAAAACCCACGCGAAAAGCGTAAGAAGGCTGGCAGCACTGAGCGCGGGCCGCCTCCCGAAATTCAAGAAGCGCACTAATATTCTCCAACGCCCAGCACCGCTCTCTTCTCCCACCGACCTGGGTCTGTCAAGACCCGGCCCTGAGCTGCACGTGTGCGAACGTGGACCCCTGCGCGAAGCACCGAAGGCCTGCGAGCATTCGTTCTCGCCCGCGTTGGCTCGATAAATGCCGTGCCAGCGGCGCCAATGGCCCTAACCGCATTACACCTTGTGGCTGTATCTGTGAGCAAATATACTTAGATAAATATTTTCCCCACAGCCGTGGAATCGAAGCCTCTGAGAAGGTCTGAAGCAGACCTCGATACTAATTGGTATGCTTTCGATTCATTGTCCCCCTGCAGTACTGTTCGAAGAACGCATCTCTGAACAAGTTGTCGCACAACAGCTCTCAACAAACTTGTTGAGGAGAATTCAGTACTGATCTGATCGCCCCTCCGTCTACGCTTAACGGAAGGTTAATGGGTCAAAGACCCGACCTTTTGGAAGTGATTGGGGGGTTAAATTGGGGATTTTCGCTAAGACGGCTGCCATTACTGGCAGCCTGTTCGGTTATGTTCGCTTTCACTCGGCTGCGCTGCTTCTCGTAACAGCGTGCACGGGTCTAGGCATCGCCAAGGCGCAAGAGGCTTCGCCGACCGTCTCGGAGTCGTCCGCCGAGATTTCAGAGTCTTCAACGGAACCGTCAGACTCCTCCTCGACCGAACAGGCCGACACCGCGTCCGAGTCCGATGCTGTCCAGGAAGCGGACACCGCTTCGGGCGTCGAACTCGACCCCATGGTGGTCGAAGGGCGCGAGCCCACTCCTGAGGCCGACCCGGCCCCGGCGGCTACACCACGCCGCACCACCAGCTACGTTCGCACCCCAGCCCCACGGCAGCCTGTCGCTCCCGTTCGGACGGCCGTTCCCGCTCCCTTGAACGTCCCGGCGCCGGAAGGCGTTGAAGACTCCCTCGCCGGAGGCGAGCCGACGGCGTACAGCCCCGTCGAGGGCTACGTGGCGACGCGCTCCGCAACAGGCACGAAAACCGACACGCCCCTCATCGAAACGCCGCAGTCCATCAGCGTCATCGGTGTCGAGCAGATGCAGGAGCAGGGCGTCCAGACCCTCGACGAAGCCGTTCGCTATACCCCTGGCGTTTTCGCCAACGGTTTCGGCGTCGACACACGGAACGACAACATCGTTATTCGCGGCACCGAGGGCTCGCTATTCGTCGACGGTTTGGCGAAAAGCATCCACGGCGGCTATTACTACAATACGATTCCGATCGAGCCTTACGCCCTCGAGCGCATCGAGGTTCTGCGCGGCCCGTCCGCCATGCTGTACGGCGCCACCAGTGTCGGCGGCATTGTGAACGGCATTTCCAAGCGCCCGACGCTCGAGCCCTTCGCCGAAGCGGGCATCGACTACGGGTCGTTCGAGTTCAAGCAGCTTAGAGGCGACCTCAGCGGACCGATCTCCAAGGAAGCCGGTCTCTACTATCGCATCACCGGCCTTGGGCGTCTTTCGGAGACGCAAGTCGATTACGTCGACAACGACCGCTGGATGCTTCAGCCCTCGATCGCGTACCGGCCGGATGCGGATACCGAGGTTCTGCTGCTGGGTAATTTCCAACAGGACGACACCGGTTCTTCGGCGCAGTTCTTTCCTCTGGAGGGAACGCTCTATCCGAACGCCCAAGGCCGCAAGATTCCCCAGAGCACGTTTGCCGGCATTCCGACGGACTATTACGACAGCGAGCAGGAGTCCGGCACGCTCCTGGTCGACAAGAAGTTCGACAGCGGCCTGAAGTTCCACACGGGCATGCGCTACACCCACACCAAGAACCAATACGATTCCACCTACCCGGCAGGATTGACGAGTGCCCGGCTGAACATCCTCAACGGACCGTTCGAGGAATTCCTCGGTGTGCCGCTGGTCATCCCCGACTACGCCCCGTATCTCAACGCCGACGAAACGGAACTCGCCCGGTCCCGGTATGTGTCCGAGACGGACACGCGCGTGTTCACCACGGACACGTATCTAACCGGCGAATTTGACACCGGGAAGCTCGAGCACGAAGTCACCGGCGGCGCCGACTATATGAGCTTCAGAGAGAGCTCCTCCGACATCAACCTGATCGACAATCTTCTGACCGCGTCGGGCGTCAATCCGGCGACCATCCCGGCGGCCGAGGCATTGGCTTACGATCAGGCGTACTCGTTCATCCTGCCGCAAGTAAGGGCCGGCATCACGTCAGCCGTGGACGCGGAACTGGCGCCGTTTCTTCCCTTCCTGCCGCCGGGCTATCGGGATTCCGTCCTCGCAGAGGCCCTCACACAAGCACCGGGCATTACGTCCGGACTGTCGAACGACTATGTCGCGGGGCTCGGCATCGACCGCAACTACATACTCGACTTCGCCGGCTATCCGGGCACGCAGAAGAAGTACAACGTCTTCAAGGGCAATCATAAGCGCTCCAGCTATCAAATTAACCTCGACAACCTGCAGCCCGTCAGCCCGAAGGATGTCAAACCGACACGGAACCCCAATCAGGCTCAGTACCAGACGGGCATCTACCTTCAGGATCAGATGCGTCTTGGAAACTGGATCGGCATTGCCGGTATTCGGCAGGACTGGGTCAATATCGGGTTTGAAGGATCGCCCGACGATCACGAGCAAGCAGTCTCGGGCCGGGCTGCGCTCATGTACGAGTTCGACGCCGGCTTCGCACCCTACGTGTCCTGGTCGCAGTCCTTTACGCCTCAGCCGGGCGTGATCGTTTCCGACACGCTCTATGTCAGAACAAACGGCCGGGGTGCGACACCACGCGAAGGCAATCAGATCGAGGTCGGCCTGAAGATCCAGCCGCGCGGATCGCAATTCGCCGTGAACCTCGCCGCTTACGAGATTGAAGAAGAGAATCTCACCGTGTCGCCGGACACGCTCTTCGAGACTTTGATCGGCGCCGCGCGGCGGATCAGGGGCTTCGAGTTCGAGGCGATCGGCAATCTCACGCCCGAGCTCAAGGTGATCGCGTCCTACACCTACACGAACTCCGAATTCACCGACTATCCCGATCCGCTCGGCTACAAGATCGGCACCGAGGATCCGAACATGCCTGAGCACCTTGCGTCTCTTTGGGGCATCTACACGTTCGGCGGGGGCCTTCTCGAAGGCGTGTCGATCGGTGGCGGCGTGCGCTACATCGGCGAAGTCACGGATGTGGGCGAGGACCTGACGACCGGTCTGCAGTACACAGTCACCACGCCTGACGTCACGCTGTTCGATGCTTCGATCGGCTACGAGACCGATCACTGGCGACTGGCCGTCACGGGACAGAACATCGCGGACACGGAGTATCTCGTGTCGTGCGGCGCGTTCAGCCTCACCTGCGGCATTGGCCAAGCACGCACGATTATCGGCAGCGCGACATACAGATACTGATCCGCGCTTGCGACTGAGGTTCCGGTGCTCACCTGCCCCCCATGCGGCGGCGGGTGGGCACCGCTGCATGAGATTGCTGGGAAAGAAGGCGACATATGTGTGATGGAGTTCGGATTTGGGCCTGATCGCGGTGGCCATTGGCCTGCTCGCCACGGGCATCGCACTCCTGAGGTGGGCTTGGCTTGCAAAACGACGTAGCGGCATGACGGCCGTCGTCGCGACGGGCTGGCTTGCGATCGCTGCAAGCTTCGCCATCTTCGTGGACGCGTTGGGGGGCGAACGTGGAACCGCCTTCGCCCTGATCGTCTTCTCGCTGGTGGCACTGCTTGGCGTCGGCGCGACGGTTCAGTTCCGTGCAAGGCGCTCCAATGGACGCGACAAGCCGGCGGAACCCGAGCAGCGCAACACCAATTGGACGCGGGCGATCGCCAAGAGCCTGTTGGCCATCGTGCTTGCCGGCGCCGCGTCGATCGGTGTCGGCGTCGCATTCGCCGTCGCCATGCCAATGCCCGCAACGGACAAGATGGTCATCGGCGGCATCATGGTCCCGGTGCTGTGGGGCGCGGGCATGGCTTGGACGCTGGCCGACTCGAAGCTCCTGCGGGCAACTGCCATCCTCTTCGCCATCTGTGTTGCGGGCTACGGGATCGCCTTCCTTCCGAGCCTCCTTTCATGACCGACACACCGAGCTCAATCCGCACACCCCGAAAGAAGAACTGGCTCTCGCCGGACTTCGTCCGCGCCATGCTGGCCGGCCACTCCGCGCTCGGCCTCGCCTTTGCGGCGCTCATCTACATCGTTTGCCTGTCGGGAACGCTTGCCGTGTTCGTGCTCGAGTTCAAGCGCTGGGAGCAGCCCAATGCCCCGCTGGTCGCCGCGGAACCCGCACCGGCCGCACTCCAAGCCGCCATGCGCGCGGCCTTTGGCCGTGCGAAGATGGGCTCGAAGGTCCCCGACCTCTTCATCGCCTGGGACGGATCGCGAACGCCTCATCTTGGCGTCAGTTTCCATGATCATGAGAGCAGCGCCGAGGGCGAATGGCTCGCCAACGAACAAGGTCAGATCGTCGAAAAAGCTCATGCGCCTTGGTCGGAGTTTCTCGCCAAGCTGCACATCCATCTGCATCTGCCACAAACCTACGGCCTGTTCATTGTCGGACTGACCGGCGTCGCCCTGCTCTCCTCGCTGATCTCTGGCGTGCTGTCGCATCCACGGATCTTTCGCGACGCCTTCTCGTTTCGCTTGGGCGGGTCACGAAGGCTGCAGGATGCCGATTTGCATAACAGGCTCGGTGTTTGGGGACTGCCGTTTCACATCGCCGTTTCGCTGACCGGCGCCCTTCTGGGCTTGTCCGTCCTGGTCATCGGCGTGCTGGCGCTGGCGGCGTATGAAGGCGACTCCGAGAAGGCATTCGCAGTGCTCATCGGTCCGCAAGCGGGCAAGGATCACAAGCTAGCGCCGTTGCCCAATCTCGACGCCATGATCGCGCAGGTTAGGAAGGAGCACCCCGACGCGGAGTTCAGAAGCGTGCACGTCGAACATGCCGGGACCGCCGGGCAGATGACCCACCTCTCCATGCAGACGCCCGGACATCTGTCGACGGCGAATCCCTACTATTTCGACGGGTCCGGTGAACTCGTGGGCGACGGCGGCCTCGAACGAGGCTCCGTGGGCCAGCAGATTCTCGGTGCGCTTCACCCGATCCATTTCGGGTGGTTCGGCGGCACGCTCGTCAAGATCGCCTACGGCTTGCTTGGACTGGCGCTGACGATCGTCACGCACACCGGCGTGACCATCTGGCTTCACCGGAAGCGCGAAAAAGGAAATCCCGAGCCGTTCTGGGAGCGGATCTGGGCCGCGCTCGCATGGAGCCAGCCCTTCGCGCTGGCCGCCGCGGCCCTGGTCGTACTTGCCGCCGCGTCTAATTTCGCCCTCACGAGCTATCTCGTGTGTTTCGGGCTTGCGCTCGTCATCGGCTACTTCGCCCCCGGCGAGTCGGCCTGCGCCCGGATCTTGCGGCTTTTGACGGGGCTGACCCTTTGCGCCGTCGCCGTGGCCCATGTCGCGAACTTCCGCGGCGAAGGCATGGCCGATCCGGTGGCTTGGATTATCGACGGGCTTCTGGCGGGTTGCGGTCTCATCCTGATGGCCGGCGTTCTGATTCCTTTTGCAAAGAAGCACCTCCCCCGCCGGATGATGCGAAAGCCGACATACCCGAGTTTGTGAACGCGCGTCCACGTGCCTGTATCGTTGAACGCTCCAAGGGTGGTGGGCCCGGCTGGACTCGAACCAGCAACCAGACGGTTATGAGCCGCCGGCTCTAACCAATTGAGCTACGGGCCCCCGATGTGCGAATGACGGATGATGATCCGAATGTCACACGCCGCGCGTAACGAGTCGTGCGCGGCAGAGGCTGGCCTTTTAGAGCGTTCTGCCCAGCCTCACAATTCCGCCTCATAACAGATTCCTTATGTGTCCCAAACTCAAGGACCACCTCGAAAGACCTGGAGCCTCCCCATGACCTTTGCCCGCCCACTTCGTATGCTTGTCCCAGCGATCGCCGTGCTCGCCGCCGCGCTTCCTCTCTCGGCTTCCGCAGCCGGAGCCAAGCGGACCATCACCCTCTCAGCCTCCGGCACCGTAAAGGCCGCACCGGACATGGCGAGCATCTCCACAGGCGTAACCTCCGAAGGGCAGACCGCGCAGGACGCGCTGTCGAAGAACACCGACGCAATGACCAAGGTGGTCAGCACGCTCAAGGAGGCTGGCCTCAAGGCGAAGGACATCCAAACGACGGACTTCAACGTCTCGCCGGTCTACGAACGCAAAAAGGACGAGCAGGCCGCGTTCATCACCGGCTACCGGGTCAGCAACAACGTCAACATCACCGTGCGCGACATCGACAAGCTCGGCGACGTCCTGGACAAGGTGGTGCAGGCGGGCGCCAATGAGATCAACTCGATCAGTTTCGGGATTGCCGAACCGGAGAAAATGAAGGACGAGGCGCGCAGGCTTGCCATGACCAACGCGATCGACAACGCGAAGCTCTACGCGGAAGCGGCCGGCGTGGAGCTCGGCCCCGTCATCAAGATCACCGAAAGCGGCGATTATACGCCCCGCCCCTATCGCGCCATGGCGGCCGCGGCCCCGATGATGGCCGAAGCAAAGCAGGTTCCCGTGGAGGGCGGCACGATGTCGGTCGAAGCGAAAGTCCAGGTCTCATGGGAGCTTAGGTAGAACTTACCCGGAATACGGGAAAACGGTGCGTCTCGGGCGGTTTCTGACGACACCCCGAAACGCGCCGTCCCCTGATCAGAATCAAGGTCGGCCTTCGCGGCATCGTGTAGTCTTCGACCATGATGTCATCTCCCGGAAACTCCCCGGGCGTGGACGGCATCCATGCCCAAGACCCGCATACCGAAGACCCGCACGCACACGACAGGGCCTTGATGGTCATGCGCCATCTCGAGGCCCGCGGGATCAGCGACGCCGATGTGCTTGCCGCCATGGCGCAGGTGCCGCGCGAAGTCTTCGTGTCACAGCCCCTTTCCGAGTTCGCTTATGAGGACTCGGCCCTGCCGATCGCGGCGGGGCAGACCATTTCGCAGCCCTATATCGTCGCGCGGATGATCGAGTTGGCCGAGATCCGCCCCGGCGACACCGTCCTCGAGGTCGGCGCCGGTTCCGGCTACGCCGCCGCCGTGATAGGCCGCATCGCCTCGTCCGTTTACGCCATCGAGCGCCACGAAGAACTCGCCGATCTGGCGCGCGAGCGGGAGGCCCGGCTCGGCTACGACAATGTCGAGATCATCTGCGGCGACGGCACCAAGGGCTGGCCGCCGGAGGCACCGTTCGACGCGATTATCGTGTCGGCGGGCGGTCCCAAAGTTCCGGAGGCCTTGAAGCGGCAGCTTGCAGTTGGCGGACGTCTCGTCATCCCGGTGGGCCGGGACGTGTACCAGACCCTTATTCGCGTACGGCGTACCGGAGAGGATACGTTCGAGGAGGAAGACCATGGCGGCGTGACCTTCGTTCCCCTTATCGGCGAAGAAGGCTGGGAGGCCCCACGCCAAGCCAAGGCGGAAACCCAAATCGATTCCGAAACATCTGGCATTGCCAATGGGCTGTTGACGCCCGCGCCGCAGGCACGGGCTCCCCACACCGACCTCAGCCACGTGATCGCCGGCGCCGCGGAACCCTTCGGCGACTTCACGGAACTGACCGCACTCGCGGAGCGCTTCGCGGACCGGCGCGTCGTGCTTCTCGGTGAGGCAACGCACGGCACTGCCGAATTCTACGAAGCGCGTGCCCGCATCACCGAGATGCTCGTCGCAAAACATGGGTTCAATGTTGTTGCCGTGGAAGCCGACTGGCCGGACGCTGCGGTCTACGACGCTTTCGTGCGTGGCCTTCCCAGGCCTGAGACTCCCGCCAGCGCATTCACCCGCTTCCCGGCCTGGATGTGGCGCAACGGTCAGGTCAATGCTTTCCTGCAACGCCTGAAGGCTATCAACGAGAGCATCGCCGATCCCGACAAGCGCGCAGGGTTCTACGGGCTAGACGTCTACAGCCTGGCGACCTCGATCGGCGCGGTTCTCAACTATCTGGACAATATCGATCCTGAAACCGCCCGCATCGCACGCGAGCGTTACGGCTGCTTGGCGCCGTTCCGCTCGGACCCGGCCCGCTACGGCCGCATGGCGCTGTCGCAGGGCTATGCCATATGCGAGAGGCCCGTCACCCAGGCCCTAGTCGATCTATTGAAGAAGCGTCTGGGCTATCTAGCCCGCGACGGCAGCGCCTTTTTCAATGCGGAGCAAAACGCCCGCATCGTCGTGGCCGCCGAGCAGTACTACCGCATCATGTATTACGGCGCGGCGCAGTCGTGGAACTTGCGGGACCAGCACATGTTCGACACGCTGGAGCGTGTTCTGGAGCACCGCGGTCCCGACGCGAAGGCGGTGGTTTGGGCCCACAACTCCCATATCGGCGATGCGGAGTTCACCGAGATGGGCCAGGTACGCGGTGAACTGAATATCGGCCAGCTGGCGCGCGCGCGCTTTGGCGAGGACTGCGCGCTTATCGGTTTCGGCACGGATCGCGGCACGGTCGCCGCTGCCTCGAACTGGGACGAGCCTATGGAAATCAAGCGTGTGCGCCCTGCCCGCAACGACTCCTACGAGGGACGCTCCCGCGACGCCGGCATCGAGGCTTTCTTCCTGGAGACCGGAACGGGACAAAAGGACAGCGTGCGCGAAGCGCTTGCCGAACCCATGCTGGAACGGGCCATCGGCGTCATCTACCGGCCGGAGACGGAACTGCTATCGCACTACTTCCAGGCGGAACTATCGAAACAGTTCGACGCGTGGATTTGGTTCACCGAAACGAACGCCGTCGACGCAAGGCCTCAAGCCCATCCTCATGGGCCCGACGAAACATTTCCGTTTGGATTGTAGGCGTGTTCGCGTAGCGCGCTTCTAAGACGTCGAGACGATCTCGTTGCCTTCGCCCAGCAGCACCACGCTCGGATGATAGTTGCGGGCTTCCTCGGCCGGGAGCTGGCAATAGGCGACGATGATGACCTTGTCGCCCTTCTGCACGAGACGGGACGCAGCACCGTTCACGGCAATCTCTGACGAGCCGCGCGGAGCCTCGATGGCGTAGGTGGTGAAGCGTGCGCCCGTGTTGATGTTCAGCACATCCACCTGCTCATGGGGCAGGATGCCGGACGCATCAAGCAGGTCCCGATCGATCCCGATCGAGCCTTCGTAATGCAAGTCGGCGCCGGTCACCGTGGCCCGGTGCAGCTTTGTCTTCAACATGGTCAGGAACAATTGTTCGCCCCAAGATTCCTAATATGAATCCCAAGCAGGCCCTTCCAAGGACCTATTGCTCTCGTTTGTGGATATAGAGCAAGAGTGGGGGTGTTGCAACGCAACATCCGCGCGAATCTGCGATTTTCTACCCGTCAATTGTGACAGTTCTAGAAAAAAATCCACAGTTACCCGGCGTTAGCGGGCGCAATATCGGCATTGTGCCGCAGGGCCCACAGACGCTTGGCTGCCGGAATTCCGCGCAAATCGTGCAAACCCATATCGTTCAGCCTGAGGCCCGCGTCGGGCCGCGCGCGGCTCACTACCTGGTCCGTCGCCACGATCGGCTGGCCCAATAGCTTCGACATATCTTGAGTCCGGGCGACCTCGTTCACGGCGCGGCCGATGACGCCGAATTTCAGACGCTCGCGCGTGCCCGCGTTGCCGAACACCACATCGCCGAAATGGACGCCGACGCCGAAATTGATCTCGACCGCGCATTTGCACTCGCGCGCCTTGGCCTCGACCAGCCGCTCCTGCGCCTTGAGCGCCGCCCGCAAGGCGGACGTCGCCGCCGCCTCTTCGCCCGCCGCATCGGCTGGGAAGAAGGCGAGGATCGCGTCGCCCACGATATCGAGCACCTGACCGCCCTCCTCGATCACGGCGCCGGCCGCGCAATCGAAATAGACGTTCAGCAATTCGAGGAAGCCCTCCACGGAGAGCTGGTCGGCAAGCCCCGTCGAGTTGCGCAAATCGCTGTACCACAGCGCAGCGGCGAGCCGCTCGCCGTCGCCGCGCTTGACCGTGCCGGACAGGATGCGCTCACCCACCAGCGGCCCATGAAACGCGTTGAGCGTATTCCGCGCGATCTGATCCTTGATCATCACCCGCAAGGCCAAGGACAGCGGCGCCAGGATCTGCTGCATGATGCAGATATCCCGCTCCGAGAAGCCGGCGGGTGATTTCGTCGACCAGGACAGCGCCAGCCCGTCCGTGGTGCCGACCTGCATCGGCCCTTCCCCGAACGTGACCACGCGCGCGTAATAGCCAGTGAAGCCTTGCTCGCGCAGGCGCTGCAGCAGCGGGAACTTGTCGACCATCGCGTCCCGGTCGATCCGCAATTGCAGTTCCGGCACCTGGCCTTTGATCATCCAGTAGAACGGGCTTAGCGTGAAATCCGGATTGTCCTCCGTGAGGGCCTGATAATACTCGACCTCCACACCGTTCTCGGCCGTCCAGGCAATGGTCATGCCGTCGAACAGCGGGTGCAGGATCCGAAAGCCAACCATCATCCGCGCCAGGGGCACGCCGGCCTGGGTCAGCCGGTCCATGACCGTCTGGATCAGGTCGCCGATGGGGCGGTCTGTGAGCCCCGAGGCGATGATCGCATCGGCGATCTGCCCGGAGACGCACGCCTCCGTGTCGCTCGGCCCCAGCGGGGGCGGCGGCGCGTCCTTGAGATGATGAATCAACGTATCGGTCATGACGCGGACCTTATCACGCATCCAGGTGTCCGCATCGGGGCCGATGCTCAAGTTTTTGTGGGCCCTATCGCCTAGCGGCTGCTTGAGCGCGGGGTCGTCGGCCTACCGCCTAGCGGCTGCTTGAGCGCGAAACACCCTGCGCGCGTGAGACGAAACGCCGCTTGTTGCGCCGCAAAAACTTCACCATCCGGCCATGGCTTTTGCCCAAGCTATGCCTATCTCCAAGGACAACAGCCGAGTGAATCGGCGGCTCAGCCAAGGGAGCAGCGTCAAGGTCGGCCAAAGGACCTCCGAAGAGGCCTAGCCTCTAAGAGGCTTTTTCGAGAAACAAGACCGGACGCAGAATTCATGGGCCAAGCCCACCATAACAGCCAAGCCCTTCGAGACGGCCAAGCCGGGCAGACCGGCCAGGCCATCCGGATGAGCCATGCGCTCGACACGGCCCCCGCGTGCGCCATCCCGGCGCCGGCCAACATGACACCCGCCGTCAACGAGGCGCCCGCCACCTCAGCGCCCATCAACAAGGTGTCGACGCTGACGTCGGCGCGACCTGTCTCGGCGCGGCCCTTCTCGCCGCTGCGCGAGCGACTCCTCCGCCGCAAGGTGACCATCGCCGGCAAGGACGGCCATCCCCATCTCGCCCGCCCCATCAACGAGACGGACGCAGGAAGGCTCATCCGCTGCTACGACGCCATGACGGACCGGGGCCGCTGGTTCCGCGTGCTGCATCACCTGCCGCACCTCTCGCAAGACATGGCGCGCGACTTCTGCACGCCCGACCCCGAGCGCGATCTGTGCATCGTGCTGGAAGGCGACGGGCCGCTCGAAGGCGAGATCTTAGGGGGAGCGCGCATCACCGGCAGCCAGGACGGCAAAACGGCCGAATATTCCGTGACGCTCCGCCCGGAAGCCGAAGGCCTCGGCCTTGCCCACAAGGCACTCGAGCTCGTGTTCGAGGCAGCGCGCGAGATGGGCTACACGCATATCTGGGGCACGATCCATTCGGAGAACGGCCCCATGCTCCAACTCGCCCACAGCCTCAACCTGCATGTGCACCGCGATCCCAACGACGCCGCCCTGATGGTGTCCGAAGGGGACCTCTAAGAGGCTCTGGTTTTTGCCCTACCAGCCTAGCGGCCTGCTTGAGCGCGGGCGCGCCAAAACCCCCGCTGCCGTCCGGCACCAGGTTCCTCAAACTCCCTACGTCTCAAAACTCAAACCCGCGAAGCGGGACGTGCGGGGCGCTGGTCGGCCGCCGTCCGTTTAGTTTTGGTGGGCAGCCTTCCGGCGCCCCGCATGGCCTTTGGACAGTGCTTCGCATACAATAACAAAACCGAGCGAAGCTCGCCTCAAGGCCGCAGCGATGTTTTAGAGCCCCATGCCGCGCGGCTTACCTCCAGTGGCACAGGCACGCGCGAACGCGCGCCTCACCCGACGACCCACGCGTTACAGCGCAGGTGGGCGGATTAGGGACCCCCGAGGCTGGTCCGTTAGCCGCGACGCGGTTTTCCGGCACCGGCCTCCACTGAGACTTCGACACCATCCGTACCGCGCCACCTCGGGCGCTGCATCCCCCGCCCCGAGAGCAGACGGTCTGCAGCTCGCGTCCTCACGAACGAGGGATGGAGGCAGTGTACGGCCGGTTTCGGGGGGTGGGGATAAGGGGTGATTAACTAGGTCGGCGGCCGGTAGCGCCGAGAAAGAAGGAATACATCGTCTTGAATCTGACAATTATGTTCTCTATATGTTCTGGGGACGAATGTGTTGAATGGGCTTTCCCAAGCGTTTCTGGCGCTAAAATTAGCAGTGATTCGTATGCTCTACCTGCGCGATCTCAGTCGGAAAAGGCCACCATGTTTTCAGATGAGGACTTCTTACAGCTCCAGAAGGACCAGTACGCTCATGATGTGCGGCACCACTCAGATATCACATCACTGCACAAGACGGAGCGTCTCAAACACTACGGTCTCCATTTCGCGAAGTATGTGGGGCGATTGGCAAGGGAAGCAGAAGAGTCCAAGCCGATCGAACGAACACTTGTGGATGCATTCCTCATTAGCCTCAGCGCAGCGAACACCCTCCACCAGAGACTCGGCGACGGAGAGAGGAGCCCACAGCGAAGCAGAAGGCAAGTTGATCCTCTTCGG
Organism: Methyloceanibacter sp. wino2; assembly: GCF_003071365.1. Classification (NCBI taxonomy): domain Bacteria; kingdom Pseudomonadati; phylum Pseudomonadota; class Alphaproteobacteria; order Hyphomicrobiales; family Hyphomicrobiaceae; genus Methyloceanibacter; species Methyloceanibacter sp. wino2. The sequence goes on from NZ_CP028960.1 coordinate 559,058, forward strand.
ACCTTAGCGGATGCTGTTGGTCGATTTGCGGATGCTTGCGAAAAGATTGATCACCTCGAAGAGTTCGTCGCCCTCGCACGAAGGGCCAACGTTGATGTGATGCATTGGATTGTAGACGCTGCCGACGAGCGCTCCCTTGATTTGGTCTCAGCTGCGACGGATAGAAGGAAAGAGCTGAAGGCTCGTTGCTTCTACCTCGACAACTAATTCAACGAAGGGAGGCCCGATGCCATTTTGGAGTGGGGAGACCTTGTTACGGGAGCTCCCTTCCATAGTCACAGAGGGCTACGATCCCGACAGGGTCGATTGCGCCGCATACACCCTTCGCATGGGTTCAGAGGCCTATGTTTCTCCATCTGAGGCGGAACAGGATCCAAAAAAAATAACTATCCAGCAAATCGGACGTGCCGGCGCCTTTACGATCCCCCCTGGACAATTTGCATTCCTACTCACCGAGGAACACATCAAGATCCCTCAAGGTGCCATAGGATTCATCTCGATAAAGACTCGCATCAAGTTTCGCGGGCTTGTGAACGTCTCTGGTTTTCACGTTGATCCTGGCTACTCTGGTCGCCTCATCTTTGCTGTGTTCAACGCCGGTCCTAGGCCTATTCACCTTAGGCGTGGAGATGAATGTTTTTTGATGTGGCTAGCGAGCCTCGACGATCCAAATACCAAGATGATACGAGACAAAGATGGCTTTAATTCCATCAACACGGACTTGGTATCCAAGATCAGCGGCCCTGTAATGTCATTTGAGGGTCTGAACGCAAAAATTGGCGACTTGAAAAAGGACTATGACAAGCGGATCGGAACCATTGAGCTGCAGAACGCAATAATTAAATGGGCTGCGATGGCAATATTTGCCATTTTGATTGGCGTTGTCGTTACACCGACAATCCGCGGTGCGTGGCAGGACTGGAGTTCCCCGAACGATGGCGCTTTGGCGCCTGGTCAAACAAGTCAAGCCAAGGACAACAAGGAACGGTAGCTCCGCGCATGCCAACTCTGATTACATCTACGGATGAGTTGGAAGCATGGAAGTTAGGTGTTCGAGAGATTGTCGGGTCGCGCGGCGAGGCGTTTCACCTCGTAACTGAGATCACCAATCCAAGTGGGTCACAAACACCTAACCTTCACATCTATGACGGTCGACAAGTCCCGTCTGGAAAGGATTCTGTCGCTGGCGTTTCATCCACAATATGCCCCTATCGCTTCTACCCACCATCCGCTGACAGACAAGACTTCTATGACCGTGCAGTCACATTTTTGGACCGGCTGAGGCGTCGGCATCTGATGTTTTCAAATTGGGGGGAAACGTACTTTGAAAGGCTGTTGGCATTTCATGGCACTGCGAACCAACTAGAAGTCGCGATAGAGAAGATGAGAACGTGGACGCGGAGTTCGCGGACGGGGTTAGTGTTTCATCTTTCAGCACCAACATTAGATCCTCCACGCACGCGTGGTGGACCGTGTCTGCAATTCATTGAGTTGCTTTGGCATGCAAACGGCACGGTGGACTTGGCGGCGGTCTATCGAAACCATGACTTCATCGATAAGGCGCTGGGCAACTTTGTTGGTTTGGCGGACCTGCAAAGGTTCATTTGCTCGGAAACTGGAAAGCAGACGGGTAGGTTGGTCTGCCACTCGATGCATGCTTATGTCTCCAGCCAACAAGATGCGCGGACGCTAGCCAATATATGAGAGCGCCAGAACCTCAGACTCTAAGTGACCTGATTGAGCAGGTGCGTATCTGTCGCCAATGCGACCGGATGCAGAACAGCAGTCGAATTTTCGGTCATTCGAGCGGCTACGTGAGTGCGCCCGTGATGTTCATCGGCGAGGCACCTGGGCGCCTCGGAGCCGATGCATCCGCGATACCATTTCACGGTGACCAGGCGGGAGAAAACTTCGAGAACCTAATCGAACAAGCCGGCCTCAGTCGATACGATTGCTTCATCACAAATGCTGTGCTGTGCAACCCAAGGGATACGAAGGGAAACAACGCAACACCGAGCCGTGGTGAGGTCGTCAACTGCTCTAGGTTTCTCAAGCGTCAGATAGACCTAGTTGATCCCAAGATTGTCGTGACTCTCGGCCGACAAGCTCTGCAGGCTCTGAGACTCGTCGAGGACCACAGCGTCGCCTTGGCAGAAGGCGTGCGGCAGAAATGGCACTGGTATGGGCGACAGTTGATCCCACTCTATCACCCAGGCCAACGCGCCCTGATCCACAGAAGCTTCTTGAATCAGCTCGCTGACTATAGGTTCGTTGCGGAGTCCTTGCGGCGTTTGAGGTCGCCTAAACGTGCCACTACAACGGCTAGGCCTGCATCGCCCCCTGTATCGGCGATCGTCCGACAATTGCTCGGAGCGTGCGGCACTGTGAGCTACTTTGGCTTACATAAGCTATTTTACATGGTCGAGTACGAGCATTGCAGGCACGCGGGCAAACGTATGACAACATGCTTCATACTGCGTCAGAAAGATGGGCCGTATGTCGCCGAGCTAAACATTCGAAGGATAAAAAAGGCCATTCCCGAGTTGCACATATCAACCGAGCAAGATCGGCTGTTTGTCAGCATTCCACATACAAGGTTATTTCCGGAAATCGAGGACGACAGCTTAAGAGACGGACTGCGGAATGTCGTGCGTTCCGTTGCAGAGCGCTACTCGAAGTGCTCCGATGCAGAATTGAAGCGCATCGTGTACATGACCTCACCAATGCGGCAAATTCTTAGGAGGGAAAAATACAAACGCGAAAACCTGTTCAATGCACCCGTTGATTTCTCCAGCGCCTGTCGGTAACTCGATCTTGTCCTGTCGCGGGCCTTAGTATCGGCAAGGCTTTCAGACCCCGGCGCCAAGCCCCCTACTCCGCCCCGACCGGCCCTTCGGTCTTCATGCGCTGGATGACCGCGTCGATCGGGTCCGGGGTGATGTGGACCGGGCCTGAGAACGGGAAGTTCAGGTGGATGGCGAGGAAGAAGGTCGCGCCGACGATCATGGCGAGGCCCGCCGTCATCAGCACTTGCGGGCCCACTTTCTGCGTGGCGAAGAAGGCGGGATAGGCGAGCGTGATGACGCCCCCGAGGACGAGCACGCCCCAGATGACCGGGGTCATGTGGCCGCCCACGTCCGAGAGCCGCTCCAGCCGCAAGTCCGCCGTCTGCTGCAACAGGTCGATGCCGTGCAGGATGGTCGGCATCAGGGCGAGATCGTTCGACTGGATCTGCCCCAGCGTGTAGCTCAGCTTCGCATAGGCCTCGGACGCCGCTTTGCTGCCGTGGCGGCCGATCTCCATCTGCGGCCAGTCGTCGTCGCGCACGGCGACCGCATAGACCATCAGCGCACTGCGGATCTTCGCGCCGTCCGCTTCCGGATAGTTGTAGCTGTTGCGGTAGAGATTGTAGAAGCGCTCGGCCTCCGCATCGACGGCGTGCTTGGTGTCCTCGAACTCCTGCCACACGCCCACCACGACGAAGGCCAGCAGCACCGAATAGGCGACGCCGACCACGGCATATTTGAAGCCGGCGACCTCGTGATTGGTGGCGATGACCTTGACGCCGAACGTCCAGCGGACCGCGAGCTGCAGCCCCACGCTGAAAGCTACGCTCGCGCCGATGACGAGGCTCGCGAGCAGCCAGACCGGCATCGCGTTGATGATCTCCAGACCGGTCATTTTCCCTGCCCTATCGCCTAGCGGCTACTTGAGGGCGAGTTTGCTTGCCCTATCGCCTAGCGGCTGCTTGAGCGCATGTTTCGTGTGCTATCGCGCTAGCGCGCTACTTGAGCACGAACTTACTGCGCACACGCGATTCGCGCCACTTCAGGGCTCTGGCCTACTTGAGCGCGGGGCGCCCAAGTAAAATGCCCGGCGCGAGGCCGGGCATTACTGCAATCTATAAAAGGCACGAAGTGCCTAGTTGTCCAGGAAGCTCCGCAGCTTCCGCGAGCGGCTCGGGTGCTTCAGCTTGCGCAGGGCCTTGGCCTCGATCTGGCGGATGCGTTCGCGGGTGACCGAGAACTGCTGGCCGACCTCTTCGAGCGTGTGGTCCGTGTTCATGCCGATGCCGAACCTCATCCGAAGCACGCGCTCTTCGCGCGGCGTGAGCGAGGCCAGCACGCGCGTGGTGGTCTCACGCAGGTTCGACTGGATGGCCGCGTCGATCGGGAGCACCGCGTTCTTGTCCTCGATGAAGTCGCCGAGATAGCTGTCTTCCTCGTCGCCGATCGGCGTCTCGAGGCTGATGGGCTCCTTGGCGATCTTCAGGACCTTGCGGACCTTCTCGAGCGGCATGGCGAGCTTCTCGGCCAACTCCTCCGGCGTCGGCTCGCGGCCGATCTCGTGGAGCATCTGGCGCGAGGTGCGCACGATCTTATTGATGGTCTCGATCATATGCACGGGGATGCGGATGGTGCGTGCCTGGTCCGCGATCGAGCGGGTGATCGCCTGGCGGATCCACCACGTGGCATAGGTCGAGAACTTGTAGCCGCGGCGGTATTCGAACTTATCGACGGCCTTCATCAGGCCGATATTGCCTTCCTGGATCAGGTCCAGGAACTGCAGGCCGCGGTTGGTGTACTTCTTGGCGATGGAGATCACGAGACGCAGGTTCGCCTCGACCATCTCCTTCTTGGCCTGGCGCGCTTCGCGCTCGCCCTTCTGCACAATGGAGACGATGCGGCGGAACTCGGCGATCTGCAGGCCGGTCTCGGTGGCCAGCTGGTGGATCTCGCCGCGCAGCTCCTTCACGAGCCCGCGCTCGTCGTGGATGAAGTCGGCCCAGCCCTTCTTCTTCAGGCGGCCCACGCGGCGCAGCCAGTTGGGGTCGAGCTCGTTGCCCTGATATTCGCCGATGAAGTCCTCGCGCTTCACGCCATAGCCTTCGGCAAGGCGGAGCAGCCGGCCCTCGTAGCCCATCAGCTTCTTGTTGATGAGGTAGAGGGTCTCCACCAGGGTCTCGATGCGGTTCGCATTGAGCTGGAGGGATTTCACCTCGGTGACGATCTCGTCCTTGAGCTGCTTGTAGCGGCGATGCTGGCTAGTGGAGAGGTCCTCGTTCTTGAGCGCCTTCTCGACCTGCTGATCCTGCAGCTTACGGAGCTTCTTGTAGTTGCTGGCGACGAGGTCGAAGGTCTCGAGAACCTGCGGCTTCAGCTCGGCCTCCATGGCGGCGAGCGAAAGCGAGTTCTCCATGTCGTCGTCGTCATCTTCCTCGGACTCGCCCTCGGCGCCCTCTTCCTCGGATTCCTCGTCGTCCTTGCCTTCGGCCTTGGCGGCGCCGTTGGCCTTGTCCTCGCCCTCCTCGGGCTCCTCGCCCGGCAGCGGCTGCGAGGGCACCTGCTTGGCGTCAGGGCCCTGATAGGTGGCTTCGAGATCGATAATGTCGCGGAGCAGAATCTTGCCTTCGTTCAGCTCGTCGCGCCAGATGATGATGGCCTGGAAGGTGAGCGGGCTTTCGCACAGCCCGGCGATCATGGCTTCGCGGCCGGCCTCGATGCGCTTGGCGATGGCGATCTCGCCCTCGCGGGACAGAAGCTCCACCGAGCCCATCTCGCGCAGATACATGCGCACCGGATCGTCCGTGCGCTCGGCCGGCTCGCGCGTGGTGGTCTCGGGCTTGGCCACGGCCGACTGCGCGACGACGGCCTTGCCGCCCTCTCCGTCCGCGTTCTCTCCTTCTTCCGCCTCTTCGCTGTCGATCACATTGATGCCCATATCCGAGAGCATGGACATCGTGTCCTCGATTTGCTCGGACGAGACTTCCTCGGACGGAAGCACCTCGTTGAGTTCGTCATAGGTGACGAAGCCGCGCTGCTTCGCCGTCTTAATAAGCTTCTTGACGGCGGCGTCGGACATGTCGAGAACAGGTCCGTCCTGGGACTGAGTCTCGGTCTCTTGATCTTCGGCTTGGGCGGTCTTGGTGGCCATGCATGTCACTCCGGGGCGCGCGGGCGAAAACGGCGCCAGTATCGTGGCGGGAAGCGCTCAAAAGCGCCTCGCCGATCGGCGGCTCTAGCTGTGCCTGTGGTCAGGCCTGTCTAGGGCTAAAGCCTCTTCGGTTGTCTCTGGTTCCGCCCAACCCTCCAGACGGACCAGAAGCGATTAACGGGCGCATCCTTAATCGTCAATTAAGCATGCACCTTGGGCGGGCGGCGATTTCCGCCCGAAAACCCTCAAATCCGGAAAATTGTCCGGTTTTTCCCGGAAATACCGGATTTTTTCAGCGACGCGGGCACTGCGAAAAAAACGCGCGCACTCTGGCGTCCGACATCTGACGTATCAGGATGACTTGGCGAGCAGCCCGGCCCCTGTCAAGGGCGCAATCCGCGCACCCGGCTGGTTTTTTCGTGCCTCACGAAGGTGTGGCCGGGACGCACCCCAGTGCGCAATCGCCGGAACCGACGCCAACGTTCCGGGGTCCTGAGCAGTCCGCCTTGAGGCTTGTGTCGATCTCAGCAAGAGAACATCCTTGAAGGACAATCCAACGGGAGGATCGTCGGATGGCAGACTCAAAGGAGTTCGCAAGGGAGCTCAACGCGCTCATCAAGCGGTACATTGATGGGGGCAGCGACCCTGAGGATATTGCCGCCGAATTGGCGCGCGAAGCCAGTTACGTGTTCGGGCACTACAACCTCGAAATCTATCTCGAGACGCGATCCAAAGGCTGAGTGGCGAGCAACGCAAAGAATGGTACCGCTGACTGGATTCGAACCAGTGACCTCTTGATCCACAATCAAGCGCTCTAACCAACTGAGCTACAGCGGCACATCTGCCTGACGGCTCCTGCTCTTGCCCGAGGGCATTCGAGAGCCGGACGGCCGTGCGTCCGGGAACGTCGTCGAAAAAGCGCCTCGGACCGGTTGCCTGGCGGGCACCTCGACCGGACCCTAAGGGCAGCCCTTTGCGCTTGCAAGCAAGCCGTCCGATCGCCCCCGCAACACGCCGGAGGCGCAGATTTCACGACGGGCGCGGAAAATCAAGAGCCGCAGAAAACAAACTGAAAATAAAAGGCCCGGGATAAGACCCGAGCCTCAAGAGTGATAACGCAATACGCTACTGACAAACGCTGTTACAGGCGACTTTTTGCACCTTCGTTACGCTTCAACTCGGTTACACGACGCGATACTCGGCTACGCTACACATACTTGGCCACGCGAGGCGGCGGCGCCTGGCTTAAGAGGCCTTGCGCACCGTCTCGAAAGACTTGGTCATCTGATCCTTGAGCGGACCGGACGTGTCGGTCGCAATCTTCTTCGTCAGCTCCTGGATCTCCGTCGCCTGGCCCGCGAACACCTCGAACTGGTTGCGGATGTAGGACGACTGCAGCTCCACGAGCTCGGCAAGGGTCTTGGCGCCGGCCAGGCTCTTGGCGTAGTCAAAACCCGAGTTCAAATTACGCTGCGCGATATCGATCAGCTTGCGATTGAAAGCCGTGGCGCCCTGGCCCGCCGCATCGAAGGAGCGCTCCAGCGCGTCGATCGATTCGTCCAGCGCTTCCTTGCCACGCTCGTAGGCCTCGCGGGTCTGATTGACGGTGTTCTCCGCCATCGAGCGCACGCTCTCGGGCACCTCGGCATCGAATTTCAGGGCGTCGAATTCCTTGGCGGCAGTCTCGAACGACTCCGTCATTTTCTCCATGGTTTCCATGGGCGTCTGGGGCAGTTCTGAAGTCTCGGCCATCGGGGGCACCTCTCCGTTGTTTTCCTCAATTCGCCAGGTCTTGGAACGAACGCGGATTAAACTCTCAGCCGCCGCTTTTGTTGCACTGCACTATATTTTGTGCGCCGCGCTGATTCAAGTGACAGAGCCGTCAAAAAAGGCTCTATTTATCGGTGCTGGATGAAAATCTTGCTTTCGGCCTATGGATCGAATCCAATTGGGCTAGGTTTGGTGGTCGAGTCGATCTGACGCCGCTAGACAGGCACCATTTGGCTGGGCAGAGATGCACATCAAATGTGCGTAAGACGTGCTCAGGAAGGGTCTCACCGGGGCGGATCATGACCGACCTCAGGCTGCAAAATCGGATAGGACAGGACGACCGGGAAGCGCTTGAGCATATCGCGCGCGCTCTCGAGGGCCGTGTGTTGTCCGGCCCCGCTTCGGTCGGTGAGCCCGCGAACGTCAATGGCGAGACGGCCAATGGCAGTCTTGCCGCGCCCGCAGCGACAGACGGCAGCGCGGACGAGCAGCTGAGCACGCCTCAACTCGACCCCGCCGGCGTCGAAGCCCTGATCGAGGCGATGCCGGCCGCGATCGGCATTCTCAAGGGCGATGCCCTCAACTCCCTCAACAGTGCCTTCGCCTATGCGTTCGGCTATCGCTCACCGGCCGAGCTGATCGAAGCGGGGGGCCTCGACGCGATCCTGCCCGGCGGCCTGGCCGAGTTGCGTGGACATCCGCCGCGCGAGCCGATCGGCGGCATCGCGGCCGTCTCCCGGTCGCGGCGGCGCCTGAGCGTGACCTTTTTGCTGAGCCCGCTCGACCAAGGCGGGCAGGTGCAGCTCCTGCGTCTGGTCGACCCGTCGGATCTCGAGCCCGAACCGCCCGCACCCGAGGCCGATACAGCCGCCAGTGCGGTCACTACTCCCGCCAGCCAGACGGCTGAGACAGAAGCCCCAACCGAGCCAGAGGAGCCGGTGGCCGTGGCAGTGGCGCCCGCAATTGCCGAGCCCGCGCCTACCGAGAGCGCACCAGAGCTAGCGCCACCGCAGCCGGCGCCAAGCACGACCGTTACGAAGGACCGGAGCGACGAGGCGGAGACAGCCGCTGCCGTGGCCGCCGCGTTGCGCGAGCGGACCCGGGAAGCCGCGGCACGGCAGCTCGATTTCCTCGCCAAGGTCAGCCACGAGGTGCGAACCCCGCTCAATTCGATCATCGGCTTCGCCGAGCTGATGCTGCATGAGCGCTTCGGCCCGATCGGCAACACTCGCTACAAGGGCTACGCGGAAGACATTCATCAGAGCGGGCTCTATGCGCTCAGCCTACTGAACGACCTGCTCGACATTTCGAAGATCGAGGCCGGAAAGTTCGAACTCGACTTCACCTCCGTCGACGTCGCCGAGGTCGTGGAAGCGTGCGTCGCAAGCCTACAGCCGCTCGCCAAGCGGACCCGGATCGTGCTGCGCACATCCTTCGCAGACGACCTGCCTCTGGTGCTGGCCGACCCAAGGCGCCTGCGGCAGGTCCTCCTGAACCTCCTCACCAACGCCATCAAGTTCACGCGCGAGGGCGGGCAGGTCATCGTCTCCGGTACGATGGTCGGCAACGAACTGCGCTTGCGTGTTCGCGACAGCGGCGTCGGCATGAGCGAGAACGACATCGCCTATGCCATGCAGCCCTTCCACCAACTGGACACCTCGCCCCGGCACCAATCCGGAACGGGGCTCGGTCTTCCGCTGACCAAGGCGTTGACCGATGCGATTCGCGCCCGGCTCGAACTCACGAGCGAACCTGGCGTCGGCACCTCCGCCGATGTGATTTTCCCGAAGGAACGCCTGTTCCGGCGCTAGCGGCGAAGCGACGCGGCCCCGCTTCCAGAACCACGGCCATACGGCAAATTTGCTCTCCGGCGCCGAGAAGACGCGTTCACGTTGCAAGAACAGACTGTTAAGTATGGAGGTCTCTTCTTGCGAATACTTATTTATTTGAATTCTTCTAAATCCAATCTTTGGTTTAGAAGGCTTCTAAGTTCCGTTTCATTTACATAATCTTATTGACACCCGCCAGTCCGGCAGCTTTAAGCGAATATTATGTGTCCCCGGCGTGTTCCGGGGAGAGGTACCACTGTCCGATACCAGGGCCTTGAACCCTGGCCATTGGAGGATTGAATGCGCTGGACATTTGCGTGCGCGGCCACGGCTGCGGCACTTCTCGCTACTTCCGTTTCTCACATCCCGGCCCGCGCCGAAGCGCCCGGCGAAGTGAACATCTATTCTTACCGGCAACCCTATCTGATCGAACCGCTGCTCGAAGAGTTCAGCGCCGAGACCGGTATCAAGACCAACGTCATCTTCGCGTCCAAAGGCCTGATCGAACGCATCCAGGCCGAGGGGCGCAACAGCCCGGCCGACCTGTTGCTGACGACCGACATCGGCAATCTCAGCCAGGCGGTTACATCGGGCATTTCGCAACCCGTGACGTCGGCGGCGATCGATGAGTCGATCCCTGCGTCCTACCGCGGCACCGACGACGAATGGATCGGACTGACGCGGCGCGCCCGCGTGGTCTACGCCTCCAAGGACCGGGTCGATCAGGACAGCATCACCTACGAAGAACTCGCCGACCCAAAATGGCGCGGCAGGATCTGCATCCGCTCCGGCCAGCACCCCTACAACGTCGCGCTTGTCGCTTCGATGATCGCGCATCTTGGGCCCGAGGAGACCGAGACCTGGCTGCGCGGCGTCAAATCCAATCTCGCCCGCAAGCCTGCAGGCAACGACCGTCTTCAGGTGAAGGGCGTCTACGCGGGCGAATGCGATCTGGCGATCGGCAACACCTACTACATGGGCAAGATGCTGACCGACGAGGACCATCCCGAGCAGAAGGAGTGGGCCGAGTCCGTGAAGATGCTGTTCCCGAACACGGACGGCCGTGGCACGCACGTCAACGTCTCCGGCGTCGTCTTGGCGAAGAACGCGCCGAACAAGGACAACGCGCTCAAGCTCATCGAATTTCTGGCCTCGGATACGGGTCAGAACATGTACGCGGAAGTGAACCACGAATACCCGACCAAGGACGGTGTTCCGTGGTCGGACCTTGTCCAGTCCTGGGGAACATTCAAGGCGGATCCAATATCGCTGAACGAGATCGCCGCACTGCGTAAGGCGGCAAGTGAGATGATCGATAAAGTCGGCTTCGACGACGGGCCGAGCTCATAAGGGGGCGGTAATGAGCTTTCAACCACGATTCACCAACCATCACGAAACACGTGGCGAAGTCCACGCCTTCTCCGGGCCCGAATGGCTCGTAGGCGTCGGCTTCCGCTGCTGGCTCGCAGGGTATGACACAGGCGACATCACCTGCTGGGAAAACGGCTGGAACACCTTCAATCGGGTTCTCGGTCCGGCACGCGCGAAGCGCGCCGTTACCGAACTTGCCTGTTGGGTGCGCGCCACGCGGGCTGCGGCCTCCCGCCCGATCGAGTACAACGCGCTCGACAGCCGGCGCTTCTGCGCCGACGAGTGCATGGCCATGTCCCTGATCGCCGCCTCGCAGCATCATCGCTGCCCGGCCATGCAGGCCTGCGCACTCGCCCTGACGGGATCGGACACGGTTGACCCGGTCATCGATGCCGCCAACGCCTTCGCCGACGCGCTCGATGAAGCCGATTACCGCCTCAACCAGGAGATCGTGGCCGCGCTGGTCGCCTCCGAGGCCCGTGCGCATGGAGGCTCGCTCTCTGTCCCGCGCTGATCTGCCTTCAGGGCAGGTCGCGCAGGTTCGGCCGGCGTCCTTGAGGCGCCGGTTCGCAAGGCTGTTTGAGAAGGGCAACTTTTCCTGGTCCGCAGGCGCCCTGATCCTCTCTTTGCTCGCGGCGGCGCCGCTGTTCGCGATCGCCATCATGGCGTTGCAGTCGAGCGGCGACACCTGGCCCCATCTCATCGAGAACGTCCTGCCGGGCGCCGTGCGGCGCACGCTGATCCTCATGGCGGGGGTCGCGGCCATCGCTCTCGTCACGGGAACCGGGACCGCGTGGCTCGTCACGATGTACCGCTTTCCAGGCCGGGGGCTGTTCCAGTGGCTGCTGCTGCTGCCCCTGGCGATGCCCACCTACATTATCGCTTTTTGCTACATCGAGCTTTTCGACTACTCCGGAGAGGTGCAGACGGTGCTGCGAAACCTGTTCGGCTGGCAGAGCGCCCGGGACTACTGGTTCCCGGATATTCGGACCCTGACAGGCGCGATCTTCGTCATGGGGGCGGTCCTCTACCCTTACGTCTACATCACCGCGCGCGCCAGCTTCGTTGCCCAGTCGATCTGCGTGATCGAGGCGAGCCGCACGCTGGGCCGCAGCGCCGCCGAAACATTCTGGCAAATTGCCTTGCCACTCGCCCGCCCTGCCCTTGCCGCTGGAACGGCGTTGGCGCTCATGGAAACGCTGAACGATATCGGCGCCGTCGAGTTCTTCGGGGTGCGGACGCTCACCGTGACCGTCTACGACACGTGGCTCGATCGCGGCAGCCTCGCGGGCGCCGCCCAGATTTCCTGCGTGATGCTGCTCTTCGTGCTGGCGGTGCTGGGACTGGAGCGCGCGCTGCGCGCCGGCAAGCGGTTTCATCATACGACCGGCAAGTACCGGGATTTGCCTGAGTCGCAGCTCACAGGATGGAAGGCGGGCTTCGCGACGCTGGCCTGCGCCCTGCCCATCCTGATCGGCTTCATCCTGCCCACTTACGTACTGGCGGGCGACGCCATCGTTCACCTTGCGTCCGGACTGACCGAGGACTTCTGGCGCGCGGCCATGCACAGTCTCACGCTTTCCCTTGCAGCTGCCATACTCGGCGTGATCTTCGCCGTCGTCCTCGCCTATGGGCGGCGTCAGACCCAGTCGAAGCTTGTGCATATTGCGAGCTTCGTGCCCGCCGTGAGCTATGCGGTCCCGGGGACCGTTCTTGCCATCGGCATCCTGATCCCGCTCGCCGGTCTCGACAACACGATCGACGACGCGGCCCGCTCTCTGTTCGGCGTGTCCACGGGGCTGATCCTCTCGGGTTCCGCCTTCGCCATCGTCGTCGCCTACACCATCCGCTTTCTGGCCGCCTCGCTCGGCTCCGTGGAAGCGGGGCTCAGCAAGATCACGCGCAATATCGATGCGGCCGGCCGGACCTTGGGGGCATCGGTGACCCAGATGCTCTGGCGCGTCCATCTTCCTCTCCTCCGCCCCACTCTTGGCGCGGCCGCGCTGCTCGTATTCGTGGACTCCATGAAGGAGCTCCCGGCCACGTTGCTGCTGCGTCCCTTCAACTTCGATACGCTCGCGACACAGGTCTTTACCCTGGCCTCGCTCTATCGCTACGAGGAGGCTGGTCTGTCGGCTCTGACCATCGTCCTGGTGAGCTTGGTGCCGGTACTGTTTCTCCACGGGATTATTGCCAAGAGCCGGCCCGGTACGTCGGCCTCGCGGGCTCAAACGCCGGGTACGAAGGAGGAATTGGCGTTGCCAATTTCCTGATAACCCAAGAGAATGAACCCCTTGGGTTCGCCTAGCTTGGGTCGTCGGCACCTGTCGGGGTGCACTGTCCGCCGCTCGTTCACGGACAGCCGATCCGCGCGGGCAGAACCCATGCAGCCGGGTATGTGGAAGGGTCGGGATGAGGCCGCGCCAATCTATTTGGAAATGGCTTCTTGCCGTACTTCTCGCGGTCATCGCCGTAGGCGTCTTGGTTCTGCTCCTGCGGCCTGCGGGACCCCCGGCAGACCTCCGGGACCGTGTCGAAGCCTCCCTTTCGGACTGGACCGGTGGAACCGTAAGACTTCCTGAGCCCCTGAGCGTGCGCTACCTGCCGCCCTCGATCGAGGGTGCCTTCTCCTTGTCGGGCGCCGAGAAACTGCCGAGCGTCCAAGCCGTGACCGCTCCCAAATTCCGCCTCACCTTGTCGCTGCCCGATCTCCTCCTAGGCAATGTCTCGTTCAGTGCGCTGCGGCTGGACGGCCCGACACTCACGCTCAAACCCGGGGAGGATGCGCGAACGGCGAAAGCGGTGCTTGGGAAGCTCACGGCCTTTATGGCGGGCGCGCCCCTCGAAAGCGTGCGCATCCATCGAGGCGTGGTCGAGCCGGCGACGGGCCAGCCGCTCCTTCGCAAGCTCGATCTCCGGCTGAACACGCGCGGACAATCCGGCGCGTTGGAAGCCGTGGGCTCGTTCGTCTTCAACGGCGAGCAAGTCACCTTCTCGATGGACCGGGGCAGAACGAGGGAAACCGAAGACGGACAAAGCTCGCCGCTCACGCTGAAAGTCACCTCCGCGCCTCTGACGGCCCGGTTTGCGGGGACGATGCAGCTGGGCGACGAACTCGGCGGCGAAGGCCGTCTGGAGGCGAATTTGCCCGACATCCGCCGCTTCCTGGCTTGGGTCGGGGTCGTCTTGCCGGAGGGCGAGAGCCTGAAGGATGCGAGCGCCACCGGTCGCGTGCATTGGCTCGGACCAACCCTGACTTTCGACGACGGCACCTTTGATTTCGATGGGAACGAGGCCGTGGGCTTATTGGCGCTTACTGCTGGACCACGCCCGCGCATCGACGGTACGCTCGACTTCGAAACCCTATCGCTCGACCCGTATCTTTCCGGCGCCTCGGCTTCACGGGCGAACGCTCCCCTGTTCGACTGGGTGCTGCTGAAGCATCTTGATGCGGACCTGCGCGTATCGACAGGCCGCCTATCGGCCGGCGCTCTACAGCTCGGCGGCGGCGGCCTTACCATCAACGCCAAGAACGGGGTCATCTCCAGCGAGATCGGCTCGTTGGAGATTTGCGGCGGCCAGGCCGAAGGCCGGTTCGATCTCGATCTCTCCTCGTCGCGCGTGGAAGCGGCGTTGGCGGGCAGTCTCGCTGACGTCGCGATCGATTCATGCCGGCAATCACTCGGCCTCGGCGTGCCGATCACGGGCTCGGGCACGGTGAACGCCGACGTGTCGACGGGAGGCACCTCGCACGAGGAACTCATTCGCGGCCTTGCAGGCACCGTCGCGGTGACGGCCAAAGACGGAACGCTGCCGATCGATCTGACGACGCTGCTGTCCAAGCCGGACGCCGAGGCCACGGGATGGAGCGAGGGGGCGGCCACCCCGTTTTCAGAGCTCAAAGCGGACTGCAGCCTTTCGGCCGGGCATTTGTGGTGCCAGAGCTTTCACATGACCACCGGCGGCCAACCCGTCTCGGGTGCGGGAGGCCTGGACATCGCGCGTCAGACCCTTGATTGGGACCTGCGAATGGCGGATTCTGAGGCTTCTCCTGATGCCGACGACCCCGTTTCCGGGACCGAGCCAGGCATCACGATCAACGGTTCGCTCACGGCTCCGGAGATGGCGCGCGCGCCGGCGGCGGATCCAGAGGTCGCCGTACCGGAACAGGACACGGAGAAGCAGTAGCGCACGCCTTGAATGGCTGCCTATAACGAAGACGACGACAACCGACGGTCATTGCTTGTGTTGCACCACTCCGCCACCCCCCGCGTTTCGAACGGCTTGCCCCGGGCCCGCGTTGCCGCGGCGCTCGCGTTCGTCTTGGCTTGGAGCGTTCCGTCGGCGGCATGGTCGCAACAGACGTTGAACATCGCGACCTGGGGCGGCGCCTATGGCCGCGCCCAGCAGATCGCGCTCTTGGAGCCGTATGCGAGGAAGACCGGCACAGCCATCGCCACGGAGATCTATGGCGGCAACGTTGAAAACGTCAGATCACTGATTAAGGACGGCAAGACACCGGTAGACGTCGTCGATGTCTCGGCCGGCGCCCTTAAGACCCTCTGCAACGAAGGTCTCTTGGAGCCTCTCGATCCGGAGTCGCTGAAGACCGATGGCGATACGGCGGACGATTTCCTGCCGGGGGCCATATCGAAATGCGGCGTCGCCTCCGTCGCCTGGGCCATGGCGATCGTCGCCAACCGGAAGGCGTTCCAGGGCGGCCCGCCGACAACGATCGACGCGCTGCTCGATACGGGCCGGTTCCCCGGCAAACGCGCCCTCCCCGACAACGCCCCGCGCACTCTCGAGTTGGTCCTGCTGGCGGACGGCGTCGCGCCAGGCAGCATCTACCAGGAGCTTGCAACGCCCGAAGGCGCTGACAGGGCCTTTGCCGCTCTCGATAAGATCAAAGGCAACGTCCTTCTGTGGAGCAAGCCCGAGGAACCGATGGCGTGGGTCATAACAGGCCGGGCCGCAATGGCTGCCGGCTATAGCGGCCGGATCTTCCGGGCCGCGGTTGTCGACCGCAATCTCGAGATCCTGTGGGACGGACAGATCTACGACCTTGACGCCTGGGCCATTCCCAAGAGCGCGCCGAACAAGGACGAGGCCATGCGCTTCATCCGTTTCGCAACCGAGCCCGCCCAACTGGCCGCCCAGGCAAGGCTCACGTCCTATGGTCCCATGCGGACATCGGCCCTCGCGCAAGTCGGCAAGCATCCTGCCATCGGCGTCGACATGCAGCGGTTTCTCCCGACGGCGCCGGAGAACTCCCGGAAAGCACTTCGGTTCGACGAACTCTGGTGGGCGGAGAACGGCGATGCCTTAAACAAGCGCTTCGCCGCATGGGCTGCGAGCTTGCGCGCACCAAAGACCGCAAGCCCCGAGCAACCCAAGAGCAATGGGGCGAATGCCCCCGCAGCGAGCGCTCCTTGAGACGCGGGCGATGAAGCGCAAGCGCGCATCCACAGCACGTAAGAAAGTACGGGTATAAGCGCGACGTCCAATTGCGCTGCCAGCGAGCTTCGTGTCATTCTTTCCGATGGAGCGAGTCTTCGGGTCTTCGTTGTCGAAGCGCAATTGTCTTCGAGTCGAGTCCCCTCCTGGACACTCTCTACACAGAACGCACCATCCGAAGGGCCGTCCGCCGGGGCGGTTCGCGTTTCAAAGCACTGCCGGGGCGGGGCCGGCAGTGCACTTTGCCCGCCGGCAGAAGCAGACAGCCTTCGATGGCGGTGGTGCCGCCTCCCTCTTTCAGCGGCGCTTCGGCTGCGCGGCAATGATCTCTCTAGAACTTGCGATAGAGGCCAACCGCGAGATAACCGCTCGGGTCGCTTAGGAGATAGTCGCCCGTAAAACCGCCCGACACGGTGGCCTCGAAAGCCTCGAACTTGCCGCGAACGAAAGCGCCACCGCGCCCCGCGTCGTATTCCTGATTGCCGAGCACACCGCCCTCGAGTCCGACCGCGAAGATCGGTCCCATGCGGCAGCCGATACGAGTGAGCTGCCAGTACTCCTGGAAGGCCGTGCCATAGGCGCCGTCCGCGGAGAGGAACCAGCGATCGGAGATGTCCGTCCAGGTCTCGAGCGTGAGCCTGAGACCGAGTTCCGTTCCTTGGACCGAGTTGTTCGGATCGAACGGGGTGATGGATTGGTCGACGGCTTCGATGCCCGCGTAGGTACGCACGATTGTGCGGCCGCGATGGAACTCATACCCGGCCTGCACGGAGAGAAACGCGACCTCACCGTCAAACGTGGTCCGGCGATAGGCGGCACCGTCGAACAGCGCACCGTCATAATCGTAGGGGCCCCAGGCCCCGACGGCCCGAAGCCGCCAGCCCGGCGCGTCAAACCCCTCGCCAAAGGCATAGCCGCCGCCAGCATAGATGCTCGTGTAGTTGTTGGCGGTCTCGACGCCGCCGAAGACTTCGCGCCGCGGCGCTGCCTCATCGGCCTTGGCGACACCGGCTGAGAACACGGCACCTGCGGCGACAGCGAGCAGGACACACGACCCGATGGCCAGGGCGCGGCGGGTAGCCTCACCCGCCGCGTCGCCTAGCCGGTCCGCCGTCACGCGCCTACTCCACCTGTGGTTGTTGGTCAGTCATCGTAGACGGAGCGTTGCAAAAAGCCCGGCAACCACGCTGTGCGGAAGCGCCAAGGCCACAACCATGAGTAAGCGAATGCGTGCTTTGTTCCCCACAAGTTGGCAGAAAATGCACCCGGCCGAGGGCCGCGACGCGAGCGCTAGGGCTTGAAGATCAGGAGCACATAGGTGCCGAACAACACCAGATGCACGAACCCCAGCAGAATGTTGGTGGGCGCGCCCGAAAAGGTGATGTGGCAGACGAACAGCGTCACCGAGAGCAGAACGATGTCGACCGAGCTGAGGCCAAGCTTGAGGGGGGTTCCGGTGAACAAACTGATCGCCAGCATGACGGGAACGGTCAGTCCGATGGTCGAGAGCGCGCTGCCGAGACTGAGATTGACGGCGCGCTGCAATTGATCGCGCATGGCCGCTTGAAGCGCGGCCGTCCATTCGGGCGAAAGGATCAGCATGGCGATCACGACGCCGCCCAAGGCGTTGGGCAAGCCGATCTGGGCGATACCGTGGTCGAGAAGCGCCGCCAGCGGCTTCGACAGGAGAACGACCGGCAGCAGCGTCGCGAGCAGCAGCACCGCGTGGACAGGACCGGAATAGATCGGGCCGTGATGGCCGGAGTCACCCATGTCCGTGTCTGAGCCGCTCGGCGTGACGGCAGGGGTTTGCCCTACCCCCTTGCCCGCGGTGAGCTTCGGCTGCACGAAGAATTTCCGATGCCGCGTCGTTTGGATTCTGAGAAACGCCGCGTAGAGGAGCGCCGTCATCGCGCCGATGACGATCGCCTGCTGCCATTGCAGTGTCGGCCCCGATGTCGATTCCGTGAAGGTCGGGATCACCAGCGCCAGAAAGGCGAGCGGCGTGATGACCGCGAGATAAGCCAGCGCCCCTTGCAGATTGTATTGCTGCTGCACGTAGCGCAGACCGCCGACCGCGAGCACCGTCCCGACCATGCCGTTGAGGACGATCATGAGAATGGCGAACATGGTTTCGCGGGGCAGCGTGGGGTTGGGCGTCTTGCCCAGCATGACGGTCGCGAGAATTGCGACTTCGATACTGATGACCGAGAGGGTCAGAATCAGCGTGCCGTAAGGCTCGCCCAAAAGTTCGGCCAGGGCGTCCGCATGGCGCACGACGCCGAACGCGCACCAAATCATGACCCCGAACAGCCAGACGAACATCAGGCCAAGCCACGGCAGACTGTCCAGGTAGCCGAGCCACCCCTTACCGACGGTGAAGAACAGCGCAGTGGTCACGATGCCCGCAATGAGACCGGACTCGGCGCGCAGGATGCTGAGGAGAGTCTGGGGTGCGCCCGCCCCGCCTGAAGCACCCCCCTCGTGATCCGCCGGCTGCTTGGATTCGGCCATCGTTCCTCTAATCCGTGTTCCTCAAACGCGGCGCTAGAAGCCGGTCAACATCCCCTGCAAAGTCCCGTCCGGACCAAAGCCGATTATCATCGGGGTGCGACCGCCTGCAAGAACGAGATAGGCCGTGGCCCCCGCCAAGGCATAATTTTTCAGCCCCGCCGTGAAATGACCCATCACGCCCGCCGCGGTCAGCGCGTGGAGCGCCTGTAGCGCCGGCCGCGTGCCGTCACCGGTCAGCGCAGGCTCGATCTCTTTCTCGTAGCTTTCGAGTTGGGCTCTCTTGGCGAAGTGGATCATCGCGCCGCCGAACAGGAAGACCGTCAGCACCAATGCCCCCAACCTGGGGAAGACGCCGAAAACGATCGACAAGCCGCCGAGCCCCATCATGGCGATGCCCGCATAGGCAAAGAACGTCGGATTGCGTTTGAAGACGAGCCCCGTTTCGGCCGTCGTGAACTTGCGTGCGGCCCTGTCCTTGACCGAGCCCCAGGCTCCCATCAGGAACAAGCCCCCGACGGCAAGACGGAGGATCAGGGCTCCGGCATCCTCCAGGCTCACCGCAAGTCCTCCAGGTCAATCGCCGGCGAGTCCCCGTCGCCGCGCGCCGCGGTCACAGGACCCAGCCGGGGTCGTGGCCGACAGTATGGAAGGCATTGAGGAGCGCCGTCCCCCAGCCCTCGCGAAGCTCTTGCAGATACGGGTTGTCTTCTTCGAGCCGGATGGTGAAGGCACGGCTCAGCGTATCGCGCCGGTAGATCATCAAATCGATGGGCGGCCCCACCGAGACGTTCGAGCGCATGGTCGAATCGAAGGAGATCAAGGCGCACTTGGCGGCGTCCTTCAACGTCGTCTCCCGCCGCAGAACCCGGTCGAGGATAGGCTTGCCGTATTTGACCTCACCGATCTGGAAATAGATCGTGTCGCCCATGGCCTCGATGAAGTTGCCCGCGTCATAGATCTGAAACAGCCGAAGCTTGCCGCCCCGCACCTGCCCGCCGAGTACGAACGAGGCGGAAAAGTCGATGTCGTGCTGCTGCAAATACCCGGAATCGACCTTGTGCACCTCGCGCAGGGCCCGGCCGATGATCCGCGCGGCGTTGAACATCGAGGTGGCGGCGTAGAGGTCCTTCTCCGGATCGTCGGAATCCAGCCACTCACCGATGAGGCTGATCACGCCTTGCGTCAGCGACAGATTGCCAGCCGTAAGCAGTGTGAAGAACCGTTCGCCCGGACGTTCGAAGGTGAACATCTTACGGAAGGTCGAAACGCGATCGATGCCGGCATTGGTGCGGGAATCGGACGCGAGCACCACCCCTTCATCAAGCAGAATACCGACGCAATACGTCACTGATCCCACCGTCCCCGGCTTTATTGCTGGTTTGGAAAACTAACCCGGACACTCATCTCTTCGTCACCGCCGCCTGCCCGAACGCCACGCATGGGACCTGCTTCGGAATAGTCGAGACCGATCGCGGTCCGGACGTACGACTCATCTGGGCAAGCGCGATTGGTGGGATCGAACCCTACCCAGCCGAGAGAGTCAACGAATGCCTCAGCCCAGGCATGACTGGCCGCATGAGCGTCGTGGCCAATGCCTTGGGTCATGTACCCGCTGACGTAGCGGGCCGGAATGTCAAGCGAGCGGGCGGCCGCGCAGAAGATGTGCGCAAGGTCCTGACATACGCCGCTGCCCTGCTCCATAGCCTCGGCGCCCGTCGTGTGGACGTGGGTTTCGCCGGGCTTGTAGGCGACGGCCTTGGCGATGGCCAACATGATGTCGTGCAGGACCTCGATCCGGTCGCGCTCGTCCTTGCCCTGGGCCGCGACCGCAAGCTCGCGAATCGGCTCCGCGGCCACCGTCGCCGGCGTCTCGCGAAGATACAGCATGACAGGCAGTTCCGGGGACGCCACGCCGACGACGCCGCTGGTGTCGCGCGTCCGCACAAGGCCGCTGACCCGGAGGTCGAGGCGCTCGACGGGCTTGGTCACCGTAAGCGTATGGCATGCGTTGCCGTATTGGTCCTGCCAGGGCGTCGTGGTGGCGCCCGGACAGATCAGGGCCCAGTTCTCCACCGCCTGGGTGCGACCGGAAAGCGGTGTCATGCGCAAGTACTGCGTCGTCGCCAGAAGCGGCTCCGTGTACTCGTAGGACGTGGAATGCTCGATGCGGATAAGCATGCGCTAGACGGCCTCCGCCATCACCATCGGGGTCATCAGGAAGTCCTCTTGGATCTGCGACCCCAAGGCGTGGTTGTCCTCGATGAAGCGGGTCAGATATTCGTGCAGCCCTTCGCGGAACACCGCCTGGATCTGCCCGTAGCAAAGTTGCGCATGGGTCTGGCCCGCGAGCCGGCGGCACTCCAGCGGCTTCTCCTTGGACAGCTCGTCCAAGGTCGACAGTACGATGGCGTAGCAGTGATGCAGGGAGCGCGGCATGTCTTCGCGCAAGATCAGGAGTTCGGCCACGCGCCAGGGATAGATCGTGTCGTGGTAGATGCGCCGATACGCGCGGTAGGCGCCGACCGACCGCAGCAGCGCCGCCCACTGATAGTAGTCCACGTACCCGCCGACCTGTTCGGTGTCGGGCAGCAGGACGTGGTACTTCACATCGAGGATGCGGGCCGTGTTGTCGGCACGCTCGATGAAGGTGCCGAGGCGCAAGAACCGGAACCCGTCGTCGTGGAGCATGGTGCCGAAGACCACGCCCCGGAAGAGATGAGACCGTTCCTTGACCCAGTCGAAGAAATCCCGAAAGCCCCAGCGCTCGACCTCGTCGTAGTCGAAGCTCTGCATCTGCAGCCAGGTCGCGTTCAGGGTCTCCCACGCCTCGCTCGAGATCGAGGCCCTGCGGGCACGCGCGTTCTCGCGTGCATTGCGAATGAGCGAGTAGATTGAACCGTTGTTCTCCGGATCCAGCGCGACGTAGCGCACCAGGTTCTCGTGGGTCAGCGCGTCGTAGCGCTCGTGGAAATTATCGTCGCCCGGCGCGATGGTCAGGATCGGCTCGAACTGCTCTTCGCGGTCGAGCGAGGTCGGCAGGAGGGCCAACCGGAAACTCACCTCGAGCATGCGGGCGGTGTTCTCGGCGCGCTCCATGTTGCGCGCCATCCAGTACAGATCCTCGGCGGTCCGGCTCAGCATGCTCCACGCTCCAAAACCCAAGTGTCCTTCGTCCCGCCGCCTTGGCTCGAATTGACGACTAGGGACTTTTCGCGAAGCGCCACGCGGGTCAGCCCGCCCGGGATGACGGATGTCTCGTTGCCCGAGAGCACGAACGGCCTCAAGTCCACGTGACGCGGCGCAATGTTGCCGTTGCACAAGGTCGGCGAGGTGGACAGCGTGAGCGTGGGCTGAGCGATGAAGTTGGCCGGGTCCTGCAGCACGCGCGCCTTGTAGGCCTCCTGCTCCGCCTTGGTCGAGGCCGGCCCAATCAGCATGCCGTAGCCGCCGGAGCCCTGGACTTCTTTCACAACGAGGTTCTCGATGTTCTGGAGAACGTGCTGGCACTGCTTGGGATCGCGCAGCATGTAGGTCTGGACGTTGTTCAAAATCGCGTGCTCGCCGAGATAGAACTCGATCATGCGGGGCACGTAAGTGTACATGGCCTTGTCGTCGGCCACGCCCGTTCCGAGCGCGTTGGCGAGGGCAACATGGCCTGCGCGGATCACCGACAGAAGGCCCGGAACCGCGAGCAACGATCCGGGATAGAACGCGAGCGGGTCCATGAAGTCGTCGTCGAGACGGCGATAGATAACATCGACGCGGACCGGACCCTCAGTCGTCCGCATCCAGACATAGCCATCGCGCACGAACAGATCGACGCCTTCGACGAGATCGATGCCCATCTGCTCGGCCAGAAATACATGTTCGAAATAGGCGCTGTTGTAGCGGCCGGGCGTCAGCAGCACGACGACCGGGTCCTCCGCCCCGCCCGGCGCAACCGCGCGCAAATTCTCCAACAAGCGCTCGGGATAGTTGCCGACCGGCGACACGGCTTGGCCGTTAAAGGCATCCGGGAACAGCCGCATCATGATTTCCCGGTTCTCGAGAAGATAGGATACGCCCGACGGGGTGCGGACGTTGTCCTCGAGCACGAAGAAGTCGCGCTCGCCGGTGCGGACAAGATCGACGCCGGCGACGTGCGCGTAGACATCCTTCGGAAGATCGACACCGATCATCTCGGGCCGGTAGGCGGGGTTCTTGAACACCAACTCCGCCGGGATGAGTTCGGCCTTCAGAATCTCCTGGTTGTGATAGATGTCGTACAGGAACATGTTGATTGCCTTCACCCGCTGAAGGCAACCGCGCTCGACCAGCTCCCATTCGGAGTGGTGCAGGATTCGCGGGATCAAATCGAAGGGAATCAGGCGCTCGGTCGAACCGCCTTCCGTATAGACGGCGAAGGTGATGCCAAGCCTGCGGAAGAGCGCATCGGCGGCTTCTTGCTTGGTCGCAAGGGATTCGAGCGAAAGGCCGTCGAGGAACTTGGCGAGCTGCTTATAGGCAGGCCGCACATTGCCCTCGGAATCCTTCATCTCATTGAAAAATTTGGCGTAATACTCGGCAGAGTCCGTCGGAACTTCCCCTGCCATCAGCGTCTCTGTGTCTTGCGGCAAACTCAGCCGTCTCCATTAAGCGCCTTGGATCGCCCGTTCCTCACGTCCGTTTCCGTCCCGTAGTCGTATTTTTTAGGCATCATAGTCGGATGCTACTGGATTGGGCAACACCGGCCTGAGCTTGCCCACCGCAACGAGGTCCTAAGGCCCTGACACGAGCGTCCGGTCCCGCAGCCTTCGGACGCAAAACGCCCTACTCCGCAGGCTTGGCGCTCTCTTCCTCCGGCAACTTCCGGTCCGGCATGAACTTCCGCACCACGACATAGAAGATCGGCGTGAAGATCAGGCCGAACGCCGTAACGCCCAGCATGCCAGAGAACACGGCCGTGCCCAGGGACTGGCGCATCTCGGAGCCGGCCCCGGTCGCGATGACGAGCGGCACGACACCGAGAATAAAGGCCAATGCCGTCATCAGAATAGGCCGCAAGCGCACGCGCGCCGCCTCGACCACGGCCTGGAACCGGTCCTGGCCTTGCTCCTCGTTCTGCCGCGCGAATTCGACAATCAGAATGGCGTTCTTCGCGGCCAAGGCAATCAAGACGACAAAGCCGACCTGGCCCAGAATGTTGATGTCCATCCCGCGCAGCATCAATCCGCTGACCGCAGCCAGCAGACACATGGGCACGATCAAGATGACCGCGAGCGGCAAGCCCCAGCTCTCATATTGAGCGGCGAGCAGCAGGAACACGAACACAACCGCCGCGGCGAACACAAAGATGGCGGTGTCGCCGGCTTGTTTCTCTTGATAGGCGAGCTCGGTCCATTGGTAGGAATAGCCTTCAGGGAGCACTTCGGCCGCGAGCTTCTCCATGGCCTCCAATCCGTAGCCACTCGAAAAGCCCGGTTTCGTTCCGCCTTGCACGGCCGCCGCGGGAAACAGGTTGAAGTGCTCAACCCGGTAGGGCCCTGTGATATCGCGGAACGCGGCCACCGAACCCAGCGGCACCATTTCGCCTGCCGCATTGCGCGCCTGGAGTTGCGAGATCGCGTGCAGATCCTGGCGGAACTTGCCGTCCGCCTGCGCCGTCACGCGGTACACGCGGCCGAGGAAGTTGAAGTCGTTCACGTATTGTGAGCCGAGATAGACCTCGAGCGTCTGGAAGATATCGTCGGCGTTCACACCGAGCATTTCGGCGCGCACCCGGTCGATATCCGCGTAGACACTGGGCGTGCCCGTGTTGAAGGTCGTGAACACGCGCGAAAGACCGGGGTCCTGGTTCGCCGCGCCCATCAGCGTCTGCGCGACCTCCGCAAGCTGCGACAACGGCGCGCCCTTGGTGTCCTGCACCTCCATCTTGAAGCCGCCCGTGGTGCCGATACCGCGCACCGGCGGCGGCGAGATGCTCAAGATGAACGCATCCTCGATGGACGCGAAGCCCTGGTTGAGCGCACCGGAGATGGCGGCCGCGCTCAGGCCCTTTTTCGCCCGCTCCTGGAACGGCTCGAGCGGCGTGAACACCACGGCCGAGTTCGAGTTCGTGGTGAAGGTGGCGCCGTCCAGGCCAACGATCGGAACCGCATGAGCGACGCCCGGCGTCTCGAGGGCGATCTTGGTCACCTTCAGAGCCACCTCGTCGGTACGCGACAGGGCGGCGCCCGGCGGCAACTGAATGATGTTGATGAGATAGCCGAGGTCTTGGTTCGGAATGAAGCCCGTTGGAGCCGCGCGGAACTGAAAGACGGTCAACCCGATCAGTCCGGCATAGATCGCCAGCATGATGCCGGACATGCGCAAGAGCCGGCCCGTGAGCGCGCCATATTTGTTCGCCACCCAATCGAAGCCACGATTGAAGACACCGAAGGCCCGGTCGAGCACCCGCCCGATCAGCCCCTTCTTCTCGCCGGCCTCATGCGGCTTGAACAGCAACGCGCACAGTGCCGGACTCAAGGTCAGCGACACGACGAGTGAGATCAGCGTGGCTGTCGCGATGGTCACCGCAAACTGGCGGAAGAACTGGCCGAGAATGCCGCTCAGGAACAGTGTCGGGATGAACACCGCGCAAACGACGAGGGTCATTGCGATCAGCGCAGTGCCGACCTCGTCCATCGTGCGGTAGGCCGCTTCACGCGGTTTGAGGCCCTCACGAATGTTACGTTCGACATTCTCCACCACCACGATCGCATCGTCGACCACGATGCCGATCGCGAGCACCAAGCCGAAGAGCGACAGGTTGTTCAGCGAATACCCGATCGCCGAAAGCACAGTGAACGTGCCCACGAGCGAGATCGGAATTGCGACGATGGGGATCAGCGACGCGCGCCATGTCTGGAGGAAGATGACGATGACGAGCACCACCAGGATGACGGCCTCGAACATCGTATGCAGCACCGCCTCGATCGATTCGGAGATAAAGACCGTCGGGTTGTAGACGATGTCGTAACGCAGACCGGCCGGGAAGGACTTCGAAAGCTCCTCCATGGCGGCCTCGACCTCGGCGGCCGTATCGAGCGCATTGGAGCCCGGACGCTGGAAGATGCCCATCGGGATCGCGATGCGGCCATCGAGATAGCCATTCAGGTTGTAGTCCGCGGCCCCAAGTTCCACCCGGGCCACGTCGCGCACCCGCACGACACGCCCCTCCCCTCGACCTTCACGATGATATTGCCGAAGTCCTCGGGCGTCGTCAGACGCCCTTGCGTCTCGACATTGAGCTGAAAGGCTCCAGGCTGGGGTACCGGCGGCTGGTTGATCACGCCGGCCGCGACCTGCACGTTCTGTCCGCGCAAAGCGCTGATGACGTCGCCTGCGGTAAGATTGCGGAGGGCCAGCTTGTCGGGGTCGAGCCAGACGCGCATCGCGTAGTCTCGCGCGCCGAAGATCCTGACATTTCCGACGCCGTCGATACGCGACAGCACATCCCTCACATGCAGCGTCGCATGGTTCGAGACGTACAGCATGTCGCGGCTATCGTCGGGCGAGCTCAGATGGATCACCATCATGAGGTCCGGCGACTGCTTCACGACCTGGACGCCGAGCGAGCGCACTTCCTCGGGCAGACGCGGGGTCGCGATCGCGACGCGGTTCTGCACCAGCACCTGGGCCGTATCGAGGTCCGTGCCCAGCTTGAACGTCACGGTCAGCGACATCGAGCCGTCGCCGGTCGATTGAGACGTCATGTAGATCATGTCGTCTACGCCGTTCACTTCCTGCTCGATGGGCGTGGCGACGGTATTGGCGACGATCTCGGCGGACGCGCCGGGGTATTGCGCCGTCACCTGAATCGATGGCGGCGCGATCTCGGGATACTGTGAAACCGGCAAGCTGAAATAGGCGACGCCGCCGATCAGCGTAATGAGGATCGAGATAACGGCGGCGAAGATCGGCCGGTCGATGAAGAAGTGCGAGAGCTTCATTGAGCGGAGGCCTGTTGCCCTTGAGGTTTGATTTCGCCGGGCTGCGGCGTGACCTTCTGACCGGGCCGCGCCCTCAACAAGCCGTTGATGACGACCTTGTCGTCGCGGGTGATGCCGCTCCGGACGACACGCAAGCCGTCATCCGTCACAGAACCAAGCTCCACGGGTTTCGGTACGACCGTCCCGTCTTCGGCCACGGTGAACAGCAGCTTTGTCGACTGGTCCGTGACCACGGCGGCGTCGGGCACGAGCATCGTCGGCTTCTCCTGGGACATGGGCACGCGCACGCGGCCGAACTGTCCGGGCGTGATAAACAGGTCCTTGTTGGGAAACGATGCGCGGACGCGGATCGTGCCGGACGAACGGTCGTATTGGTTGTCGACAAAGTCGATCGTGCCCTTCAGCGGCCAGTCCGTCTCGTCCATGAGCTGGCCCTCGACCGCCACGCTGTTGGTGCGGGCGGACTGCACCTCGCCTTTCTGGATGAGGCGCTTGTAGGTCATGCCGTCGCCCTCGCTGATGTTGAACATCAGCCAGATCGGATCGAGCGAAACAATGGTCGTGAGCAAGGTCGTCTCGCCGGTGCCGCCGACGACCAGATTGCCGACACTCACTTCATGACGGCCCACGCGGCCCGAGACGGGGGCCATGACGCGCGTGTAATCGAGATTCAACTGCGCCTGATCCACTTCCGCGCGGGCGCGATCGCGGGCCGCGGTCGCGTTCTTCACTTCCGCGGCGCGCTCGTCGAAGGTCTGCCCCGAGGCATAGCTTTTCTTATGCAGTTCGGCCGTGCGCTCGAGCTGCACCTTGGCAAGGTCGAGCTGAGCTTCGGCCTGAGCGAGATCGGCCTTGGCCGAGTCCAGCGCGATCTCGAACGGACGCGGCTCGATGACGAAGAGAAGTTCGCCCTTCTTCACCAACTGGCCGTCTTTGAAGTTGATCGATTCCAGGTAGCCGCTGACCCGGGCGCGGATCTCGACGGATTCCTGAGCAATGAACTGTCCCGTGAAGTCGCTCCACTCCCGCAGCGTCTCGACCAGCGGCGCGGACACGGTCACCGGGGGCGCGGGTGGCGCGCCATCGGGAGCACCGGCCTGTTGCGCTTCCTGAGGAGCCGACATGTACCAGTACACGAGCCCGGCCACGGCCAGCACAGCCAGCGTGATGAAAAGGAGTCTGCCGCCACGGCCCGACGCGGACGCTTCCTGTTCCGATCCGGACGGCGACTTGGATGCCGGCGTATCGGACACGGATGGCTTGCCGCCCTTCGAGTCCTGTGCCTCGCGCTTGGCGCTTTCGTTTCTCTGCTGCATTCTAATGATCCGAGGAGGATGACTACCGTCGCCCGCAAGACTGCGATTCACGACTTCGCCGTGGGCTTATCACATTATCTCACTCGCCTGCACGGTCCCATAGGCTGAAAGGCCGCAATGTCGCAGCGGGGCACCCAAAAACCCAAACAGCCGAAGCACTTAATGGCCGTTTCACACCAATTTGACCGCCGACGTCCCATCCCTGCCCAGGTTTGGCCAAAGTTGGCGCCCGCGAGGATCCGAAGCTCCATGCATAGACGTCTGATCGCCGGTCTCTTCGCCGCTTTGATTTGCGTGCTTCTGCCGGGCTGCGGCGAGGAAGCCACCTTGCCCGTATCGGCCGGCACGGGCCCGAACCCCGAATTACCCCCGCCTGTCGAAACCACGTTGCCCACGGTCGTGATCGCCGAAGCGACAGGCTGGCCGGATGGGAAGGCACCGCAAGCCGCGGACGGCCTGACAGTGAATGCCTTCGCCTCGGATTTGGACCATCCGCGCATGCTCTATGTCCTCCCCAACGGCGACGTGCTGGCCGCCGAGAGCGCCGCGCCACCGCAACCCGGCATGACCGACGGGATCATGGGGCACCTGATGAAGCTCGGCATGTGGTGGGCGGGCGCCGGCGTGGAGAGCCCCAACCGCATCACGCTGCTGCGCGACGGCGACGGCGACGGCGTGGCCGAGACGCGCACGACATTTCTGTCAGGGCTCAACTCGCCCTACGGCATGGCGCTCGTCGGCGACAGTTTCTACGTGGCGAACACCGACAGCGTCCTCCGCTTTCCCTACGCAGCCGGCGACACGGAGATTTCCGAAAAAGGCGAACTGGTTGCGGAACTCCCCGCCGGTCCGGTCAACATCCACTGGGTGAAGAACATCATCGCCAGCCCCGACGGCACGAAGCTCTACGTCTCGGTGGGCTCCAACAGCAATGTTGGCGAACGCGGTTTCGACAGCGAGGCCGGACGCGCGGCGATCCACGAAATCGATCTCGACAGCGGGTCTTCGCGCCTGTTCTCGTCGGGCCTTCGCAATCCCGTGGGCCTCGCTTTTCAGCCCGACAGCGGCACGCTGTGGACCTCGGTCAACGAACGGGACGAACTCGGCAGCGATCTCGTGCCGGATTACATGACCTCGGTCCAGGAGAACGGCTTCTACGGCTGGCCTTACAGCTATTACGGCGACCACGTGGATACGCGGGTCCAGCCGCAGCGCCCCGATCTCGTGAAGACGTCGATCGTTCCCGACTATGCGCTCGGACCGCACACGGCCTCGCTCGGGCTTGCCTTCTACACCGGCGACCTGTTCCCGAGCGCTTCCGGGGCGGCGCCTTCGTCGGCCAGCACGGGTCCTGGAACCGCCGGCCCCGAGCGGCTACAAGGTGATCTTCGTGCCGTTCGAGGGCGGCATGCCGTCGGGAGGACCCGAAGACATCCTCACGGGGTTTCTCGGCGCGGACGGCAAGGCCTACGGGCGCCCCGTCGGCGTGGCCGAAGACCGCACCGGAGCCCTGCTCGTGGCCGACGATGTGGGCAATACTGTTTGGCGCGTTGCGCCGGCCGCACAATGACGGCGAGACTGACGAGAGCCGCCTTGGCGGCACCAAGCGACCGGGGAGACATCCGTGACGAAAACCATCCTGTGCTTCGGCGACTCGATCACCTGGGGCTACAATCCCAAAGACGGAACGCGGTTTGTGCCGGAAGACCGCTGGCCCCGCGCGTTGGAAGCCGCGCTGCAGGGGCGCGGCCGGGTGGTCGAGGAAGGGCTGAACGCGCGGACGATCGCCACCGACGATCCCGCCCGTCCCTATCGCAACGGAATGGCGATGCTGCCGCCGCTCCTGGAGAGCCACTCACCGCTCGACGTGGTCGCGGTCATGTTGGGGACGAACGACAGTGCGCCCTGCTATGGGCTCACCGCGGGCCGGGCCGGCATCAATCTCATGGCGATGGTCCGGACGGTGAACGCGAGCCAGGCGGGCCCGGGCGGCACCGCACCGAAGATGGTGGTGATCGCCCCGCCGCCACTTGGATCGCTGAACCCTGAAATGTCCCTGATGTATTCCGGCGGGCAAGGCACCTCGCGGGGGCTTGCCGGCGCCTATGAGACGGTCGCCAAGCGTTTCGGCATCGGTTTTCTCGACGCGGGCGAAGTCGTCAAGGTGAGCGCCGTTGACGGCGTGCACCTTGATCCGGAAGCACAGCGCACGCTTGGCGTCGCCGTCAGCAAGGTTGTGGAACCTTTGTTATAGAGGCGTGCTATTGGCGTTTTCGCGCCGCTCGAACGGAGGTCTGCCATGACGGACGAAAGAGCAAAGCAAGAAGCCGACAGCTACACCTGCTTCCAGGCCGGATTCCGGAAAGTCCTCGGCAAGGACTTCAAACGGCTGGTCCTGATCGAGACCAACGCCCATGAAGGCCCGGTCTTTGTCGCCGCCGAACACGCGCTCTATTTCACCACCGTGCCGGAGCCCGGCCCCAAGAACATCGCCATCATGCGGCTTGCCTTGAAGGGCGACAGGTTCCCCTTCGAAGCCGGCCCGCTCGAGGTCGTGCGGCAGCCGTCGAACATGGCGAACGGTATGTGCCTCGACCGCAAGGGCCGGCTCCTGATCTGCGAACAAGGCACGCTGGACGAGCATGCGCGCATCAGCCGGATGGACCTTGCGACGCGCGCGTTGGAAACGCTCGTCGATTCCTGGCGCGGGCTGCCGCTCAACTCGCCGAACGATATCGTCGAGAAGTCGGACGGCACCGTGTGGTTCACCGATCCCAATTACGGCGAGCTGCAAGGCTTCAAACCGGCCGCCAAGATCGGCGCCTATGTCTATCGCCACGATCCCGCGAGCGGTGAAACGGCCGTGGTGGCGGACTCGTTCAACAAGCCGAACGGCCTCGCCTTCTCGCCCGACGAGAGCGTGCTGTACATCACCGACACGGGCGCTAATCAGGCTCCCGGCACGTATTTCGTGAACCTGCCGCACCACATCCGCGCCTTCGACGTGCACAAGGGCGGTCACCTGCGCGGCGACAGACTGTTCGCGACGGTCGCGCCGGGCTGCCCGGACGGAATCAAGCTCGATACGAAAGGACGGGTCTACACGTCGTCGGCGACCGGCGTGCAGGTGTTCTCGCCGGAGGGCGATCTTCTGGGCGAGATAGATGCGCCGGGTGTCGCCAATTTCACCTTTGGCGGCCCGAAGAACGATGTGCTCTTCATCTTAGGCGACACGCAAATCTGGCAGGCCAAGGTCAAGGCGAAAGGCGTTTCGACCTCAGGGCAGTCGTAATCCCCGGGTGCGAGACGCGCCCGTGAGCGGCGACCCTATCGCCGGTTGAGGATGACTTCGCCTTCGCCGCGGGGGCTCTTGAACGTCACCGTCTGGGTTTCACCCTCGACGACAACGCGGACCCGGCCGCTGACGTCGTACTGCGTGAGGAGGAATTCGCCAGTGTAGACACCGGGGCGCACTTCCAGGAGTTCGCCGATCTGCTTCATCATCTTCGACGTCGAGGCGCACTGAGCGACAACACCGAAGACCTTGGCGCTTTCCTGTTTATAGCTGACGCGGCACCGGACCTTCTCAGTCGGCCCTTCGGTCTGGGTGACCGTGCCCTCGCCGCTCCATTCTCCGGCCAGCGCGGCCGCCGATGCCGCTGTGCTCGGCGCCACCGCCACCATGAGGGCAAGCAGTGCGAACCCAAAAAACGCGCGTCCGGTGACCTGCGCAAATTCCCGACCTGGCACCATCGAACTCCCGCGCGAAAGACGGTTCCCCATCACCTGCATAAATGTACCTCCGCTCATTGCCCACTGAGCATGATGGCTGACGCCCCCAATCCGCCATCAATGCCGCGATCCGCTCTTCTTTAGCGGACCACCTTCCAGGATTGCAATCGTTGCGGGGAGTATCAGTAGGTTCGCCAACAGGGCCGTGGCAAGCAACATAATGGCGACTTCGCCGAAAAGACGCAGATTCGGCAGCTGACTCAGCAGTGTTGCGGCGAATCCGGAGATCAAAACAACCGTCCCGACCGTCAGAACCGGCCCGATCGTGGTCAGCGTCTCTTCCAGCGCCGGTCGCACGGCCCGGCCGTGAGAGCGCATCAAGCCGTAATAGTTGAGAATGTGGATCGTGTTGTCGACCGCAATACCGAATCCGATGGTGAAGGCGACGACGCTGGTGAACTGCAAGCCCAACCCGGAGAGATAGAGGAACCCGGCAACGACCATGATCGGAAGAAGATTCGGCAAGACACAGTAGAGGCCCGCGCGCACCGACCGGAACACCAGACCGACAAGCAGGATGTTGAGGCAGATCGCGAGAAGAAGACTTCTGTTCAGCTGGGCGATCATCTCGTAGCTCGCCTTCGCGGACAGAACCGAAAGGCTCGTCGCGGTGAAGACCACCCCCGGATAGGCGGCGCGCAACTTATCGAGTTTGCTTTCCAGCTCCTTCACCACCGGCAGGAGATCCGCGGCATCCGTCCCTGGGAAATACCCGGTGACAAGCGTCGAGTTGTCGTCCACCGATAGGATTCTATCCATGAGCGGCGTCTTGGCTTCCTGGAGGAGGCCGAAGAATTGATCTTCGGTCATTTCGCCGGCAACCGCCCAACTTTCGATGCCATGGAGCGACGTCACGCTGCGCACCAGAGGCAAACCGGCGACGATCCCATCGACCTTGTTCACGAGCTCCGCGCTCTCGGGGCTGTCTATACGCGCGCCCGGCGGCATCTGAATATGGACGAAGATATTCTCGGTTCCCGCCAGCCGGTCGTCGATGGCGTTCATGGCGAGATGCGCCGGACTGCGCTCGGGCAGGTACTCCCGATATTGATAGCGGGGACTGATCTGGGAATAGAGAATGCCCGCGCCGACCAAGAGGATGAGACCGCATCCGAGCACCAACCGCGGCCGCACCAAGGCGAAATGCGCAACGCCGTGGCAACAACGGCTTGCCGCGCCGAAGGCCAGGTCGGCCTTGTTCCCGAGCGACTTTTTCTTCTTCACACGGCTGAAGAGCAGAAAGGCCAGCGACGGGACGACCGTGATGGTGACAAGATACGCAATCGCCGTACCGATCGCCGCTGTGAGTCCGAAACCCGCCACGATCTTCAGCGGCACCAGGGTGAGCGAGAACAGCGCGATTGCCGTGGTCAGCGAGGCCAGCACGCAGGCGGGCCCGATCTCGCGCACGGACCGATCCACGGCGTCGTAGACATCGGCGCCCTCTGCGAGCTCGCGTCTGACCTTGAAGAGAAGATGGAGCGAGCTTGCCACTACGAGCACGATGACGAGGGCGGGCACGACCCCGCTCATGACGTCGACCTCCGTTCCGCGCAAGCCCGTGATGCCGCCCAGCCAGATCACAGCGATGACGGACGGAAGCGCCGCCACGCAGACATAGGTGATGCTGTGGAAGAAGAGCCAGGAGATGAGCAGGACGATCAGGAAGCCGACGGAGATGAACGTCATCTGGTCGGCCATGAGCGACGAAACGATCTCGAGCCGCAAAAACGACAGACCCGAATATTGGACCGTCATGTCGGTCCCTTCGAGCATGCGCTCCGTCACATCGCGCAACTCACTCGCGACGACGCGCAAGTCGTCGATATCCGGGTAAGGCTGCATCGCGATCACGAAGAGCGTGGTCTGCCCATCCGGCGACAGGAGCTTTTTGGCTACGAGCGGATGGTGGAGAATCGCTTCTTTCGCCTCCGGCAAATCCTTCTCCGTGATCTCCGGAGGGAAGAGCGGCTCGGCGCCGCCGGCATTGTCGGGCGGATGGCGGGCCGAAAACATCGATACGACATCGCGCACGCCATTCGCGAAGCTCAGCTCGAGATGGAGATCCCGCAGCCGCTCGAGGTTCTTGACCGTGAAGAGGTCGTCGGACCGGATGAGCAGCAGGACATCCTGGCCGCTGTCCGGATACTGCTCCTCGACCAGCTGAAACTTGGCATAGTCGACGGTTCCGGAACGGAAGATCTCGCGAATGTCGCTCGAGAAGCCGACTTTCGTCGAGAAGTACGCCAGCGGCACCGTAATCAAGACAATGAGCAGAAGGGTCGCGCGCGGAAAGCGCAGGGCGAGAAGCCCAATCCTCTCAAGGCCAAACCCAGCCGACATCAGGCGCAGAGTCTCCCAGGCCTCGAAATGGGCTGCATCGCCGACATCGCATTTCCCCCCAAACTTGACCGCCCACGCCGACGGCCGGCGCAGATCCTAGAATCGCGCCCCCCTTCAGTCCATTAGAGCACGAGCCGGGGGGCGATGCCCAGGGCTCGGTTCGCGGGCCCGGGAGGGCCGACTCCCCTCTGCAGGCGCCGAATCCTTTGACTTTGAAGCGCAAATTAAGACGTTAGCGAGGCTGGACCATGAGATCTCAGCCCCCTCTGGCCCGCGAGCGGATCAGCCTGCCGGGTGTGGCGAGGTCGGGCGGCTCAATGAAGCCCCGGCGGCGCCCGCGCGATCATCAGCCAAACGATGACGAGGACCGCCGCGAAGGCCGGAATGCGGAACGCGAACCACCAGCAAGACAGACGCGAGTCACCCTCCGCCGAAAAGACCGCGCAGCCAGGTCCCAATGAGTTGGACTTATCCTACCTACGCTAGTGGAATGCCGCCTGGACGACGTCGATGACCCTGGCGATCTCGTCGTCTCGCATCGATGCAAAAATGGGAAGGCTGACGCACCGTTCCGCATACCGCGTTGCCACCGGAAACTGGTCGTCGCGTAGATTGTTGCGCTCGCGCCAATAGGTCATCTGGTGCAGCGGCCTGTAGTGGATCGAGAAGCCTACCCCATGCCGGGAGAGGTGCTCTAGGAACCGGTCGCGCGCCGCGCGATCGTGGAACTGTATTGGATAGAGATGCCAGGAATGGGTCTGGTGGGACTTGGGCCACGCCGGCAGGGTCAAGGGAAGCCCGGCAACGCCGTCGTGGTATCGGGCGGCGATGTGCTGGCGTCTAGTATGAAAGTCGTGCGCCCGGGACAACTGCGTCCGGCCGAGCGATGCGGCCATGTCATTCATGTTGTACTTGAAGCCTGGAGCGACGACATCGTAGCAGAGCTTCGCAAGATCCGGGGCTGAGCGGTCAAAGCTATCGCGATCGATGCCGTGGAACCGCGTCAGCTTGCAGCGCTCGATGAGCGACTCGTTGCGCGAGACAATCATGCCGCCCTCCCCCGTCGTAATCGTCTTGTTCGCATAGAAGCTGAAGACCGCGGCATCCGAGGCGCCGGCCCCGACGTGAACACCGTCTATTGAGGCCGGCAGCGCATGGGCAGCATCGTCGACGACGTGAATTCCATGGGGTTCGGCCAGTGCGTAGATGCGGCCCATGTCGCAAGGGAGCCCGCCGAAATGGACCGGCATGATGGCGCGCGTTCTCGGGGTAATCGCCTCGGCAATCTTGTCGGGATCGATGCAGAGCGTTTGCGGATCGATATCGACGAACACCACATCGGCACCGAGAGCGCGAACGACTTCCGCCGTGGCCGTGAAGGTCAGCGTCGGAACGATGACCTCATCGCCTTGGGCGATCCCGAGCGCCTCGAGAGCTAGATGCATTCCCGCCGTGTTGGATGCAACCGCAACGGCTCGAACACCCTCTCCCATGAACTGTTCGAACTCGTCCTCGAACGCCGCCACTTGCGGGCCGGCCGTTAGCCAGCCGCCTCGAAGGACGGAGACCACCGAAGCGATGTCTTCGTCGTCGAGATCGAGCCGGAAAAAGGGAATGTCCGGACCTGCAGCCTCCACGTCTAGCCTCCCCTGCGGGTCATACAAGCGCCAATACCAGGGCAGGTTTTTAGCTCCAAACCATTGCCCATGCTCGAACAATAGCTGCTGAATATGCGGGAAAGATGCCTTGACAAGGAGGGCACGCTCTCAATTGACTTGATGCTCAGGGAGCGAGGGCGCGTATGAGCGAAAAGCAACGCATAAGGCTTGGAGAGACGCTCCCGGCGGGATCCGATGCGTCTCTCGCACGTTCTGTCGTGAAGGCCCATGCGTCGCGATGGGCTCCATGTCACGACTAGTTCAAGCCGATGTCGGCGCCGAACGAACCCCTTCCGGCGCGCAGGTGTGGCTCCGGCCCATGGACGCAAGCGACGAGCTGTTGATCTTCGGTTGGCAATGGGAACCCGGCGCACGCACCCATTCGCGCAATACCAATTCGCCATCGCGTGAAGAACACGCCGCCTGGATGGCGGAGAAGCTCGCCGATCCTTCGTGCCATCCGATGGTCATCATGGTGGACGGCAGGCCCAGAGGGGTGCTTCGCCTCGACCGCCGCGGCGACGAAGGTTTCGAGGTCAGCATCCTGATCACCGAAAGTGCGCGCGGAAAAGGCATCGGCAGCGCGGCTCTGCGAGCCGCCAACGGGCTGGCGCCGCACTTGCGGCTTCTCGCGGAGATATTCCCCAAGAACACGGCGTCCTTGCGCGCCTTCGCCAAGGCCGGATTCGAACCAACCGGCGGGACATGGTATGCGCGCGAGACAATCGATCGCCTGCCTGCCGGAAATTGAGCCATGCGGTGCCGATAGCCATGTCGCCGTCTCCTGCGCCCTCTGCCAAAGAAATCGTCGCGCGCCAGACGCTATGCCGGGGTCTGTTCGACTGGTGCCTGGGGCACGCAGAAGCATGTCTGAAGGACCAAGACGATGACGCGGCCGTCAACTGGCTGCACGTTGCGGCCAACTTGGCGAGTGCCTTCGGTTTTGGCCAACTGACCTCGTCGCGGCTCGAGAACGCGGCCCTCCAGATCGCCGCACGACTTGGCGCTGCCCCGGAGGAGCGTCCGGCCGCCAACTCCGAACCTCGGCGATGGCTTCACGTCCTGTCGATCGCTTACGCCGTCGGCGGCCATACGGCGCTGCTGCACCGGTGGATCGAAAACGACGACAGCGGAGATGAACACCATCTGGCGCTGACCTCCATGGACGCGCTTGCTCTTCCTGAATTGAAAGCCGCGGTCGAACGAAGCGGCGGAACGGTAACGGCGCTTGGCGGCATTCCGTCACTGCGCGAAAGGGCTCGAGTGCTGCGGGAGCTTGCTTCACGCGAGGCAGACCGTGTCGTGCTGCATACCCATATGTGGGACGTCGTCCCGACAGTCGCGTTCGGCGTTGCCGGCGGGCCGCCGGTTCTGCTGTTGAACCATGCGGACCACGTGTTCTGGGTCGGCGCCTCCATTGCCGACCTCGTGGTCAACGTTCGCCAGGCCAGCGTGGACTTGGCGCGCCGCAATCGCGGCGTGGACAGGAATTTTCTGTTTCGCATTCCGCTGCCGAGCCCGCGCGACCCGTCGATCATGGCGCAGGATCGCCAAGCGGTGCGTGCCCGCTTGGGCATTCCCGAAACGGCCATCGTCTTCGTGACCGTTGGCGCGGCATACAAATACAAAGCGCTCGGCGATCTCGATTTTCTGGCGATGGTGCGAGCGCTTTTGAGCACGCTGCCGGCCGCGTATCTCGTGGCGGTCGGACCGAGCGCCGAGGACGACGACTGGGACGCCGCCGTGGAAGCGCTCGGGGACCGTCTGATCCCCGTGGGCGTTCAGCACGACGTGGCCGCATACCACGCCGCCGCGGACATCTATCTCGAAGGCTTTCCCTTCGACTCGCATACCGCCTTGCTGGAAGCCGCTGTCTCCGGGCTGCCGGTGGTGCGGATCCCCGCCTGCGTGGTGCCGCCCTTTTCCGCGCACGATTTCCCTCTCTCGGAGGTGCCCCAACCCGCCGATGTCGAAGCTTATCTGGCCCAGGCCATCTCACTGGCGAAGTCGGACACGTTGCGCGCTTCGACCGAGGCGAAGCTTCACGAGGCGGTCGTCGGACTTCAGTGCGGACCGGCTTGGCGGCAACGGCTGCGAGAACTCAAAGAGGCCGCGCCTGGCCGGCACGCTATTTACGAACCGCATCCCGTCGATGTGGATCGCGACCTCGCCGACTTCTGGACGGCGTTCCGGATGCGCGTCAATCGGAGGGATCCCCTGAAATACGTTCTGAAGCTGGCCGCGGAGGCAAACCTCGACACCGGCGCGGAGGTGATCTTCGAAGAGTACCGACGGATCATCGGCCGCAAAGACGCCGAGGCCCGAAACTTGCGCGCGCACCTCGCCGCTCTGGAGGACGAGGCAGAAAAGGTGAGCGAAGAGCTGGCGGAGAAGCAACGCCTGTCCGAGAAACTCCGCTCCATCCAGGAAAGCTCTTCCTGGCGCCTCACGTCACCGCTACGCGCAATACGGCGGATGTTTTCCTGACCGGGCGATTGGGGCTCGTCGGCGAAGGGCGGAGAGTGGTGCCCAGGGGCGGATTCGAACCACCGACACGCGGATTTTCAGTCCGCTGCTCTACCAACTGAGCTACCTGGGCGTGCCTACTGTCAGGCTGGACGCGATGGGCCGCTTGGCAAGAATTGCATGCAAGGCCCTATCCCGTAAGGCCCTGGCTTATAGGCAATCGGCCGGGCTCTGTCGAGACCGGACTTCGCGGGTTTTTGCCTCCGCGTGTGCCCGGCAAAAGCGCCGGCTTAGTCTTCGTCCCAGCCGGCGGGCGGCTCGGGATAGGCCTCCTCGGCCGGGTCTCCGGGAACCGCATAGGCGCCCTTGAGCCAGCGCCCGAGATCGAGCTCCGCGCAGCGCTTCGAGCAGAAGGGACGATGGGCCTTGACTGTCGGCTTGCGGCAGATCGGGCAGCGCGCGACCGCCTTTTGCGCCGCTTTGCTGTCCCGGCCGGCGGTCACTCGGAGTCGACCTCGGCCTTGGCCAGCCACAGTAGCGCGACCGGATAGCCCTCGCCCGCCAGCATGCTGACCGTCTCGGTCAGCGGCAGCCCCACCACATTCGTGTAGGAGCCCACCAGTTTGATGACGAAGGCCCCGGCAATGCCCTGAATGGCATAGCCGCCCGCCTTGCCGCGCCATTCGCCGCTGGCGAGATAGGCGCCGATCTCCTGGTCGGTGATGTTGCGGAAGCGCACGCGGGTCTCGACCACGCGCTCGCGCCACCGCCCCTCGGGCGTTACCATGGTCACCGCCGTGTAGACGCGATGGGCGCGGCCGCGCAGAAGCCGCAGCATGTCCGCCGCCTCGTTCTCGAGCTCGGCCTTGCCGAGCACGCGCCGGCCGACGGCCACAACCGTATCGGCGGCGATCAGGAAACACTTGGCGAGTTCCGGCTCGTTCTTGACGAGCTTCAGCGCAGCCTCGGCCTTGGCCTTGGCCAGCCGCCGCACGATCTGACGCGGCACTTCGCCCTTCGACACGCTCTCGTCGACCGATGACGGGCGCAGCGCATCCGGCGCAAGCCCTGCCTGTTCGAGCAGCTGCAAACGGCGCGGCGACGCGGAGGCGAGCACGAGTTTAGGCCGAAAGCTGGAGCCCGGCTTCGGCGCGCGGCGGCGCGTCGGCCGCTTCGGCGCCTTGATCTTACCCGGCACAGCGGCGGCCACGGGCTCCGACTCGGCTGGCGCCGGCGTGCTCCGTTTCAGCCCGAGCTTGCTACTTAAACCGGTAAGTGATCCGACCTTTAGTGAGATCATAAGGGGTCATCTCGACCAAAACTTTGTCACCAGCAAGCACCCTAATCCGGTTCTTGCGCATACGTCCCGCCGTGTGGGCGATAATCTCGTGTTCGTTCTCGAGTTTCACCCTGAAAGTGGCATTCGGGAGGAGTTCGGTGACCACCCCCGGAAATTCGAGCATTTCTTCCTTCGCCATAAGGCTCCTTCCGCATCCTTGAATTGCCGCGGAGAATGGTCGCGTGGGACGCTAAAATCAAGGAGGATTCCGGGATTTGTCTGGTCCGGTCAGGACTGTCCGCCAGCAATCATCGGCGCGTGCGGTCAACGCGATGTCGTATACAATCGCCAATCTTCTTACCGTACGGGCTTGCCCTAAGGCTTGGCGCCGTGCGGCCAACGGCGACGGCTTAGCGAGTGGAGCACACCATGCTTTTTGTTTGCTATGTGACGATCGATCCCGACGCGCGCGATGAGAGCTTGGCGCGATTCATGGAGAACGGCGTGGTCGAACCCTCAGGCGTGAAGCTGCTCGGCGCGTGGATATCGCTCACGCAGCAGGAAACCTGGAGCATCTTCGAATCAGACAGCGCCGAAGCGATCATGGCCCTGTTCGACCCCTGGACGGATCTCAACGTGCACCAGATCGCCCCGGTCATGGATTTCGATGGCTTGAAGAAATTCCTCGAATCGAAGGGATAGCGGGTACGGCACGGGCTCTGGGCCAACGGCTCCTTTTTACCAAGCCACGCGCATGCCGGCCTTGCCGCCGAGGCCTTGCACGTCCTCGCCGAAGGTGTAGTCGACCTTGGCGAACACGGCGGTGGTCTGGGAGAAGTTGAACAGGTTCACGCCGGCCGAGAACTCGCCCCAGACGTCGTCCAGATCGTCCTGGAACTGGAAGGTCGTGCCGGAGGACACCAGCGTCGCCGCATTGTCTTCCGAGAGGTTGCCCCACAGGCTCGCGATCAGGAACGGCTCCATCATGGTGCCTTCCCAGGCTTCCGTGGTGGTGCCGACACGCCCGCCGATCCGGCCTCTGACGTTGGCATCGTCGGAGAAGCTGACCTTGTTGCCGCCCACGTTGAAGCCGTCGATATCGGCCCAGGCGATCTCGATCGTCGCCAGCGGCTCGAAGAAGGCCCCGCCGGTGAATGAACCGAAGCGGTAGCCGGCGTCGGTTCTGAGGCCCACCGTGGTGGCGTTCAGGCTGTCGGGGAAGCCCAGATTCGGCGTGTCGATCTCATAGAGATGCACGTTCAGCAGCGTATCGACGAAGAGACCGTCCTTGAGATAGGTGGCATACGCTCCCACCTGGCCGCCGGAGAAGTTGAAACTGTCGGCGAGGCTGTCGTAGTCGAGGCCGGCGCCGACGAAGCCGCCGAGCACGCCGAAGACCAGCACATCGCCTTCCGAGAGCACATCGTATCTGCCCATGTCGACGCCCATCTGCAGGTCGACCGTGGAGAGCTCGTTGTCGAGGTCGTAGTCGTAATTGCGCCCATAGGCCGAGGTGGTGGCCGAACCGTTGCGATCCAGACGCGAGCCGCCGCCCTTGATCCAGACGCCGGGCGTCAGGCCATTTGACGAAGGTTCGCTCATGGACTTGGCGCCGGCGTCATAGGCCGGGGCCCCGCCCCCGTTCAGCACCACCCGCAAATCCGCCGTCCTGTCGAACCAGGTGCTCGAGGTCTCGTGCCACAGATCCTGGGCCGCGGTCAGCAGCTTCGGCAGCATATGAGCGGACGCGCCCGCAAAGCTGCGCAGCTCCCAATATCCGGAGCCTGTCGGCACGAAATAGAGGTCGTAGTCGAACAGCCCCGTATCGATGGGTCCGTCCGCCATCACGAAGTTGCCTGCCTTCGGGGTCTGACCCTCCACGAACACGACCGGGATGCCTTGCGAATTGAAGACGCCCGGCAGGGTGCTGGTATTGTTGACCATCACCTTGGTCACGCCCGACACGTCGCCGTCGACGATGAAGTTGTCCGCCTTCGAGCCGGCCCCGCGCAAGGACGCATCCACAGCCAGGTACCCGCCGCCTTCGAATTTGAGATCCGCAGACCCCGGCGTGTTGGCGAGGGTGAATGTGTCCCCCACCCCGCCGTCGACCAGCGAGATCGTGCCGCCGTTGTTCTTGAAGGTCTCCAGCCCCCGGAAGCCGCTCGACTCACGCTTGGAGGCATTCGTCGCGGCCAGCACAGTGGCGCCGGTCTGGTTCGAGAACACATCCTCGCCGCCGCCGAACAGAGACGTCTTCTTCGTCTCGAAGACACCGCCCGCCCGGTTCACGAAGCGGTCATTCTGTTCCGTCAGATCCACGAAGCCCGTGATCGTTCCGGCGTTGAAGATGTCGGCGTTGCCGAGACCCTTCACGTCGATGGCCAGATGAGACTGCGCCCCGATCTCGCCCGTATTGGTGATCGTCGTCTTATTGCCGACGTAGTAGCTATACGAATAGACGCCCACATTGCGCGGGCCGCCCTCCGCATACACCGAGCCGGAATTGTTGATCGAGATGGGCGCGTTCGGGCCGATCGCGAGCGTGATGATGCCGATGGCATAGTTGTAAGGACCGCCGGTCGTGTCGGTGATCTTTGCGTGGATATCGCCGCTATTGGTGACCGAGATCGGCGTGAAGCCCGGGTCCACCTCGGCTGTCGGCGTAACGACGGCCTGCAGACCCACGGCCTGCTCGCGCGCCCGAACCGTGACCATCGCCTGGTTGTCGATCGTGATCGCGCTGTTCGGGCTGATGCTGAACGCGTTGATGCCGTAGGCATAGCTGTTCGCGCCCGTGGCGCGGGCATCGATTGCACCCTTGTTGGTAATGGCGATCGGGCCTAGGCCAATCACGCCATTGGACGTCGCATATATGCCGGTTGCCCGACCGGAAGGTCCGGTGTCCAGAACCGTAAGCTCACCGCTGTTGAGGATGGTCAGTGGACTATCCGACGTGGCGGTGGGAGCGGCTGTCGACCCCCCAACGCGGCCAAAGATACCGACCGTCTGCCCTTGTCCTGTCGCGTCGATCGCCGCCGTGTTGCTCACCGACACCGTGCTCTCGTTGCCGCTGCTCTCCACGTCGATGCCAATTGCCGTCGGACCGTTCACGGCGATCGGGCCGCCATTCACGATCGTGATCGGGCTGCGGGAGCCACCAGTCGTGGCGTAGATGCCGCGTGCAACGTCGCCATCGGCGGTGATACCGCCACTGTTGTAAACGTCGATTGGCGCATCATCGCCCGTGTTTTGAGCAAGGATACCGGAGGCGTAACCTTGGGTCGTCGTCGCGTTGATATCGCCGCTGTTGTCGATGCTAATGCGTTGCCCGGCCGGTCCGAACTGCGCAAAAATGCCGCTCGCGACGCCCCGTCCGCTTACCGTGATATCGCCGCTATTCGTGATGTCAAAAAAACCTGCCACGGCCTGCGCGAAGATGCCGACGCCCGAGTTGTTTGCGGAAGTCACCGTGAGATCACCGCTATTGTCGAGGATGAGCCCAACCGCCCCCTGAAAGTTAAATCCGGTGGCGGGTTGTGAACCGGCGCTCACGATCATGTCGCCGCTATTCGAGATGCGCGCCGGAACTTGGCTCGTACCCGACACGCTCATCCCGCTGGCGCCATCCGCGCCCGTGACGATGAGTGTTCCACTGTTGTCGACAATCAGGGCGTTGTCCGGACTGCTCGTCACCACGCTAAGGGCCGTGGCATTGTCGCCCGAAACCGTGATGGCACCGCTATTGGTGAGGCTGATGTCGCTATTGGTCCCTGCAGTGGAGGCAAAAATGCCAACAGAGTCCAAGGTGGGATGGATACTGGTTAGCGGCCCACTGTTGTCGATGGTGATGCTTCGGCCATCACCATTGGTGGTGAGATTGATAACAGTGCCGCCCGCAGTGGTACGGTATTCGGTCGGCGCGCAGACGATGGCGTCGCCAGGTGTTGTAACGTCGATCGGGCCGGGCGGCGGGTTTCCGGTCAGGCAGTCGACCTGCGCCTGTGCCGGCGTAGGAGCGGCAACGGGCGCGAATACAGCGACGGCCGCGAGCGCCGTGCCCAGAAGCAGCGTTCGGCGATCGAACGACTGTCTGGTGATCAGTTTGCTGATCGGTCTTTGTGAAAATGTTCGGAGCGCCGAATCCGACCTCTCCGTACTGCGCGGATCAGAAGCCCCACGCCTTACCAACGCACGCCGTTTACGCCGATCCCATCGCGACATCCCGCTCTCCCTCGGTCAGTCAGCACCGCACGTCACACTTGCGTCTATGTGATGCAAAGCCTGGG
Source organism: Methyloceanibacter sp. wino2 (assembly GCF_003071365.1). Classification (NCBI taxonomy): domain Bacteria; kingdom Pseudomonadati; phylum Pseudomonadota; class Alphaproteobacteria; order Hyphomicrobiales; family Hyphomicrobiaceae; genus Methyloceanibacter; species Methyloceanibacter sp. wino2. The sequence continues at coordinate 603,046 of NZ_CP028960.1, forward strand.
TGAGTCGTTGCACGGCAGCTAGTGCAAATGAGCAACAGTCGAAAAAAAGCTAAACAATACGGGCGCAGATTAGAAAGGTGTACGTGTACGGACGAACTTCCGATAGGCCTGCCCCATAACCGCTGTACGTGTCGCAAGGTCGGCCAGGTGCCCGCCCAAGACCAAGATCCAGCAAGATCCAGAATGGCCGTTGCCGGTCGCAAGCCTCACGACATGCCGCGCGCACATTCCTGCCGCCGCTTATCCATGGCGGCGCGCGGGGTACGATAGTGTCTCGGATGTTCTCTAGGCCGGCTATGCGCCGAGGGCAGCGCACAATGCGTGGGACTCAGCCCTGCCGGCGGCGGCCTTTGGCGGGGGGCGCGCTTTTTAGGCGCGCGAGCATGTCCTGAAAACGCTGCTTCGCGTCGCGCATGGCCGCGTCGTCCGTGTCCTGCTTGAGGCCGACGCTCGCCACTTCCTGCTGCAGAACGGCAAAGCGTTCGAACTCGGCTTCGGACATGTCGGCGATGACCTCGGCGCTCTCGGCGATCTCACGGCTGAGCGTCGGCAGCGCGCGCCAGCGATAGAGCATGTCCGTGAACTGCTCCTCCACCTCGTCGCGCGGCATATCGGGTTTCAGGAAGGCGTGCCGCGCATGATGGCTTTCCAAGAACAGCCGGTCCAGCAGTTCCCCGTTGGATCCGTCGCGCAGTTTCGCGATCAACGCGTCGCGCGAAATGGCATGGTCATCGTGGATCGCTTTCGTGGCGGCGGCGAGCAACGCGGCAAGCTTCTTGTCCGTTACATCCACGCTCGCGATCTCTTCGGCGTACTGATCGAGCAGCCAAGGATGGTTCACGAGCGCCAGCGCAACAATCGTACCGAACCCATAGGCGGTTGGCGGCGGCAGCGCCTCGCGGCGGGCGGGCTTCGCTCCGTTTCTCTTGCCGGGCCCACCGTTTCTGCCGGACCGAGGCTGCGGCCGCCACAGTTCGAACAGCCTGTTCTTGATCTCGCGGCGATAGTGCTCGCGGACACGCACATTCTCGATCTCGTTCAGCAGCGCCTCGAGCCGCGCTTCAAAGGCGGCGCGCCGCTCCGGCGTATCGATGGCGCCGGCGCGCATCTCCCGGCGCCAGGCCATGTCGATCAGCGGCATGGCGTTCTTGAGATAGGCCGAGAAGGCGGACGGCCCGGCGCTGCGAACGAGATCGTCCGGGTCCTGGCCCTGGGGCAGGAAGGCAAACCGGAACGAATGGCCTTCGCGCAGCACGGGCAGCATTCGATCCACGGCCCTCGCCGCGGCGGCCTCGCCTGCCCGGTCGCCGTCGAAGCAGATCACGGGCTCGGGCGCGAGCTGCCACAGCTGCTCCATCTGCCGCGCCGTGAAGGCCGTGCCAAGCGTCGCCACCGCGTTCTTGAAACCCGCCTGGTGCAGCGCGATCACGTCCATATAACCTTCCGTGACGATCAACTCGCCCTTGTCGAAGGCGGAACCGCGCGCGCGGGCGAAGTTGAACACTTGGGAGCCCTTGTCGAATAGTCGCGTCTCCGGCGAGTTCAGATATTTCGGCTGCGCATCTGGAGCGAGCGCGCGGGCCCCGAATGCGATGACACGCGACTTCACGTCGAGAATCGGGATCGTCAGCCGGTCGCGGAAACGGTCGTAGGTGGGACGCCCGTCGTCCGGCTTGATGATCAGCCCGGCATCGAGAAGCTGCGCCTCGCTGAAGCCTTTTTGCAGCAGCGCGTTCTTGAGCGTGTCGCGTCCTCCGGGTGCATAGCCGATGCGGAACTCGGCGATGGTCTCTCGGCTCAGCCCGCGCCCCTCGGCATAGGTGAGCGCGTCGCGCCCTGTGCCCGACCGCAACGCCTGCTCGAAGAACTTGGCGGCGGCTTCGAGCGCGTCCATGAGCCCGAGCCGCTCCTTGACCGTGCGCTCGTATTGGGGATCGGGCGCCGGCATCGGCACGCCCGCCTCCCCCGCCAGCCGCTCCACGGCTTCGGGAAAACTTAAACCTTCCGTCTCCATGACGAAGCGGAAGATGTCGCCATGCCGGCCGGACGAGAAGCAGTGATAAAAGCCTTTCTGATCGTTCACGGTGAAGGACGGGGTCTTCTCCTTGTTGAAGGGAGACAGCCCCTTGAACTCACGCCCGGCGCGCTTGAGCTGCACGCGGCGCGACACGACCTGGCTCACAGGGAGCCGGGCACGGACCTCATCCAAGAACGAATCGGAGAACTTCATTTCAACGACAGTGGGCTTATCGGCGCGCCGAAGCGCGGTGCGATTCTCAATCTTCAACACTATCCACTGTTTGGAACAAAAGAGAAACGGTGGGATCGGCCGATCCCGGCGGGCACTGCGCCGCCAAAGGGGCGGTCTGCCCGGAATGGGTCACCCCTGCCGGGCGCGCAACCGCCCCGCCATCTTGAGGCCATCGCGCATGTTGAGTCCAAGAAGCGTGATGTTCACTGCGCCAGCCACGAGTTCGACCGCTTGCACCAGATAGAAGACGGCATCGAACTCTCCGGCGCGCGCCTTGAAGGCGAGAAAAAGCGCCGCCGGGATCAAGACCAGGATGCCGTTCGCGGCAATGAGCGGCATCCGTTTGATCTTCCGGCCGATCAACCCGGCTCGGCGCCCATGCGCCAGGGCAAAGCCCGATCCTCCCGCAGCGGCAAGGGCCGGAATCAGCAGGAGAAAGCCCCACGGTATGGCCGTCTTGACGGCGGTCACGGCCGCTTCGGACGCGAATAGCTCGCTGAAGGCCGTTGAGAGCCAGAAGGTCGCAATCGTCGCGAGCGCGACCGCGCCCGCGACTGGATGAAGGATCTTAAGCATCACCACACTCTCCGTTCCGGGGCGTTCGCGGCCGCTAGGCGACGCAAATCCCGGCCACAGCGACCTTCTGGAACAGGTGCGGCGCGGCCACGGCGGATGACGGATAGGCCGCGTGCGTTGCCACGAACTCGGGATTCTCGAACGCCGCCCGGAAGTGGCCCGTCGATTCCCAGACCGCATAGTTGAGATAGGCAGGGCTCTCGCCGATCGCGCGGTGGAGCTGGGTGGATATGAAGCCCGGCTGCCGCTTCATGAACTCCGCGTCCTGCTCCCACGCCTTCAGAAACAGCTCTTCGTCCGCTTTTTCGAGCGTGAAGACGTTCACCAGCACGACGGGGGAGGCATCCACCGCCAGTTGACGGTCAATCGGAAAGGCGGGGTCCAGTGGCCGTATGAAGGACATGAAAAGCTCCGTTCGGTTTGGTAGCATGATGTCAATTTGATATAATGCTCACATATATATTTGACATGATGATGTCAATATCAGCCTATGGAACCAATCATGACCCCTCGACTGCGAACGCCGGCCGGAAGCGCCCTGACCGACCTCATTCTCGATCTGTTTCGCCTCAACAACCGCGTCCTCGCCGCCGGAGACCGGCTGATTTCCGGGTTAGGTCTCACGAGCGGACGCTGGCAAGTGCTCGGAACAATCGTTGCCGCGGAGCGGGCGCAGCCGGTGGCTTGGCTGGCGCGCGACATGGGCGCCAACCGCCAAAACATCCAGCGCATCGTCAACGACCTGGAGAGAGACGGTCTCGTGATGTTCAAGCCGAACCCGCATCACAAGCGCGCTCAGCTTGTCGTTCTCACCGACGAGGGTAGGCGCAGGTTCGACGCGGCCATGAAATTACAGGCGCCTTGGGTCAACGACCTCGCCGAAGGCCTACCTGTCGAGGCCATCGAGACGACGCGCTACACCATGGCCGCGCTGCTTCGGCGGCTGGAGGGACATGGCCAAGCCGACGGTCAAGACTGATCGCGAACATGCCGGCGGCGGATCGGCGTTCCCCGCCCGCGCCACGGTCGCGCCATAGAACTGTCACCGGCGTTCACTACCCAGGACGGATGCGCGGCAGGAATGGCTCGGGCCTGAGCAACCTCATCTTGAAGATCACCGGCGCGGTCTGCATGATCGCGGGCCTTGCCACCGTTTGGCTGCCGATCCCGACCGGTCTCATTCTCATGGTGATCGGACTGACGCTCCTGATCGCCAGCAGCCCAACCATCGCCGCCTGGGCCCGGCTCCTGCGCCAGCGCAACAAGGGGCTGGACGAGAAACTGAACCGCGCCGAGCCGTATCTGCCGAAGCAGATGCAGCGCGTTCTGGCGAAGACCAAGCCCAATAGGACAAAGCTCGATCCGGCGGCGCGGGACGTTCAATCGGCCCAGCCGCATGACGTACCCAAGGCGCCGGGCCTCACGGCGTCCACCGGCGGACAGGCCGAAGCGTCCTAGATCCGCCTTGCGCTGACCCGGCTAAGCCCCTAAGGACCCGCGTGGGCTTGATGTGCCGCAAGGACGCATACGCCCCATTTCGCGAGCATGTGACCGCTCTGCCGGCGACGGCCATAGGGCCGTTGCTCGCTGCGGGACCACTTTGGGGGAGGATGGTGTGGAGACTTCAGGCGGACTGCCCGATATCGCCATTGTCGATTGGAAGGCGCCGTTCCGGTGGCTCGCCGGAGGCTGGCGCGATCTTTGGAAGGCGCCGGTGCCCTGCCTGACCTATGGCCTTCTCCTCGCGATCGTGAGTTTTGCCATCGGCTACGCGTTGGTCGTCTCCAACGCGGAGTTTTGGGCCTTGGCCTTGACCTGCGGCTTCGTGTTCGTCGCCCCAATGATCGCCATGGGGCTGTACCAGGCGGGACGCAGCATCGAGCGCGGCGAGAAGCCGACGCTCGGAGAGATGCTCTATGTCCGGGACGCCGTCCGCGGCGATCTTGCCTATCTCGGTCTATTCCTGCTGATGATCTACCTGCTTTGGGGGCGTATCGCCCAGATCGTGTATGGCCTGTCGACCTATCAGTTGCATCGGACCGTCGACGACTTCGTCACCTTCGCTCTGACGACGTCCGACGGGAACACCATGCTTGTCACGGGCACGCTCGCCGGCGGCTTGATCGCCTTTCTCACCTATTGCGGAGTCGTCGTGGCCGCGCCGATGCTGCTCGATCGCCATACAGGGGTGTTCACCACCATCGCCACCAGCGTCCGGGCCGTGGCCGAGAATTTTTGGCCGATGCTCCTGTGGGCCGCGATCCTCGGCGTCTTGACCCTGGCGAGCGCCGCGACCGGCTTCATCGCGCTGATCGTCGTGTTCCCGTGGCTCGGTCTTGCCAGCTGGCGCGCCTACCGCGACCTGGTCCCTGGGCCTCTGCCGGAATAAGCGGGGGCAACCCGGCCGGCGCTAACCGCGCCCTTCCCTCGCCCCGCGGAACGTGGCATCGCAAAGCATGGCTTCGAGACAGTCGGCTTTGCACAGACCGGTCCGCTGGCAGCCGCCGCCTAAATTCCGGATGAACGAGTCGCGCGACGAGGCGATTACGGCACCGCTGTCCCTGCACGGCCTCCCCGGCTCCGGCGGCGAGGATGTCCTGATCGAGCAAGATGGATCGGTGGTCACGGGGCTCGGCAATGGCGATGTGGTGCGCCTGACGACGGACGGCACTGCCGTTCTCGGCAATACGGGCGGACGGCCGCTGGGTCTCGAGGCCTGCGCGGACGGAACATTGCTGGTGTGCGATCACGACAAGGGCCTGCTGCGCGTCGATCCCGCGACCGGGCGCGTCACAGTCGTACTGAACGAGATCGACGGCGCACCCTTGCGCTTTTGCAGCAACGCCGCCCGGTCCGAGGACGGGAGCATCTACCTGACAACGTCGTCCGAAACGGCAACGTGGGACGACTACCAGGCGGACGCCATCGCGCACGCGACATCAGGAAAATTGATCCGTGTGCATCCCAATGGCGATACCACCGTCCTCGACCGGAACCTCTCCTTCGCGAACGGGATTGCCCTCGCACCGGATGAGTCCTGTCTCTATGTCGCTGAAACACTCGGCTACCGGATCCGCCGCTATTGGCTGAAGGGCGAGCGCGCCGGAACGTGGAGCGATTTCGTCACCGGGCTGCACGGCTTCCCCGACAACATCAGCCTATCGAGCACGGGACTGTTGTGGGTGGCGCTGCCGGCGCCGCGCATTGCGTTGCTCGACTTCCTGCTGCCCCGGCACCCGGCCTTGCGGACGCTCGCGCTGAAGCTGCCCCGCGTCCTGCAGCCGCGCCCGAAACGTATCGTGTGGGTGCAGGCCTACGATCTCGATGGACGGCTCGTCTACAATATCCGAATGCGGCACCGCGGCTTCTCATTCGTGACCGCCGTAGCGCAATCGGAAGGCACGCTTTGGCTGGCAAGCGTTCGGCACGCCGCGCTCGCGCGATTGGCGCTGCCGCCGCGCAATGTCACCGTTTGATACCACCCGCGTGCGGGTGGTCATGTAAACGCCGCTGTCGCAAACCAAGATCAGTCTAGCCATTGCGTCCGGTCGGCCTGTAAAAGAGAGCTGCCATGTGGTCCCGCCTGCTGATCCTTGCCTTCGTTCTCCTGCCCGCCCAAGGACTCGCCGCGGCTGCGTTCGCCGGCGCGAAGGAACGCGTCAGAGCGCTGGCGCCCAACGGCATTGTCTATGTGATCGACGAACAGGGCACCGAGCTCATCACGCAGAACGCCGACAAGCCGTTCGTGCCGGCTTCCGTCGCGAAAGTCGTGACCTCGTGGCTCGCGATGGAGGTCTTGGGGCCGGCCTATCGCTTCAAGACGCATTTCTATCTCGATGAGAATCGCGTGCTCTACGTGCGCGGCGGCGGCGACCCGATGCTGGTCTCCGAGGAGTTAGCCCTGCTGGCGCCGGAACTGGTCGCGGCGATCGGAACTGAGCCGATCACGGGCATGGTGCTGGATCCCAGCTACTACCCCGAGAAGGTCAGCATCCCGGGAATCGAAGACAACAGCCGCTCGTACAACGCGTTGAACTCCGCGCTGGCGGTGAACTTCAACACGATCAGCGCGGTGCGCCGCGGCACCAAGGTCTATCCCGGCGAGAAACAGACGCCCCTTACGCCGTTGGCCGTGAGTCAGTTCAGGTCACGGGGCCCGAACGGACGCGGCCGCATCAGCCTTGCGAAGGATCCCGAGCTCAGCCTGATCTATGCGGGAGAACTCCTCGAAGCATTCATCGAGAAATCCGGCGGCAAGGTCGAGGGCAAGATCACGATCGGGCCGGTGCCGCCAGGACTTCAACCTGTTTACGTGCATCAGCAGTCACGAAGCCTCGCGGCCATCATCAATCTGCTTCTGATCGGCTCCAACAACTACATCGCCAACCAGGTTTTCCTGGAGATCGGCGCGGCGCGTTACGGCGGCCCCGTGAGTCTCGAGAAGTCTCTCAAGGTCGCCAACGAGATGCTGGCCGCGCACGGGCTTCAAGACGACATCTATCTGGAAGAAGGTTCCGGTCTCAGCCGCGGCAACCGCTTCACGGCGCAGGGGCTCGCCAAGGTTCTCGATCTCTTCGTGACCTATGCGGAGCTGATGCACGGACACGACGGCGGCACGAACAAGACCGGCACCATGTCGGGGATCAGGACTTTGGCCGGCTATGCCGACACGGCCAATCATGGACGCGTGCGTTTCGTCATCGCCCTCAGAGGCGGCGGCCGGCTGCGCTACTCCGTGCTCAAGGCCATCGAGCAAGGACTCTAGCACGTGCGGGGCTGCTGACGTTCGAGCGATGCTCGTTGTCCACGCGGCCGGAAAGTGCACTCTACGGATGTCGAGACGTTTCGGGGACAGGTGACGATGGAAGTTGTTCTGGTCGTATTGCTCGCGCTCTTCGCCGTGATCGCCCTCTTCGTCTGGTGGCGGTTCGACATCGACCTTTCCGATGTCGTTGCATCGAGCGTCACGCCGGCGATCGGCATCGGCCTCATCTATGTCTACGGCACGGCTCTCGCCTGGGTCGGAGGCATTCTGCTCCTCGGGATCGGGGTCTTCGCGCTCTTCTATCTAATGAAACGGCGCGAACGGATAGCCGCACGGCGTAGCCCGTATCGCGACGAGCCGTAGGCAACAGCGACGACAGCGCAGAAAAAAGGCCGGACGCTTTTGCTCCCGGCCCCAATTCAGTGTGCCGCTTTGACGGCACGCATGTTCTCTCGCGCGTCGCGAAGCCTATTTGGCTTCGACGCACGTCCCGAACTGCGTGAAGGCACGGCCGGCCTGCGCAATCGTTCCGGACATATTACCCGACGGCTTTTCGACAACCGCCGACCAGGTCTGGAGCCCCTTGCGCCCGCGCATGATCAAGACCTTCTCGTCGTCGTAGACATCGCCCTGTTGCAGGAGAGCGCCACCGCCGAAGAGACCCGAGAACAGGTTCTTCTCTTTGACGTTGAGAGTCAGCATGGGCGGGATGCCAGCTGTCTCATGCTTGATGCGCTTGCAACCCGAAACGGCGGTGCACTCGAAAACTTCGTGCACGGCGCATGCATACTTCGGCACAGCGTGTGCCGGCACAGCCGAGAGCGCCACGGCCGCGAACGGCACGACAGCCGCAAACTTTAAAAGTTTCATCAGATTGTCCCTTTGCGTTGCAGTGAAAACCGCGCGCATGCTGCCCTGCTTGAGGGCGGCTAACAAGGGAAAGTGCTGCAAAGAAACTGACAAAGTAAAACCGGGCGGAACGTATGTTCCGCCCGGCCAGGTCCCCGCTCGCAGCAGCAAGGGCTCTCGTCAAAGACGTCGTCTAGTAAACGACGTTGCTCGCCTGCCTGGTCAGAACCTCACCCTTGTTGAGGACGGTCATGGCCTTGGCATCGGGCGCGCAGGTGAAAACCACACGCTCGTTCTTCACGCCGTCGAGGTGAAACAGTTCACCAGGGTGCAGCGCGACACGCACGCGCTTGGCTTCGACTGCACCGTCGGCTGCCGCCGTCGACATGACGGCGCTTACCGCACACTTGCCCTGATCGGGCTCGTAATAGGCAAGAAGACGAGAGTCACCGACCTTTGCGAGAATCGGCTGGTACGGTCCGACGGGACCGAGATTCGTCGCATGCGAGTCGTCGGCGCTAGCAAAGCCTGTAGCCGCAAACAGCGAAAGCGCGCCGGCGGCGGCAATAGGAAGGATGTTCTTGAACATCGGTAGGCCTCCAATCTCAAAATCGGACGCGAACTGATTCCGCGCCCCGTTGCACTCATAGATATTGTTGCATCGCGTCATGTCTATGGTGCAGCGCAATGACATACTGCCGCGTGGCTCGCTGCCGCACGATTTTCCTGATGACTCGATCAGAAATTCAGAACGAAAAACCTGCTGATTTTGTGGGCATTTTTGAATGTCTCGATCAGGAAAGCCGATCAAGAGTCGCGACTCGTTTCGGCTTCGCGCGAGTGTGACGGAAGCGTTAACGCAATGTGGTTTTGGCGTGTCTAAGACGCGTTTGTAATGTGTGTCCGGCGCGCATTTTTGTGCATCTGCACAATGCACGATCAGGGCACTGACGATGATCGAATTCCGATCGATGGAAAGATGTCGCAGGTCGACGTGCCGGTACGGTCGTGCGCCGCAAGGCAGTCGCGCGTTAACCACACTCAACTCTTGGAGCAAATCGACGGATCAGCCGAGCTTGGCCTTCACGGCGCCGCTGGCCTTGCCGAAATCCATCTGGCCCGCATAGCGGCCTTTGAGCACGCCCATGACTTTGCCCATGTCGCGCATGCCGCTCGCGCCCGTCTCGGCGATCGCGTCGTCGATGGCTTTGGCCATGTCCGCGTCGGACAATTGCTTGGGCAGGAACTCGCGAATGATGTCGGCCTCGGCGCCTTCCTGCGCGGCAAGCTCGGTACGCCCGGCGTCAGCGTAGATCTTCTGCGACTCCTCGCGCTGCTTGATCATCTTGGCGAAGAGTTCGAGCAGTTCGGCATCGGTCGCCTTTTCGGCTCCCGAAGTCCGGGCTGCGATATCGCGATCCTTGATGGCGGCGCTGACAAGGCGAAGCGTGGACACGCGTTGCATCTCGCGCGCTTTGGTCGCGGCTTTCAGTGCGGCGGTGATGGTCTCGCGCATCTGTCTCGATTTCGGGCTGCTTTTCGAAGGAAGCTCCCAACCTAATCGACGGCGCCCGGACACGCAAGCGAATTTGCGCATCTAAGGCATTGTTTTAACAAGAAAATTTTTGAGCTCCGCCATTGACCCCGTCACAAAGCTGACGTAAAGAACGCATCTTAAGGACGCGCGCTCCTTAAAAATCGTGGTTCTCACGCCTGACTGACCAGAGCGCAACGCCCCACCGTTTGCAGCTTTCGTTTTGGCGACCACCGACACCGGCCGAACATAGATATTCGCGGATGACTGACGAGCACGACACAGGGTCCTCGCCCCTTGCGCGGACGCATGCGCCAAGGACGCAGCCTTGGGCGGACGAAGCGCCGACGGCCCTGCTCGTTCTGGCGAACGGGACCGTGATCGAAGGGCGCGGCGCGGGCGCGACCGGCAGCGCCGTGGGCGAAGTCTGTTTCAATACGGCCATGACCGGGTATCAGGAGATCCTCACCGATCCCTCCTATGCCGGACAGATCATCACCTTCACCTTCCCCCATATCGGCAATGTGGGCGCCAACACCGAGGACATCGAA